>JAEUKZ010000241.1 GCA_016793045.1 Alphaproteobacteria bacterium
ATCGGCGGCGAGGACGACGTTCCCCGCCGGCAGCCCAAGCCGCGCATGAAGAAGCATTGGACGCCTGCGGGGCTGCCGGAGGCCGAAGCGAGCCCCGAAGCGGTCGCGATGTGGCACGATCCCGCCAGGCTGCGCGCGAACTTCCAGAGCGACACCTACCCCTACGAGCACCGCCTGCGTGCCAGCGCCTACGACGCCCAGAAAGCACAACTGCAGGTCGAGCTGCTGAAGGCCCAGGCGTGGATCAAGGAGACCGGCCAGCGCATCGTGCTGGTCTTCGAAGGACGCGATGCCGCCGGCAAGGGCGGCACGATCAAGCGCTTCATGGAACATCTCAACCCGCGCGGCGCGCGTGTCGTGGCGCTGGAGAAGCCCACCGACAAGGAGCGCAGCCAGTGGTATTTCCAGCGCTACATCGAACAGCTGCCGAGCGCCGGCGAAATCGTGATGTTCGATCGCTCCTGGTACAACCGCGCCGGCGTCGAACGCGTGATGGGGTTCTGCACAACGCAGGAGTACATGGACTTCATGCGCCAGTGTCCCGACCTGGAGCGAATGTTCGTCCAGAGCGGGATCCGCCTGTTCAAGTACTGGTTCTCGGTGTCTCGCGAGGAGCAGTACCAGCGCTTCATGGCGCGCAAGGACGACCCGCTGAAACTGTGGAAGCTGAGCCCGATCGACCTGCAGTCGATCGACAAATGGGACGCCTACACCCAGGCGAAGGAGGCGATGTTCCTTTACACGGACACCGCCGACGCGCCGTGGGCGATCATCAAGGCCAACGACAAGAAGCGCGCGCGGCTCAACTGCATGCTGCACTTCCTCTATCACCTGCCCTATCCGAGCAAGGACTCGAATGTCGTCTATCCGGCCGATCCGCTCATCGTCGGATCGACCGCGCAGGTCATCGACCGCAACGCGAAGCCGACGGCCGCGCCGCTGCCGATGCCGTAGGGCAGACCCCTAGCGCCAGCGGCGGTAGAAATCGCGCAGCACCGCGAAGGCGCGCTTGCGCGTCTTCTTGTCGGCCGCGATGAGGCCCTTGCAATTGAAGCCACGCTGGAACCGGTTCTGGCGCCGCTCGCTGCGGAAGTCGTAGAGCAGCCACGGCGTCATTCCGGCGACGCCGTCCATGCGGCCGACCGCGTCGACCTGTGCACGATAGACCGCCACCATCTTGTCCTCGGTGAACAGCGCGTCCGGCCTTCCACGCCGCCCCGCAGGCGCCTCAGCCCCGACCTCGGTGATGATGACCGGCTTGCCGACCCGCGAGTTGCGGCCGATCGCCAGCAGGTCGCCGACGTCCTCGTCGTACCAGCCGTAATACTCGTTGATGCCGACGACATCGAGATGGCGGACCAGACGGTCCTCGATCCGCTTCTTGGCCTTGTTGACGAGGCACGCGGCGGACACGAGCCGCGTCGGATCCCAGCGACGCGCAGCGGAGGCGAGTCGCCGCATGAACGACAGCCGCTCGCGCGTGTCGGCATTCTCGTTGCCGACCGACCAGACGATCACGCTCGCGCGGTTGCGGTCGCGGCGGATCAGCTCGACGAGCTGGTTCTCGGCGTCGCGATAGGTCCGCGGATTGGCGAAATCGACCGCCCAGTAGACGGGCACCTCCGCCCACAGGAGCAGCCCCTCCGCATCCGCAAGCTCGGCAACGCGCTCGTGGTGCGGATAGTGCGCGAGGCGCAGAAAGTTGCATCCCAACGCCCGCGCATGGCGAAAGCGGCGCCTGATGTCGGCATCGCTCGTCGCCTTTCCGAGGCGCAGGTCGTCCTCGTGCACGCACACGCCCTTGAGCCGGATCGGCGCGCCGTTGAGCAGAATCTGTGCGTCGCGCGTGGCGATCGTCCGGAAGCCGATGCGGTCGGCGACGCGATCGGCTCCGAACGCGAGCGTCGCGTCGTAGAGCTTCGGATCCGCCGGCGACCAAAGGCGCGGCGAGGCTTTGGCGCGCGCCCGACCGCGTCCACCGGCAATCGCCACGTCGAAGGCCACGCGCAGCTCCGGAATTTCGAATCGCGCGATGCCCGTCGCGCCGTCCGAGACCTCCACTTCCACCTCCACGGCGCCGTCGATCCAGCGGACGGCGAGATCGCGGACGAAGATGGCGGGCGTGCGGATCAGGTCGACCGCGCGATACACGCCGGCATAGTTGAACCAGTCGAAGTGATGCATCGGCACGCGGTCCGGCCGCCGCGCGTTGTCGACACAGAGATCGAGGCGGTTGTCGTCGCGCAGGACACGGGTGAGTTCGACCACGAACGGGGTCGAGCCGCCGCGATGGCTGCCGAGAAACACGCCGTTGAGGAAGACTTTGGTGTCGTAGTTTGCCGCCCCAATGCGCAGGAAGATCCGCTCGCCGTCGGCACGCCGCGGCGCCCGGAAATGCCGGCTCAGCCACGCGGAGCCCTCGAAATGCCGCCACTCCGGCCGTGCGAGCGTCCAGCATGAAGGAACGCGGACGTCGTACCCCTCGTCGGGGTGACCGTCCCACGGCTTCGTGCGCGCGTCCGGCGGGGTTCCATCAAGGCGGTACCAGTGCTGACGCAGACCTTCCTCGAACAGGTCGGGCGTGAGCCGCCACGTGCCGGCGAGGCTTTGCCGGCGGCGCCCGCCGACGAAGAGCCATGAGCGATGGTCGAGATTGCGGCGGTCGAACGAGTCGCCGTAGCGCTCGTCGTGGAGGTGGTCGAGTGCGTTGCTGGCCGTCATGGACTGCTCTGATGGTCGGGGAAGTAGCCGATGCCGATCATGCGGCGGAACCGCCACGGGTGGCGGCCGGGCCACAGCACCGTCGCAATCATCGCGACGGCGATCAGCCGGAAATAGGTGCCGAAGGCGTTGCTGATGCCCTGCGGCTCCTCGTAGCCGCCGATCCATCCGTCGAGTCGGCGCACACCATCGCGCAGGTCGGAGAAGCCTCCGTCGGGACCCTGAAAGGCGAGTACCGCCGCCAGCTTCGCCGAGAGCCATGCGCGAATGTCGGCTCGACGGTAGTCGTGAAGGATCAGGAAATTGGCGAGAATGTCGACGACGTCGACGTCGATGCAGGCGCTCATGATCGAAGTCGGCAGGGTCAGACAGTAGTCGACGATCGCCCGGTGATGCGCGATCGGCTCGCCCAGCGCGTAGAACAGATGGAAGTTGTGCGTGGCGCCGGCCATCGCGTGCAGGTGGCCGGCCGGCGTGTGGGTCTGCCCGACGCCCCAGAATCCGGTCGCGGGCTCCTGGTTGAAGTGGTGCCAGTCGACCAGCCGGCGGAGCGACGCGTGCGCCGCAGCTTCGTCGGCGCCGCCGCGACGCGCAAACAGCAGGAGGAAGCTCGCGAGGTTGACGATGTTATTGCCTTCGAGCCACGGATCGCGCATGTCGCGCCGCGCCAGCCATGCGTCGACGGCGGCAGGATCGAGCGCCCAGCGCACGAAGTCGAGCACGGGCGGCTCGGCATCGCCGAGCGCCTCCAGCGCGCCGAGCGAATAGTTGCCGAGGTGGAACTGGATGTAGCGGTCGGTTTCCTCGCGCTCCGGCCGCTTGAACGTCGACTCCGGCGTGTGCTGCGGATTGCGGAAGCTGCCGTCGGCGCCGCGAAACGTCTTGAGGAAGCGCGCCGCCGCATCTCGCTCGGCCGGCGACAGCCGGTCGAGCCCGCCAGTGAGGCGCAGCGCCATCAGCGCATCGTAGCTTCCGGGCAGCAGCACACCCGGCCAGCGTGCCGGGTCGTGCACGAGACTGGTGCGAAACGCACCCTCGCGGCCATGCGCGCGCAGCGAAAGCAGGAAGTCGTCGGCGCGCGCGACCGCCGCTTCGACCGTCGTCCACGGGCTGTCCGTCATCCCTTCACCGCTCCGGCTGCAAAGCCTTCCATCACCCGCCGCTGCGTCAGCAGGAACACAACGACGACCGGCAGCGTCGTCACCGTCGCCAGAGCGAGAATCGCCTGGAAGCTGGCGCCCAGCTCGGTATTGAGCAGCAGCAGCGCGGCGGGCAGCGTGTAGGTGGTCGGCGCGGTCGAGATCACGATCACCGGGAACCACTGCGCCCAGTTGAGCAGGAACGTCACCAGAGTCACCGTGCCGACGACGTTGCGCGACATCGGCAACACGACCTTCCACAGCACCTGCCATTCGCCGGCGCCGTCGACCAGCGCCGCCTCGATCAGTTCCTTCGGGATCGACCGGAAGAACTGGTCGAACAGGAAGAACTGGATCGGGCCCAGGCTGAGGAAGAGCACGATGCCGGCATAGCTGCCGAGCAGGCCCAGCTGATGCATCACCAGATAGACCGGGATCAGCAGGAGCATGTACGGGTACATGATCGTCAGCAGGAACCCGTAGCGGACGAGTTGCAGACCGCGCAGCTTCGGGCGGCGGCTCAGCGCGTAGGCTGCAAGCGCGGTGACGAGCACCGCGACCGCGGTCGAGGCGATCGTGACCGCCAGCGAGTTCCAGACGTAGTGTGCCAGCGGGATGCCGCCGATCCGCCCGATCTGTTCATAGGCCGTGAAGTCGAAGCGCTCCGGCAAGAGGCGCAGCGGCGCGGTCATGACCTCCTGCGTGCGTCGCAGCGAGCTGACCACCATCCACCAATACGGATAAACAAAGACGAGCGAGACGGCGCCGAGGCCGAGATAGGCGGCAAGCTGGACGAGGCGCCGGTGCGCCGTCATCGCCAGTCCCTCCGCTCCGCCGCCCAGTACATCGCATAGCCGAGCGCGCCGACGAGCACGAAAAGCGTCGTCGCCATCGCCGTCGCCTCGCCGTACAGGGCTTCGTCGAAGCGGCGATAGGCGTAGTAGGAGACGAAGTTCGTCGCGAAGTTCGGGCCGCCGCGCGTCATCACCACGGCGACGGTGAAGGTCTTGAGGAACTGGATGAGCGCATAGACGGCGTTGATCGTGATCGCCGGCCGCAGCTGCGGCAGCGTCACGTGGACGAGCCGCTGCCGCCACGACGCGCCGTCGAGCATCGCCGCACGGTCGAGTTCGGGGTCGAGCAGCGCCAGGTTGGTCAGGAAGATGATGGTGTAGAAGCCGACGTGCTTCCACAACTCGGCAACCGTGATCGCCCACAGCGCCGAATCGGCGCGCGCGAGAAACGCCATGGGCGGCAGGCCCAGCGCGGCAAGCGCCGCATTGATGGCACCGAAGTCCTGGTCGTACATCGCCTTCCAGACGATGAAGGCCGCAACGTCGGGGGTGATCACCGGCAGGAAGATGCAGAGCTTGAAGAACGTGCTGCCGCGACGCACCAGCGGACTGTTGATGGCAAGCGCGAGGCCGAGCGCGACCGCGACATTGGCGACCACCGAGAGTGCGGTGAAGATCAGGGTGATCCGCAACGAGGCGTGGAAATACGGATCGGCGAAGATGGTCTCGAAATTCGCGAAGCCGACCCAGCGCGGGTCGGGCGACAGGGCGGTGTAGGAATCGAGAAACGCGACGCGGATGCTCTGCGCGATCGGCCACAGCCCGAAGACGATCACGAGCGCCGCGAACGGAAGCGCGAACAGGTAGAACAGCCGTTCGTTCCAGGTGCGACGCGCTGCGGCAATGGCGTTCATGGATTGAGCTTGCCCGGTGACCCGAGGATGCGGGAGGGAGCCGACGCTCCCTCCCGGCCCACCCTAGCGCGGACGGCGCTGATCGACCCATGCCTGCAGGTCGGTCGAAGTCTGGCTGATGAAGGCGTCGAGATCACGCGGCGGGCTTGCGATCGCCGCCAGCAGGCGCCGGTGATACTCCGCCTCAAGCTGCGGATAGAACTCGTGGACCGATTCCGGGAAGTCGTACGCGACGAGGCGGCCGCGCGGATTGGCGAAGAACAGCCGGCGCTCCGAAAGTCCGTCCATCGGGATGTCGCTGCGCACCGCCGCCCCGAGATTGTTGAGCGACGATGCCTGGGCTTCGCGCGAAAGCAGAAAGCGCGCGAACGCGAGGGCGGCTGCGCGGTTGGGCGCATTCTCCGGTACGGCCACGCCGCGCATGCCCCCGATGACGACTGCGTTCTGATCGCCCTGGCGGAACGCCGGCCACGGCCCGAGCGTGAAGTCGCCGTTCAGGTCGGCGGTGCCGGTGTCCCAGCCGCGCACGTTCCAGTCGCCGACGCGGAACATCCCGGCGCGGCCGCCAAGGATCATCCGGTACATGTCGGTGAAGGAGTGGTTGACCGTCTCCGGGCTCACCAGCCGGTATTCGGTGAAGGCCTTGATGAATTCCTTCAGCACCTCCGCATGGCGCGGCTCGGCGATCACGATGCGGCCTTCGGGATTGATCAGCGTGTGCTGCAGCCCGGTGCCGAACATGAAGAGGTCGAGCATGTGGATGAGGTCGCGCGGATTCGCGGCCTGGAGCGCGAGCCCATAGGCCGGCGCGCCGCCGCTCGGGTTCTCGCGGATCTTCTGGCCAAGGCGCAGGACGTCGGCCCAGGTCGACGGGAACTGCTCGTTGGCACGCTGCAGCCAGCTCGTCCGCACCCCGAACGCCATCTGCACGCGCTGCACTGGGAAGATGATCATCCGGCCGCGATAGGTGGCGATGCGGCGATCGGCCTCCGTGATGAACGACGTGTCGCCCGCCGCCGCAAGTTCGGACGACAGGTCGACGATGCGGTTGTTGGTCTGCGTCATCACGCGGATGACGCGCTCGTAGTTGTTGAACAGCAGGTCGGGCGCCGAGTTGGAATTGATCGCGGCGATCGAACGGCCGAACCACTGGTCGGTCGGGAAAGACACCGAGGTGACGGTGACGCCCGGATGGGTGCGGCGGTAGATCTCGTTCAACTCGTTGAACCAGCGAATGCCGTTGTCGCCGAGATCGTGCCAGACCGTGAGCTGCTGCGCCTGGGCACCCGTCGCCACTGCGAGCAGCGCCGCCACCATGGCGGCGAGAGCCTTGCGGAAGCGCATTGCCTTCCTCCCATAATGATCATTCTTGGGAAAACGTTTTCCCTGAGATACAATACTCTCGACCGCCCTCCCGACGCAAGTTCCGGATCGAAGCCCTGAATGCCCGCCGCAAAGTCGCCTCCGCGCGCCCCTCGCCAATCGGTCGCCTCGATCACCACCGTCGCGGAGCGCGCCGGCGTGTCCATCGCGACGGTGTCGCGGATCGTCAACGGCGTCGCCAAGAAGGCCTCCGCCGAGACCATCGCCAGGGTGAAGGCCGCCATCGCGGAGCTCGGCTACCGACCGGTCAGCGTCGGCCGCGCCCTGCGCCAGCGGCAGAGTCGATTGGTCGCCCTCCTGGCGGCGAATCTGGCCAATCCGGCGATGGCGGCGATCGCCGCTGCCGCCGAAGTGGCCCTGCGCAACGCCGGCCTGGTCATGGTGCTCTGCGACACGCACGACGTTCCCGAGCTCCAGGACGAGTACTTGCTGGAGATGCGCGCGCAGCTGGCCCGCTCGATCGTTCTCCTCGGTCCTGTCGCGAGCCGACAGCTCGCGGCGTTCCGAGAGACCCGCGAGCCGATGCTGTTCGTGAACCGCCGCTGCCCGGGCGACGGACGTGCGCCCTTTGTCGGGATCGACAACCGGGCGGCCGGACATGACGTCGCAGCATTCTTCATCGATCGCGCGGTCGCGCCCGTTGCGGTGATCCACGGCGACATGACGTCATCCGCCACGGCCGACCGCATCATCGCCTTCCGCGCCCGCATGGCCGCGGCGGGTCGGCCCCTGCGCGATGCGCAGGTCGTGACCGACAGCGGCAGCGACCACCTCGAAATCGGCTATCGCGCGATGGGGCGGCTGCTGGTCGGCCGCGAACGCCCACGGGGCCTGTTCTGCGCCAGCGACCTCATTGCTTATGGCGCCGCGCGCCGCGCGCGCGAAGCCGGCTTGGCGGTGCCCGAGGATCTCGTCATCGTCGGCTTCGATGACAATCCGCTCAACGACTGGGTGGCGCCCTGGCTCACCTCGGTCCGGGTTCCCTATGAGCGCTACGGCGACGCCATCGTCGCGGCGCTGCAGGCAGCCTGGGCGGAGGCGCCGCGGGCCGAGACGATCCTCGCCCACGAATTGATCGTGCGGCCGCGCGGCGGCTGAGGCACCCTGCTCGCGGGTGGCAATTTGGCCGGTGCGGTGCCATATAAGGCGCCGTTCAAGGACCAGCATGCGATGACCATCCGCCGCTTCACCAAAATGCACGGCCTCGGCAACGACTTCGTCGTGTTCGATGCCCGCGCCGCCGCCCTGCCGCTCACCGACGCCAAGGTGCGTGCGCTCGCCGACCGACACACCGGCATCGGCTGCGACCAGCTCATCATCCTCGAACCGCCCAGGGCGGGGCTCGCCGACGTGTTCATGCGCATCCGCAATGCAGATGGCGGCGAAGTCAATGCGTGCGGAAACGCCACGCGCTGCGTCGCCGACGCCGTCATGCGCGAGAAGGGCACCGACCACGTGGTGATCGAGACCGCTGCCGGCCTCCTCGACGCCGCACGCGCGAGCGACGAACGGATCCAGGTCGACATGGGGCCGGCACGGCTCGACTGGCGCGAGATCCCGCTCAGGGAGGCCTGCGATACCGCGCATGTGAACCTGTCGCTCGGACCGCTCAGCGATCCGGTCGCGGTCAACATGGGCAACCCGCACGCCGTGTTCTTTGTCTCCGACGCGACGGCAATCGATCTCGCGCGTCTCGGGCCGCAGCTCGAGCACCATCCGATCTTCCCGGAACGCGCGAATATCGGAATCGCCCAGATTCTGGCGCCTGATCGTCTGCGCCTGCGCGTGTGGGAACGCGGCGCCGGCATTACGCTCGCCTGCGGATCGGGCGCCTGCGCGGCGCTGGTCGCCGCGGCGCGGCGTGGCCTCACCGGCCGCCGCGCCTTCGTCGTCGTCGATGGGGGCGAGCTCGAGATCGAATGGCTGCCCGACGGCCATGTCGCGATGACAGGACCGGTCGCGACCAGCTTCAGCGGCGACGTGGCTCTCTGACCGGCCGGGCGATGACAGCGACCGTCACCTTCGGCTGCCGCCTCAACGCCGCGGAATCGGAGACCATTGCCGTCCTCGCCGCCGCAGCGGGACTGGACGACACCGTGATCGTCAACACCTGCGCGGTGACGCGCGCCGCCGAACGCGATGCGCTGCGCGCGATCCGGCGGCTCCGTCGCGAGCGCCCTGCCTCGCGCATCGTCGTGACCGGTTGCGCCGCGCAGATCGATCCGTCCCGCTTCGACCTCCCCGGTGTCACGCATGTGCTGGGCAACGCCGACAAGCTCGACCCCGCGACCTGGGCCGGCCTCGCCGGGCGCTCGCGCATCGCGGTCGCGCCGTTCGGCGGCAAGGTCGCGACTGATGACGCCCCACCGGGCCTCGCCGATCACACGCGCGCCTTCATCGAGATCCAGCAAGGCTGCGATCACCGCTGCACCTTCTGCGTCATCCCGCAGGGCCGCGGGCCGAGCCGCTCGGTGCCGCTCGATCGCGTGGTCGCCCGCGCCGCGGCGGCACTGGCTGCCGGCGCACGCGAGATCGTCTTGACCGGCGTCGACCTTACATCCTGGGGATGCGATCTCGGCGCGCCGCCGCAGAGGTTGCGTTTGGGCGGCCTGGTCGCGGTGCTGCTCCGGCGCCTCCCCGCGCTGGCGCGGTTGCGCCTGTCGTCGCTCGATCCGGCCGAGATCGACGACGAGCTGATCGAATGCCTGGGCGACGCGCGGGTGATGCCGCATGTCCATCTCAGCCTGCAGGCCGGCGACGACGTCATCCTCAAGCGGATGCGCCGCCGGCACGACGTGGCGCTCGCGCTGCGCCAGGCCGACCGCATCCGGCGTGCACGCGCCGATGTGGCGCTCGGTGCCGACCTCATCGCCGGCTTCCCGACGGAGGACGACGCTGCATTCGCCAATTCGCTGGCGCATGTCCGCGCGTTGGATCTGCCGCATCTCCATGTCTTTCCGTACAGTGCGCGGCCGGGCACGCCGGCCGCGCGCATGCCCGCCGTCGCCGCGCCCGCAATCAAGGAACGCGCCGCGCGCCTCCGCGAGGAAGGCGCGGCGGCTCGCGCCCGGCTGGTCGCGCGCCTTGCCGGCACGACGGCCGACGTCCTGGTCGAGCGGGACGGCGGCACCGGCTATTGCCCGCACTATCTTCGCGTGGCGCTCGACCGTCCGATGCCGCCTGGAACGATCATCGCCGCAACGCTCGCCGCCCATGGCGAGAGCCTCACCGGAGTCGCAGCATGAGCTGGTTCCAGAAACTCAAGGCCGGCCTGCAGCGGTCGTCGAATCGTCTCGTCGACGGGATCAACCGCGCCCTTGGGCGCAAGCGCATCGATGCCGCGACCCTGGCCGAGCTGGAGGATGCGCTGATCGAGGCCGATCTCGGCCCCGCGGTCGCGCATCGCCTGTGCGAGAAGCTGCGCGCACGCAAGCTCGACGGCGCCGAGGGGGACGCGGTGCGCCGCGCACTCGCGGACGAGATCAGCCTGATCCTGGCGCCGGTCGCGCGTCCCTTCGTCCCGGCTCCAGCCAACCGTCCGCATGTCGTGCTCGTCGTCGGCGTCAACGGCAGCGGCAAGACGACGACGATCGGCAAATTCGCCAACCAGCTCGCCGCCCAGGGCAAGCGCGTGATGATCGCCGCCGGCGACACCTTCCGCGCTGCGGCGATCGAGCAGCTACGCATCTGGGGCGAGCGCGCGAACGTGCCCGTCATCATCGGCGCCGAGCACAGCGATCCCGCAGCACTCGCCTTCACCGCGCTCGAGCGCGCAAAGGCGGGAAACGTCGACGTGCTGCTGATCGACACCGCGGGTCGACTGCACAACAAGGCCGACCTGATGGCCGAGCTGCAGAAGATCGTGCGCGTGATTCGCAAGCTCGATGAGACGGCACCGCACGACACGCTGCTCGTGCTCGATGCGACGATCGGACAGAACGCGTTGCAGCAGGTCGAAACGTTCATGTCGCTCGTGGCGGTCAACGGTCTCGTCGTCACGAAGCTCGACGGCACCGCGCGCGGCGGAGTCGTGGTCGCCATCGCGGAAAAATTCGCGCTGCGAGTCGTCGCGATCGGCGTCGGCGAAGGCATCGACGATCTTTCCGCGTTCACACCAGACGACTTCGCGCGCGGTTTGCTCGATCTCGATGCGCAACCGTGAGTTGCGTGACGCGCCGAATCGCGAAAACCCCCGTTAATCAGGGGCTTTTAACCATGTCAAGAGTCGTGTTTTCCAGATTTTGCGTTCACGATCAGGTGAACTACAACCGCCTGCGCGCCGTCACAGCGGGTAGTGGTGGGCGGGTTAATGCCCCCTAGCTATTGATTTTGCTTGACAACAACTTGAAACATTTGATGTTCTTACCCTGTCCGGGTCGTTTTCAAGGAGAGCTTCACGTCGCAGTTGAGCGGATCGCCGGCGTTCCCAAAGGACGTCTCCGCTGTTCTGCATCGCTCTCGCGCCTCGGATATATCGGAAAGAGGAGTCACGAACATGGCTGCGAAGAAAAAGGCGAAGAAGAAGACGGCGAAGAAGAAGAAGTAAGTACGCCGATTCGTACGCAAGAACGAAATCAGAGACTGCAACCTCAGTGATGCGTTGGGTGGTCGATCGACCGCCCAACGCATTTTCTTTTTGGCAGTTTGATGACCACCCGATCGTCGTCGCTGCCAACTCGCTGAACGCTACCGAATTACGGGGACGACCCCGCTACGATTTTCGCAATACTTGATGGGGACGCCCTCATCGCCTCGCGGGAGACGCGGCGTCATGGCTTGGCTCATCTTATTCGCGGCCGGATTGTGCGAGATCGGCTGGGCGATCGGCTTGAAGTACACGCAAGGGTTCACGCGCCTGTGGCCGTCACTGTGGACGATCGCATCGATGATCGTCAGCCTCTGGCTGCTCGCGATCGCACTGCGCGACCTCCCGCTCGGCACCGCCTATGCGGTGTGGACCGGGATCGGCGCCGCCGGCACTGCCGTCCTCGGAATCGCTCTGCTGGGCGAGGCCGCGACGCTGGCGCGGCTCGGCTGTATCGCGCTGATCGTCGCCGGTATCGTCGGCCTGAAGCTCGCGACGCCGGATTGAACCGAATTCAGTGGTCGCCGGTCTGGCCGGCGGGATTCGTGAGCGGCGCGAAATCCGCGCGGCCGTCCACCTCGCGCCAGTGTCGCAGCGCCCAGTGCACCGAGGGAAAAGCCAGATCGTCCCACGGGATGTCGTCCCACGCGAAGAGCCGCACTTCCTCGCTTTCCGGGCCTGCCGCGAACTCGCCGCGCGCAAGATCGGCGCGCCAGATGAGCTGCACCTGCGACAGCCGCGGCACGTTGTAGATCGCGAGCAGGCGGTCGAGTGCGATCTCCGCCCGTGCCTCCTCCCACGCTTCGCGAATGGCGCCGTCATGCGCCGCCTCGTGAAGTTCGAGATAGCCCGCGGGGATGGTCCAGAACCCGCGGCGGGGCATGATCGCGCGCCGGCACAACAGGATGCGACCTTCCCAGGACACGACCGAGCCGACGACGATCTTCGGGTTCTCGTAGTTGACGAAGCCGCAGTCGCTGCAGACCAGGCGCTCGCGATCGTCGCCTGCAGGCACCGCCCGCACGAAATCGGGGGATCTCTGTGTCATGTCCGGAAGTCTGGAGCGCCGGCGCGATTGCGACAAGGGGCAACGCCGCGCCGCGCTGACCGCGATTCCAGGCTCCCACGCGGATGCGAATCATATACCATTTCGTTCAATCGGACGAAGAACACCCCCGGAGGAGACAATGGCGTCGACACTCTTGAAGACCACCGTGGTCGGCAGCTATCCGCAGCCCGACTGGCTGCTCGATCGCGACAATCTCAAGGGGCGCTTCCCCCCGCGCGTGCGCGCGCGCGAGATCTGGCGCGTCGGCGAGAAGTTCCTCGAGCAGGCGCAGGATGACGCCACGCTGCTTGCGATCCGCGACATGGAACGCGCGGGCATCGATATCATCAGCGACGGCGAGATGCGCCGCGAGAGCTATTCGAACCGATTTGCGACCGCACTCGACGGCGTCGACATCGACAATCCCGGCAGCGCGCTCGACCGCTCCGGCCATCCCAACCCGGTGCCGCGCGTCGTCGGCCCGATTCGTCGCCGGCATGCCGTGGAAACCCGCGACGTCGAGTTCCTCCGGCGCAACACCGACCGAACGATCAAGATCACCCTCCCCGGTCCGTTCACGATGGCCCAGCAGGCGCAGAACGACTACTACAAGGACGAGGAGGAGATGATCATGGACTACGCCGCCGCGGTGAACGCGGAGGCGAAGGACCTGAAGGCGGCCGGCGCCGATGTCATCCAGCTCGACGAGCCCTACATGCAGGCACGGCCCGAGAAGGCGAAGCGCTTCGGCATCAAGGCGATCAACCGCGCGCTCGAAGGCGTCAACGGGCCGACTGCGATTCACCTGTGCTTTGGCTACGCCGCGATCATACATGCACGGCCGAGCGGCTATTCCTTCCTGCCCGAACTCGCCCAGACGACTGCCGATCAGATCTCCTTCGAGGCAGCCCAGCCGCATCTCGACCTTTCGGTCATCAGGCCGCTGGTCGAGGCGGGGAAGACGCTGATCCTCGGCGTGATCGATCTCGACACGCCGAATGTCGAGACGGCGGAGGACGTCGCTGCGCGGATCCGCAATGCGCTCAAGTATGCGCCGGCATCGCAGATTCTGCCTGCGCCGGATTGCGGCATGAAGTACCTGCCGCGCGAGCGGGCCTTCGCGAAGCTGAAGGCCCTGGCCGACGGTGCCGCGATCGTACGGCGCGAGATCAGCGGAACGAAGTAGGGGGCGCGCTCAGACGACGATATTGAGCAGGCTGCCGCGCGGCAGCGGCTTTTGGGCGCCTGCCGCCTGCTGCGCCTCGGCAAGCCTCTGCGGGTCGATGCGGGTCGGCTGGGCGACGACCTTGGCGAAGGCCGCCCGTGCGGCGGCGCGCGCATCGTCCAGGGACCGGGTGGCGGCCGGATTCTGAACGACCTGCGTGCGCGCCGCCGCCGCCGTCTCGGCGGTCCGGGTCAGCGAACTGGTCGCAATCTGCGATGGCCTGATGTCCATAGTGGGCAAGATTTTCCCGGTATTTTATTAAAGCCTCGTTAAGCG
>JAEUKZ010000245.1 GCA_016793045.1 Alphaproteobacteria bacterium
TTGATCGCCACGTCCTCGTCGCAGATCGCCTGCGCCTTCGCGTAGGCCGCGGCGGCGCGCGCGCCGGGTGCCAGCGGCTGCAGCGTCGCGCGCATCGCATCGAGCGCCCAGCGCAGGTTGATCGCGGTCGGCCGCGTCGCGAGCAGCGTCTCGTAGTTGCGCGCGAGCGACCCGTCGGACGGATCGTCGTGCAGCGCGAGCGCCAGCCCGTAGGCGGCGCAGGCGCCGATCAGCGGCGCGCCGCGGGTCTGCATCGACTTGATCGCGTGCGCGACCGCACCGACCGTCGTCAGCCGCAGCACGACGATCTCGTGCGGCAGCCTGGTCTGGTCGAAGATGTGCACCGACCAGCCGTCGTCGGCGAGCCAGATGCTGCGGAAGGATTTGCCGTCGATCTTCATCGCGCCGTCCCTCGGTTCGAGCCTGCGCGTTGATATCAGCCCTTCCCCCGCGGGCGGAAGCGTTCCAGCGTTTGACGGGGAATCATGTTCCCTATATGTTCCGTCAATCAGCTCGATTGCGTCGGGACGAAATCATCATGACCGCGCCGATACGCCTCTACTCCGGGCCACTCAGCATGTTCGGCGCCAAGGCGCAGATCGCGGCGCTCGAAAAGGGCATCGAATTCGAGCTGGTCATGGTGCCGTTCGACTGGACCAGGCTCTACGAGCCCAAGCATCCCGAGGTGCTGCGCATCAACCCCAAGCGCCAGGTGCCGGTGCTGGTCCATGGGCCGGTCGAGATCTTCGATTCGACGCAGATCTTCGAGTATCTCGAGGACCTCAAGCCGCGACCGGCCCTGTGGCCGGCGGACATTGCCGGCCGCGCCCGCGCGCGCCTGCTCGAACTCAAGTCGGACGAGGTCTACTTCCCGCCGATCATCCGGCTGATGGGCCTGCAGGCGACGCCGGACGATCCCGCCGCCGTCGCCGCGCGCGATGCGGCGCTGGGCTTCTACGACGCGATGGAACGGACGCTCGGCGCGCAGCCCTACCTCGCCGGACCCTACTCGTTCGCCGACATCGCCTTCTACATGGCGCAGCTCTTCGGCGCACGGATGGGCGCACCGATGACCGACGCGACGCCGCGCCTCCTGCAGTGGCGCGCCCGCATGACCGAACGGCCCGCCGTCCGCGCGGTGGTCGGGCCGATGGCCGCGTATCTCGTCGCGCAGGGCCGGCCGCTGCCCGCGTTCCTCGCGACCGTTCCGCGCTGAACGCCTAGGCGCGGCCGCGGATCAGGTCGGCCATCCGCTCCGCGACCATGATCACCGGCACGTTGGTGTTGGCGCAGGGGATGGTCGGGAAGATCGAGGTGTCGCAGATGCGCAGGCCCGCGACGCCGCGCACGCGCCCCTGCGGATCGACCACCGCGTCGGGATCGTCGGCGGCGCCCATGCGGCACGCGCCGGAAGCGTGCCACACGCCCATCACGCTCGCATCGAGGAAGGCGTCGAGCGCCGCGGCGTCGGCGAGCAGCGCGTCGAGCGTCACGCCCGACCCGACCAGGCGCGCGAACGCCGCACCGGCCCAGGGCCCCGCAAGATCGACCGCGATCCCGGCCAAGCCCGTGGCAAGAGCGTTGTACGCCGTCGGGTGGCCGTAGCGCTTGGCGCGGTCCGACGGCCGCACCGGGATCGGGTTGCGGCACAGCTGCGCCATCGCGGGGCTGCGCATCACGGCGGCAATCCGGCGGAAGCCGTCGGCGAGGCGCCGCCGGTCGCGCGGGTCCGACAGCATCCGGAAATCGACGACCGGCGGGTCGCCGTCGCGCGGCCCCGACAGCGTCAGGAGCCCGCGCGAATAGGACTTGTTGACCCACACCAGCAGCAGGCCCGTCCGCCAGCCGATGGGATGCCAGGCCGCGCGGTCGATCGTCGCCACGTGCATGTCGCCGGCGGGACAGCCCTCGAGCCCCGAGGAGAACCGCCACAGCGCCGGAATGTGGTAGCGGTCGCCGCGCTTCTGGCGGCTCGCGCGCGGCAGGTAGCCGACGATGCCGGCGGAGGGATGCTCCATCAGGTTGCGTCCGACGCCGCGCAGGTCGGCCAGCGGCGCGATGCCGAGGCGCCGCAGCTCCGCCCCCGGGCCGATTCCGCTGCGCATCACCAGCACCGGCGAATGGATCGCCCCGGCGCTGACGATCACCTCGCGCGCCGCGATCGTCTCGTCGCCCGCAGCACCCGCGATCGCGACGCCGACGGCGCGCGTGCCGTCGAAAACGAGCCGGCGCACCGCGATGCCGGTGCGGATCGTCAGGTTGGGCCGTCGGCGGACCGCGGGCGTGAGATAGCCGAGCGCGGTCGACACCCGCTCCCAGTTCGCGTCCATCGACAGCGCGGTCGGGAAGACGCCGTCCGCCCACGCGCCGTTCTGGTCGGCACGGCGCGCGACCCCCTGCCCGGCGATCGCGGCGGCGGCGGCGCGGCTGAATGGCCCCCACTCGGCCTCGGGAAGCCGGCGGATCGGGATCGGACCGTCCTGCCCGTGGTGCTCGTCCGCGATCTCCTGGTCGCGCTCGAGCTTCCTGAAATAGGGCGCGACGTTCGCCCAGTGCCAGCCCGATGCCCCCGCCTGCGCCCATTCGTCGTAGTCCGACGGCGCGCCGCGATTGGCGCCCATGCCGTTGATGCTCGAACCGCCGCCGAGCAGCCGCGCCTGGGCGTAGCCGACGCGCGGGCGCGCGTCGGGATCGTTGCGCGCGGCGCCGCCGGTGAATGCGGTGAGGCCCGGCCACGTCTGCGCCGGATCGAAGTATGCGCGGCCCGGATAGCGCAGCCGCGTCGTCGCCGGCACGTCGCCGGCATGCACGTCGCGGCCGGCCTCGATCAGCAGCACCGAACGATGCGGATCCTCGCTCAGCCGCGCGGCGAGCACGCAGCCCGCCGACCCGCCGCCGACGATGACATGATCGAAGCCGCCGCCGCCCGCCGCCATTCCGCCTCCGATTCGGTCCGCAGTCCGGCGATCATGCACGCGGCGGCGGCTCGCTCAAGGCGGATGCGCCGCGCGGCGTCTCCGGCACCGGGCCGATCCGCGTCCGCGCGATGACCGCATCGAAGAGCGCACCGGGCCCGGAATCCGGAACTGCGATCTGGCCGTCGATCACCAGCGTGGCAAGGCCGTGGACGAGCGCCCACGCCGCGAGCGCCTCGGCCGGCGGCGCGTCGTGCGCCGGCGGTGCGACCGCCCCAGTCGGGCCGCCCGTCGCGCCCTGAAGCATCGCGTAGCTCGCCTTCGCCGCCTGCGCGAGCTCGCTGTCCTTCGCCGCCCTGGCGAGGGCCGGCCCGAACATCAGGCGGAACATCGCGGCATGGCCATGCGCAAAGGCGACGTAGGCGCGGCCGAGCGCCGCAAGCCGCGCCTGCGGCGATCGCGCCGCCGCAGCATCCCGCGCGAGGACGTCGGCGAAGCGTCTGAAGCCTTCCGCTGCCACCGCCGCCAGAAGCGCGTCCTTGTCGGCGAAGTGATTGTACGGCGCGGCTTGCGACACGCCGGCATCGCGCGCGACGCCGCGCAGGCTGACCGCATCCGGCCCATGCCGCTCGACCGCCGCAAGCGCGGCGCCGATGAGGGTCCGGCGCAGATCGCCGTGATGGTAGGTCGTGCGGCGCTTCGTTCGCTTCATCTCGAGCCTCCATATTGACAATGTTAATTTCGCGGCGTAATGTCAATATTAACATCGTTCATTTTGAGCCGAGGCAGCAGCGATGTCTCCCCAAGTCGCGATTCATCTCACCACCGCCCTCGCGGCCCTCGCACTCGGCATCGCAATGATGCTCCGGCCCAAAGGCACCGCGCCGCACCGCGTGCTCGGCCGCGCATGGGTCGGGCTCATGCTCGCAACCGCGATCTCGTCGCTGTGGATTCCCCGCTTCCTCGCCTTCAGCTGGATCCACATCCTCACCGCAGCCAGCCTCGCGAGCATCGGCGCGGCGCTGTGGGCGATCCGCCGCGGCAACGTCAGGGGCCATCGCTTCTCGATGATCGGCGCGTTCACGGGGCTTTGCGGCGCCGCACTGGGGGCCCTGGCTCCAGGCCGTGTCGTCGGCCGCTTCGTGTGGGGGCTGTTCTAACCGCGCGCGTTCACAGCGACACGGTCACGCGCTTGCTGTTGCAGATCGAACAGCGCAGCTGGCCCGAGAGTTCGCCGATCGGCGTGCGCGGGTCGAGCTTGGCGGCGGCGATGAGAAGCGCCGCCGGCAGCTCGTTGCGGCGGCCGCAGCGCCGGCAGGTGATCGCCAGCCGCGCAAGGCGCGGCAGCGACCCGATCGCGCGAGCGCCGATGCCCTTGCACGCCAGATCCCGCGCCGCCATCGCGCCCTCCGTTGCTGACCGTGCTCGCCGCAGGCGGCCATGGCTTCGGCTGGTGGGCGGTGAGGGATTCGAACCCCCGACCCTCTCGGTGTAAACGAGACGCTCTACCGCTGAGCTAACCGCCCGTGAGGCCGCGTGCGCGGCCGAGACTACGAAATCCGCGCATCCGGCGCCAACCGTGCATCGGCCGGGGCCGTTCGATGGCCGCGCCACAAACAGACATGCCGGCCGCGTGAACGGCCGGCACGTCGCTGACGCGCCCCTCAGGCGCGGGAACGCTGCGTCGTCTAGTTGACCGAATCCTTGAGCGCCTTGCCGGCCTTGAACTTCGGCACCTTCGACGCCGCGATGGTGATCGCCTCGCCGGTGCGTGGGTTGCGGCCCTGGCTCGCCTTGCGGCTGGTCAGATAGAAGGTGCCGAAACCGACGAGCCGTACGTCCGTTCCCTTCTTCAGACTCTTGCCGATGATCTCGAGCGTGGAGTCGATGACGTTGGTCACGTCGCTCTTCGACATTTCCGCCTTCGCGGCGACCTGTGCAATGAGATCGTTCTTGTTCACGTGCAAGTTCCCCCTGTGCCAGGTTTGCGGGCGGCGAGAGGTAAGCGACTGCCGCGCCCGACCCGGACGTTTGTAGACGCGCCGCCCCCGCGCGTCAATTCACGTTGCGCCCGTTAGGCCCGATTTTCCGCGTGTTTTCGACGGTTTGGCGCCACCGGCCGGCGGCAAAAACGAACCCGCGCGTCGGTTGAAGCCGCCGCGCGGGTCCTGATCGTCCGTGCCGTCAGTGGGTGATGACGCCGCTCGTCTCGCCGTCGCGTGCCTTGGCGGCCACCGCCTCGACCTCCGGCGGCTCGATCCATTCGACCGGCGTCGGCGGCTTGGTGAGCGCCTTCGCGATCACCTCGTCGACCGTCGTCACCGGAATGATCGCCATGCCCTTCTTCACGTTGTCGGGGATGTCGGCGAGATCCTTCTCGTTGTCCTTCGGGATCAGCACGGTCTTGATCCCGGAATGCAGCGCGGCCAGGAGCTTCTCCTTGAGGCCGCCGATCGGCAGCACGCGGCCACGCAGCGTGATCTCGCCCGTCATCGCGACGTCGCGCCGCACCGGGATCCCGGTCAGCGCGGAGACGATCGAGGTGATCATCGCCACGCCGGCCGACGGGCCGTCCTTCGGGGTCGCCCCTTCCGGCACGTGGATGTGGATGTCGCGGCGGTCGAACAGCGGCGGCTTGATGCCGAAGGCGATCGAGCGCGAGCGCACGTAGCTGGCCGCGGCCTGCACCGATTCCTGCATCACATCGCCGAGCTTGCCGGTGATCGTCATCTTGCCCTTGCCGGGGATGACGGCGGCCTCGATCGACAGCAGCTCGCCGCCGACCTCGGTCCACGCCAAGCCGTTGGTGACGCCGACCATGTCCTCGGTCTCGGTCTCGCCCCAGCGGAACTTGCGCACGCCGGCGAACTTGTCGAGGCTCTTGGCGGTGACGACGACCTTCTTCAGCTTCTTGGTGACGATCTCCTTCGTCGCCTTGCGCGTCAGGTTGGCGATCTCGCGCTCGAGATTGCGTACGCCCGCCTCGCGCGTGTAGTAGCGGATGAGGTCGCGCAGGGCCTCGTCGGTGATCGACCACTCCTCGCCCTTGAGCGCGTGCGCCTCGGTCTGCTTCGGGATCAGGTGGCGGCGCGCGATCTCGATCTTCTCGTCCTCGGTGTAGCCGGGGATGCGGATGATCTCCATGCGGTCGAGCAGCGGCTGCGGCATGCGCAGCGTGTTCGCCGTGGTGATGAACATCACGTCCGAAAGATCGTAGTCGACCTCCAGGTAGTGATCGTTGAACGAGGTGTTCTGCTCGGGATCGAGCACCTCGAGCAGGGCCGAGGTCGGGTCGCCACGCCAGTCCTGGCCGAGCTTGTCGACCTCGTCGAGCAGGAACAGCGGGTTCGACGACTTCGCCTTCTTCATGCCCTGGATCACCTTGCCGGGCATCGAGCCGATATAGGTCCGGCGGTGGCCGCGAATCTCCGCCTCGTCACGCACGCCGCCGAGCGACATGCGCACGAAGTTGCGCCCCGTGGCCTTGGCGACCGACTTGCCGAGCGAGGTCTTGCCGACGCCGGGCGGGCCGACGAGGCACAGGATCGGCCCCTTGATCTTGGCCTGGCGTTGCTGCACGGCCAGATATTCGAGGATGCGTTCCTTGACCTTCTCGAGCCCGAAATGGTCGGCGTTGAGCGTCTCTTCGGCGAGCGAAATGTCGCGCTTGATCTTGGTGCGCTTCTTCCACGGGATCGACAGCATCCAGTCGAGATAGTTGCGCACGACCGTCGCTTCGGCCGACATCGGGCTCATGGTCCGCAGCTTCTTGAGCTCGGCCATCGCCTTCTCGCGGGCTTCCTTCGAAAGGCGCGTCTTCTTGATGCGCTCCTCGAGCTCGGTCGCCTCGTCGCGGCCTTCGTCGATTTCGCCGAGTTCCTTCTGGATCGCCTTGAGCTGTTCGTTCAGGTAGTACTCGCGCTGCGTCTTCTCCATCTGCCGCTTGACGCGGTTGCGGATGCGCTTCTCGACCTGGAGGACGCCGATCTCGCTCTCCATGAAGCCGAAGATCCGCTCGAGACGCTGCGAGACCTCGGCGGCCTCGAGCAGCTCCTGCTTCTCGGGGATCTTGAGCTGGAGATGCGAGGCGATCGTGTCCGCGAGCTTCGAGGGGTCGTCGATCTGGTTGATCGACACCAGCACTTCCGGAGGGATCTTGCGGTTGAGCTTGATGTACTGCTCGAACTGGTTGACGACGGTGCGCGCCAGCGCCTCCAGTTCGGCCTGCTCGGCCTTCTGCTCGACGATCGGTTCGGCGTAGGCCTGGAAGAAGTTCGGGTTGTCGGTGTAGCGCACGATCTTGGCGCGCGACTGGCCCTCGACCAGCACCTTGACAGTGCCGTCGGGCAGCTTGAGGAGCTGGAGGACCGTGCCGACCGTGCCGACGTTGAAGATGTCGCCCTGGCCGGGATCGTCCTGCGACGCGTTCTTCTGGGCGACGAGCAGGATGTGCTTGTCGTCCTTCATGACGTCCTCGAGCGCGCGCACCGACTTCTCGCGGCCGACGAAGAGAGGCACGATCATGTGCGGGAAGACGACGATGTCGCGCAGCGGCAGAACGGCGTATTGCGTTCCGCGGGGAGTGTCGTTCATGGGACCTCTCGACAGCACAGATATCGCGACGATGAACCGCCGCGATTAACAAGACTTAAATTGGCGGTCGCAGCCCCGACTTCAAGGAGTCTCGCAAACCCGGCGCGGGGCAAGCCGGGGGCCATGGCCGCGGCGATCAGGCCGTCGAGCCGCCGACGTTCTCGCTGCGCCGGTCGGCGTAGATGTGGAGCGGCTTGGCGCGCCCCTCCACGACCTCGCGATTGATCACGACCTGGTCGACGCCGGTCATCGTCGGCAGCTCGTACATCGTGTCGAGCAGGATGCTTTCCATGATCGAGCGCAGGCCGCGCGCGCCGGTCTTGCGCTGGATGGCGCGCCGGGCCACCGCCTTCAGCGCGTCCTCGGCGAATTCCAGGCGGATGCCTTCCATATCGAACAGGCGCTGGTACTGCTTGAGCAGCGCGTTCTTCGGCTTGACCAGGATCTCGACGAGCGCATCGTCGGACAGGTCGTTGAGCGTCGCCAGCACCGGCAGACGGCCGATGAACTCCGGGATCAGGCCGAACTTGAGCAGATCCTCCGGCTCGACCTCGCGCAGGACCTCGCCGGTCGAGCGGTCGTCGGCCGCGCGCACGTCGGCGCCGAAGCCGATCGAGGTGCCGCGCGAACGCTGCGAGATGATCTTCTCGAGCCCGGCGAAGGCGCCGCCGCAGATGAAGAGGATGTTGGTGGTGTCGACCTGCAGGAACTCCTGCTGCGGGTGCTTGCGGCCGCCCTGCGGGGGAACCGACGCGACGGTCCCTTCCATGATCTTGAGCAGCGCCTGCTGCACGCCCTCGCCCGACACGTCGCGGGTGATCGACGGGTTCTCGGACTTGCGGCTGATCTTGTCGACCTCGTCGATGTAGACGATGCCGCGCTGGGCGCGCTCGACGTTGTAGTCGGCGGCCTGGAGCAGGCGCAGGATGATGTTCTCGACGTCTTCGCCGACATAGCCCGCTTCGGTCAGCGTCGTCGCGTCGGCCATCGTGAACGGCACGTCGATGATGCGCGCGAGCGTCTGGGCGAGCAGCGTCTTGCCGCAGCCGGTCGGCCCGACCAGGAGAATGTTCGACTTCGAGATCTCGATGTCGTTGTTCTTGGTGCCGGCGGCGAGCCGCTTGTAGTGGTTGTGGACCGCGACCGAGAGGACGCGCTTGGCATGCTCCTGCCCGATCACGTAGTCGTCGAGCACGGTGCAGATGTCGCGGGGCGTCGGCACGCCGTCGCGCGACTTGACGAGCGTCGTCTTGTGCTCTTCGCGGATGATGTCGGTGCACAGCTCGACGCATTCATCGCAGATGAACACCGTCGGGCCGGCAATGAGCTTGCGAACCTCGTGCTGGCTCTTGCCGCAGAACGAGCAATAAAGCGTGTTCTTGGAGTCGCCAGCGCCGGACCTGTTCATGCCGTCTCCGTCCAGTTCCCGGATTCGCGAGAATCTTAGTCCCCGCGCCACCCCGGGACAATGTCAAAACCCGCCGGGACGGGCGCAACCCCGGCGATCCTCTGCGCGCCACCGGCCGGCGCCCCGCTTTGGGGGCGGCTGGCGACGCGCAACGGTCATAGTCTATTCGCCGCCGTTAACCCTGCCAACCTTCCCTCAACATTCCGTAAAGATGGCCTGCGGCCTGCGGACACGTCCCGCCCGGCCGCCGGGGCGACCAGGCATTGACGAAAGCGCGCCGCGGAACGGATTGCGGGTCAGGCGGCCTTGCTTTCCTCGGGACGCGGCGGCCGGCTCACGACCACCTCGTCGATGAGGCCGAACGCCTTGGCCTCCTCCGGAGACATGAATTTGTCGCGCTCCAGCGACTTTTCAACCACGTCCAGCGGCTGGCCGGTATGCTGGACGTAGATGTTGTTCAGCCGTTCGCGGATCAAAAGGATCTCGCGAGCATGGATCTCGATGTCCGAGGCTTGGCCCTGCGCGCCGCCCGAGGGCTGGTGCAGCATGATTCGCGAATTCGGAAGTGAATACCGCTTGCCCTTCGCCCCGGCGGTCAGCAGCAGCGAGCCCATCGACGCCGCCTGCCCGATGCACACGGTCGCGACGTCGGAGCGGATGTACTGCATGGTGTCGTAGATCGCGAGGCCCGAGGTCACCAGCCCGCCCGGCGAGTTGATGTAGAAGGAAATGTCCTTCTTCGGGTTGTCGGATTCGAGGAACAGCAGCTGGGCGCAGACCAGCGACGCGACCGCGTCGTTCACCGGGCCGACCAGGAAGATGATGCGCTGCTTGAGCAGCAGCGAGTAGATGTCGAACGCGCGCTCGCCGCGTGCCGTCTGCTCGATGACCATCGGCACGAGCATGTTCATCTGCGTCTCGAAGCGGTCGTTCATCGCGGCCCGTCCTCTATGTGCGTCGGATCAGCTGTGCGCTGAATGTGGTGCGCCGGGCGCCCGGGATCAACGCCCGGGCGCGGATTCCTCGGCCTCGGCAGCCTTGTTGAGCTCCTCGGCGGTCACGGTCTTCTCGGTGATCTTGGCCATTTCGAGGATGAAGTCCACGACCTTGTCCTCGAAGATCGGCGCGCGCAGCTGCGCCTGCGCCTGATCGTTGTTCTTGTAGAATTCGACGACCTTGCGCTCCTGGCCCGGATAGCGCCGCGCCTCTTCGATCATCGCGCGGTTGAGCTCCTCCTGGCTGATCGTCAGGTTGTTGGTCCGGCCGACCTCGGACAGCAGCAGGCCCAACCGGACCCGCCGTTCGGCGATCGGGCGGAATTCCTTGCGCAGGTCGTCGTCCGACTTGCCGGCGATCGAGGCGTCGTCGGTGCCCCGCTTCTTCTCGGCTTCGATCGACGCCCAGATCTGCTGGAATTCGAGATCGACCATGCCCTCGGGCACGGCGAAGTCGTGCATTTCCGACAGCTTGTCGAGCAGCTGGCGCTTGAGCTTGAGGCGGGCGACGCGCTGGTACTCGCGGCCGATCTGGTCGCGCACCGCCTTCTTGAGGTCGTCGAGACCGTCGAAGCCCATCCCCTTCGCGAACTCGTCGTCGGGCGAAACCTCGATCTTGCGCTGCAGTTCCTTGACCTTGACGTCGAAGGTCGCGTCCTTGCCCGCGTACTGGCTCGCCTGGTAGTCGGCCGGAAAGGTCACCTTGACCTGAACGTCTTCGCCGGCGGAATGGCCGACCAGCTGGTCCTCGAAGCCCGGAATGAACTGGCCCGAGCCGAGCTCGAGCCGGAAATCGTTGCCGCTGCCGCCCTGGAACGGCTTGTCGTCGATCTTGCCGACGAAGTCGATCAGCACGACATCGCCCTTCACCGCCGGGCGCGTCTCGGTGACCGGCTCGGTCTTGAGCTGGTTGCTGCTCATCCGCGCGAGGGCCTTGTCGACCTCCTCGTCGGAAATCGCGACCTTGAGCCGCTCGAGTTCCATGTCGCCGAAATTGATCGGCTTGATCTCCGGCAGCAGCTCCACCGCCATCTTGTATTCGAGGTCGCCGCCCTCTTTGTACGAGGTCACCTCGACCTGCGGCTGCAGCGCCGGGCGCAGCCCGCGTTCGGTCATCGTCTGCGTCGCGGCTTCGTTCATCGCCTGCTCGACGACCTCGCCGGTCACCGCCTGGCCGAAGCGCTTCTTGAGCACCGGCATCGGGACCTTGCCCGGGCGGAAGCCCGGCAGGCTCATCGTCCGGCTCAGCTCCTTGAGCTTCGCGTCGACCTTCGCTGCCAGATCCTGGGCAGCGATGGTGACCTTGAATTCGCGTTTGAGGCCGGCGGTCTGGGTCTCGATCACTTGCATGGGGCGATCCGGAAAACGGTTGGGAGGCAGTGCGCGACACCGGCGCGGAGGCGGCTGAACTGGTGCGGGCGGAGGGACTTGAACCCACACGACTTTCGTCACTGGAACCTAAATCCAGCGCGTCTACCAGTTCCGCCACGCCCGCGGCGTCGCATGAGGGGGGTTAGGTAATGCCCCGGCGGCCCGCCGTCAACCGTTCTCGGGGCGTTTCCCTAGGCCAGGCACAGGCTTGCGGCGGCATCGACGATCGCATCGGCGTCCAGGCCATGGACCCGGTAGAGGTCCAGGATGTCGCCAGACTGGCCGAAACGGTCCACCCCTGCCGCCGCGATGCGATGGCCGGCGACGGCGCCCAGCCACGACAGGGCAGCCGGGTGGCCGTCAAGCACCGTCACCAGGCCGGCCGCCGGCGTCAGCCGCGCAAGCAGCCGTTCGACATGCGACAGCGCGCCGCGCTGGCCGCCGCGCCGTGCCGCGGCGGCATCCCGCCAGCCCTCGTGAAGGCGGTCCGGCGACGTCACCGCCAGCAGGCCGGCGCCGGGGATGTCCTCCGCGATCTGTGCGTGCGCCGCCAGCGCCTCCGGCGCTACCGCCCCGCAATAGACGACGGAAAGCGCCGCGTCCGGCGCCGGCGGAACCAGCCAGTAGCCGCCGGCCTCGATATCGGCCGCGAGCGCCGGTGCCATCTCGCGGGTCAACTGGACCAGCGGCCGGGTCGACAGCCGCAGATAGACCGACCCGCCGGCCTCCGCCTGCATGTGGCGGAACGCCCACCCCATGATCACGGCGAGTTCGTCGACGAAGGCCGGCTCGAAGTAGGTCAGGCCGGGCTGGCCAAGGCCGATCAGCGGCGTGTGGATCGACTGATGCGCCCCACCCTCCGGCGCCAGCGTGACCCCCGACGGGGTCGCCGCGACCATGAAGCGGGCGTCCTGGTAGCAGGCATAGTTGAGCGCATCGAGCCCGCGGGCGATGAACGGATCATAGAGCGTGCCGATCGGCAGCAGCCGCGCGCCGAACAGCGGCCCGGCGAGGCCGGCGGCGGCGAGCATCAGGAAGAGATTGTTCTCGGCGATGCCGAGTTCGACGTGCTGGCCCTTCGGGCTGGCCGTCCAGGTCTGCGCCGAGATCACCTTCTCGGCCTTGAACACGTCCGACTGGTCGCGCCGGTCGAAGAGCGAGCGCCGGTTCACCCAGCCGCCGAGATTGGTCGAGACCGTGACGTCGGGCGACGTCGTGACGATCCGCGCCGCGAGGTCGCTTTCGCCGCCGGCGAGATCGAACAGGATCTTGCCGAAGCCCTCCTGCGTCGACATCGTCTTTCCGGATTCCACCCTGGGCGCCGCCAGGCTCGACGGAACCGCGACCGCCGCGGGCCGGTGGCGGCGCGGGAAGCGCTGGGCGAACGGCACCGCCTTGAGGAACTGCGACAGTTCGCCCTCGCCGACGTCGAGGCCGGCGAAGCGCTCCCACTCCTCGCCGGGCTTGATGCCCATGGACGCGCGGAAGCCGTCCATCTGCGCGACGCTCATCAGGCCGGCGTGGTTGTCCTTGTGGCCGGCGAAGGGCAGCCCGAAACCCTTGACCGTATAGGCGATGAAGCAGGTCCGCACGTCGCTCGCGGAGGCCGCATCGAAGGCATCGACCAGCGATTCGAGATCGTGGCCGGCGAGATTGGTCATCAGCCGGGCCAGCGCGTCGTCGTCGTTGTACTGCGCCAGCAGGCCGCGCACGCCCGGCTCGCCGCCGATGTCGCGCAGCAGATGCTCGCGCCATGCCGCACCGCCCTTGTAGGTGAGCGCCGAATAGAGCGAGTTCGGGCATTCGTCGATCCACCGCCGCAGCGCCTCGCCGCCCGGCTTGGCGAAGGCGGCATGCAGCAGCTTGCCGTATTTGAGCGTGACGACGCGCCACCCCGTCCCTTCGAACGCGCCCTCGATCGACTTGAACAGGTGGTCGGACACCACCGAATCCAGGCTCTGGCGGTTGTAGTCGATGATCCACCACAGGTTCCGCACGTCGTGCTTCCAGCCTTCGAGCATCGCCTCGAAGACGTTGCCCTCGTCGAACTCGGCGTCGCCGACCAGCGCGACCATGCGGCCCGCCGGCGCATCGTCAGGCGCGAGGTCGCGCAGGCGGACATAGTCCTGGACCAGAGAGGCGAACAGCGTCACCGCGACGCCGAGCCCGACCGAACCGGTGGAGAAGTCGACGTCGTCGATGTCCTTGGTGCGCGACGGATAGGACTGCGCCCCGCCGAGCGCCCTGAAGCGTTCCAGGCGATCGCGTTCCTGATGGCCGAGCAGATACTGGATGGCGTGGAAGACCGGGCTCGCGTGCGGCTTCACCGCGACGCGGTCCTCGGCGCGCAGCGCATGGAAGTAAAGCGCGGTCATGATCGTCGCCATCGACGCGCTCGACGCCTGATGGCCGCCGACCTTGAGACCGTCGCGCTTCGGGCGGATGTGGTTGGCGTTGTGGATCATCCACGACGACAGCCACAGCACCTTGCGCTCGAGCGCGCGCAGCATGCGCAGCCGCGCCGCGCGGTCAAGCCGCGCGTTGGGCGTTTCGGGCATTCCCGCCTTCAATGAAGTCGCCATGGTCACCTCGCTTGGCAATCGAGCGTACTCCTCTCGGGCGCCGAGGATCTTGCCAAACCGCCGCGGAACTGCCATCGAATCTCAATATTCTTCGAAGCCTCGGCACGAATATGAAAGATTCTTCGAGAGAGCTCGACCGCATCGACCGCCGCATCCTGTCGGCGCTCCAGCGCAACGCCCGACTCGCCAATCAGGAACTTGCCGACCAGCTCGGCCTGTCGCCCTCGGCATGCTGGCGGCGGGTCCGCCAGCTCGAAAGCGACGCCATCATCCTGCGCTACGCCGCGGTGCTCGATCCGGTCCGGATCGGCCTGCCGGTCAGCGTGTTCACCAACGTCTCGCTCGACAAGCAGGGTGAGAAGACCCTGCAGGTGTTCGAGAACGCGATCGCCGACTGGCCGGAGGTGATGGAGTGCTATCTGATGACCGGCGACGCCGACTACCTGATGCGCGTCGTCGTGCCCGACCTCACCGCCTACGAGCAGTTCCTGATGCGAAAGCTCACCCGCGTCCCCGGCATCGCCAGCATCCGCTCCAGCTTTGCCCTGCGCGCGGTGCGCCACCGCACCGAGCTGCCGATCGGGGCGTGAGCGATGGCGCTTCAGGCCGCCCGGTTCGGCGGTACGATCGCGATCCACCTGGTCGTGGTAACGGTGGTCGCCGGAGTGATCCCGATGTTCGTCCTGGCGCTGTCGACCGGGCGCGGCATCGCGGCCGCCTTGGGCGACATCGTCGACATGTTCGCATTGCTCGATCCTGCGCGGATCAGCCGGGCTGGCCTGCCCTACTACGCCGCCGCGATCGCCAACGCGGCCGGCCTGCCGCTTGCCGTTGCGATCGCCGCCGCCGTCGCGCCGCCGCCGGCGATGCGGTCGGCCGCCTTTCGCGCCCTGTTGCTGGCGGCCTTCGCCTTCCTCGCCTTCTTCATCGCAATCAGGATCATCTACAGTTTCGCCACGCCGCGGCTGAGCGTGTCCGCGTCGTGGTCGACGCCGTTCTACGCGCTGGCCGTCCTGGCCTACGATCTGCTCGTCGTTCCCGGCGCCGCCATCGCCTACGCGCTGGCACGTCGGTTGCGGCTCCTGGGGGTCTAGGGTCCGCCGCGCGCGATCGCAGGGAAGGTCGACCGCCGCCTCCGGTTCAGATCAGTCCCGCCACGGCCGACGCCGCCGCGATCTTGCCCTCGCCCGTATAGGCTTCGAGGTTGGCCTCGATGTCGGGCAGGCGATAGGCATAGTTCACCATCATGCCGAACGACTGGTCGAGGCCGCGCTTGGCGGTGTCGCCGAGCCAGTTGAGCCGCTCGACGCGCGCGCCGTTGGAGAGGTGGAAATGCGCCACGGGGTCGAGCGCACGGCCGTCCTTGCGCTTGGCCTTGAGCAGATAGGTCGCCGCCAGCCGCAACAGCGGCGCCTCGACGGCGACGGCGAGCGGCGCGTCCTGGTGCCACCCCGGCAGCGCCAGCGCATGCTTGAGGAGCACCGCGTCGTCGCCCTTGGCCGGCGGCTCGTGGCGCGCCAGCGCCTTGTTCAGCGCCTTGCGCTCCGCCGTCGTCAGCGCGAAGCCGCCGTTCTCGGCCAGTCGCTTGACCGCCCATTCGCGCAGGCCCGGGATCGGCGACAGCGTGGCGAAGGTCTTGAGCCGGGGGAACTCGGCCGAAAGCTGGTCGACGACGCGCTTGATCAGGAATCCGCCGAAGCTGATCCCGGCGAGGCCGCGCTGCGCGTTGGAGATCGAATAGAAGATCGCAGTGTCGGCGCTTGCCGGGTCGTCGGACGGCGCCTGCGCGTCGAGCAGCGTGCCGACATTGCTCGCGAGGCCCTTCACCAGCGCCACCTCGACGAAGATCAGCGGCTCGTCGGGCATGCGCGGATGGAAGAACGCGAAGCAGCGCCGGTCGGAGTCGAGACGGTTCTTGAGGTCCTGCCAGCCGCGCACGACGTGCACCGCCTCGTAGCGGCCGAGCTTCTCGAGCAGCGAGGCGGGCGAACTCCAGGTGATCCGCCGCAGCTCGAGGAACCCGATGTCGAACCAGTTGCCGAGCAGACGGCGCAGGTCGGCATCGAGCGGCAGCAGCGCCGGTTCGCTGCGCGCGAAGCGCATCGTGTCGGCGCGCAGGTCGACGAGGAACTTCGTGCCTTCGGGCAGCGCGTTGAACTGCCGCAGCAGCCGGACGCGCGAAGGCTCCAGCGCATCGCGCAGCTCCGCCTCGGCCGCCGCACGCGCGTCGTCGTCGGCGGCGTGCGAGAGCCTGTCGACCGCTGCGTCCACCGCCTTGCGGTCGGTCCCGAACTGGATCGCGAGGCGCAGCAGGAAGCGCTTGCGCCCCTTGTCCGACAGCGCCAGGTAGTAGCGCCCGAGATCGACCGCGCGCGCCCGCGCCGACACCTCGCCGCCGCGTGCCGCGAGGCAGGCCTCCATCCGCTCGACCAGCCGGACGCGCTCCGCGCGCTCGGACAGATCGGGGTCGCTGGGCACCGACGCGTCGCTCCAGCCTGCCAGGCCGCGCCACGCGCCGCGCAGCCCCTGGATGGTGCGATCGAAGAATCCCGGCGCCGTCTTGATTTCGGCCATGGCGCCAGCTTGCCGCCGCCGCGCGACCCCGGCAAGCGACGATCGCACTACGTCGCGGGTGCTTCCGCCTTCAGCCGGCGCAGCACCGACGGCAGCATTTCAGGCAGGTCGTCGGCGATGAGACCCGGCCCGATCGCGGCCGCGCATTCGCCGTGCAGCCACGCCGCCGCACAGGCGGCATCGAAGGGCGACATGCCCTGGGCGAGCAGTCCGCCGATCAGCCCGGCCAGCACGTCGCCCGCCCCGGCGGTCGCCAGCTCCGGCGGCGCATTGGCGTTGATCGCGACGGCGCCGCGCGGAGCGGCGATGACGGTGTCCGCGCCCTTGAGCAGCATCGAGGCGCCGCTGCGCGTCGCCGCGATCCGCGCGCGCGTCATCTTGTCGCCCGCCACCGCGAACAGACGCGCGAACTCGCCGTCGTGCGGCGTCATCACGACCGGAGAGTTGATCGAGGCGAAAAGCAGCGCCGGATCGTCGGCGAAGGCGGTGAGCGCGTCGGCGTCGAGCACGGCGCAACGCCCGTGCCCGAGCGCGCTCAGCACCGCGAGCTGCGTATCGTCGTGGACGCCGGCGCCAGGACCGATCAGCACGACATTGCGCCGCGGATCCTCGAGCAGCGCGGCGAACCCGTCGGGATCGTCGGCGACGCGCGTCATCACCGCGGCGGTGTCGGCGGCATAGATCGGCATCACCGAGCGATGGCAGGCCACGGTGACGAGCCCGGCGCCGATGCGCAGCGCCGCCCGCGCCCCGAGCCGCGCGGCGCCGGTCGAGAGCCGGCCGCCATACACCAGCAGGTGGCCGCGGGCATATTTGTGGCTGTCGATGCGGGGCCACGGGAACTTGGCGAGCCACAGCGCCGGATCGTTGAGGAACTGTCGCGGCGCGACCGCGTCGAGCGCGGCCTCGGGAATGCCGATATCGGCGACGACGAGCCGACCGACCTTGTCGAGCCCCGGCAGCAGGAAGTGGCCCGGCTTCGGACGGAAGAACGTCACCGTCATCGTGCAGCGCGGCGCCGCCCCGAGAATCGCCCCGGTGTCGCCGGACACGCCGCTCGGCATGTCGATCGCGACGCAGGGAATCCGCCGTGCATCGATCGACTCGACGACCGCGCGCGCGAGGCCTTCGAGCGGACGCGTGAGCCCGGCGCCGAACAGGCCGTCGATCACGACCGCGGCGTCATCCAGGGCCGCGACGCTGACCGGCTCGACTGGTCCTGTCCAGCGGCCGGCATTGAGCGCCGCATCGCCGGTCAGGCGGGCCGCGTCGCCGAGCAGCGCCACGCGGACGCTGCGGCCGGATGTCGCCAGCAGCCGCGCCGCTACGAACCCGTCGCCGCCATTGTTGCCCGGCCCGCAAAGCACCACGATCGGGCCCTCCGGAAAGGCCCGCGCGGTCTCGCGCGCGACGGCGGCGCCCGCCGCCTCCATCAGCCGCTCGCCGGAGGTGCCGGCGGCCATGGCGAAGCGGTCCGCCGCGGCCATCTCGGCGCAGGTAAGCAGAGCCTGACGGCGGGCGCCGGAACCGTCGGTGATTGCGAGATCGGCGTGCGGCATGGGATTGGAAGTCGTCGGGGGCGATCGGTTATGCTCCCGCTCGCCCGCGCATGGCAAGCTGCGCTCAATCCGGAGGAGTTTTTCGTGACCGTCCTGCGTCGCGCCCGCGACGACATCGCCGTTGGCGCCAGCGCGCCCTCCGGACCGCTGTCGAGCGGCGCCCCGGCATGGCTCGCCGGCTGGCGGCCCTACGCCCTGCTGGCGCTGATCTGCCTCGCGCTCGGCCTGCCCGGCATGGCGAGCCTGTCGCCCTTCGACCGCGACGAGTCACGCTTCATGCAGGCGACGCGGCAGATGCTCGAAACCGGCGACGTGATCGCGATCCGGTTCCAGGGCGAGGCCCGCAACAAGAAGCCGGTCGGCATCTATTGGCTGCAGGCGGCGAGCGTCGCGGCGTTCTCGGACGCCGCCAGCACCGCGCGCTGGCCCTACCGCATCCCCTCGCTGCTCGGCGCCCTCGCCGCCGTCCTTGCGACTTTCGCCGCCGGCGCCGCGCTGTTCGATCGCCGCACCGCGTTCCTCGGCGCGGCCATACTCGGCAGTTCGCTGCTGCTGATCGTCGAGGCCCATCTGGCCAAGACCGATGCCTGCCTGCTCGGCGCCACGACGATCGCGCTTGCCGCGCTGGCACGAATCTACATGGCCGATCGCGGCGCGCCGGGGGCGGGGCGCGGCACCGCGCTCGTCTTCTGGGCGGCGCTCGGCGCCGGCATCCTGCTCAAGGGCCCGATCACGCCGATGGTCGCGGGATTGACGATCGCCGCGCTCGCCTGGGCCGACCGCGACCGGCGCTGGCTCAAGCGGCTCGCGCCGCTGCTCGGCGTGCCGCTGATGCTGGCGATCGTGCTGCCCTGGGTCGTGGCAATCGCCGCGACGACGGGCGGCCAGTTCTTCGCCGACGCGGTCGGGGGCGATCTCGTACCGAAGCTGATGGGCGGCCAGGAATCGCACGGCGCGCCGCCCGGTCTCTATCTCCTGCTCGTCGCGATCACATTCTGGCCGGCTTCGCTCTTCGTGCTGCCGACGCTGGTCCACGGCTGGGCGAACCGCCGCCGCCCTGCGATCCTCTTCACGCTCGCCTGGCTGGTGCCGACCTGGATCGTCTTCGAGCTCGTGCCGACAAAACTGCCGCACTATGTGCTTCCGGCCTACCCCGCCCTCGCGCTGCTGACCGCCGCCGCGGTCGCCTCCGGCACGGAGATTCTGCGCCCCCGCTGGGCCTGGACGAAGTATGTCTGGGGCGGCGGCGTGGTGCTGTTCGGCGGTGCCCTCATTGCGGTGCCGCTGGTCCTGGGCACCGGCTTCAATCCGGCCGCAGTCCCCGCCGCCGCCGCATTGTGGACCGGCGCGTATCTGGTGTGGCGCAGCCAGCGCGACGGCGACGTCTGGCGCAGCGCCTGGGCGGCGCTGATTTCGGCCGGCGTCGCGGTCGCGATCGCCTTCGCCTTCGTCGTGCCGCAGCTCGACACGCTGTGGGTGAGCCGTCGCGTCGCTGCGGCGCTTGAGCGGCTCGGTCCGGCCGAGGCGCCGCCGGTCAGCGTCGGCTTCCACGAGCCCAGCCTTGTCTTCATGCTCGGCACGGGCACCGTCCTCGCGGACACCGCGGCAGACGCCGCACGCCATCTCGGCGAGCGCGCCGGCGCGGTCGCGATCGTCGAAGCGAACGCGCGCCCGGCGTTCGAGGCGGCCGCGGCCGAGCGCGGTCTCGCCGTCACCGCGCTTGACCGCATCGAAGGCATCAACTACTCGAACGGCCGCCGCGTCACTCTCGCGCTGTACCGCGCCGCGCGGCGCTGATACGGCTCCGCTGGACAAAGCCGCACGAGCATGACGAACCCGACGCCTTCCGCCCTGCCTGCGCCCGAACTCGCCGTCGTCGTGCCGGTGAAGGACGAGGCCGAAAACATCCTGCCGCTGATAGCGGAGATCGACGCCGCGCTGGCGGGCCGGATCGCGCACGAGATCGTCTATGTCGACGACGGCAGCGGCGACGCGACTCCGGGCCGCCTTGCGGAGGCGCGGCAGCGCTTCCCCCAGCTGCGCGTGATCCGCCACAGCGAGAGCTGCGGACAGAGTGCGGCGGTCGCCACCGGCGTGCGCGCCGCGCGCGCGCCGTGGATCGCCACGCTCGACGGCGACGGCCAGAACGACCCGGCCGACATCCCCGCGTTGATGGAGCGCGCGCGCGCCGCCGAGGCGCCGGTTCTGGTCGCCGGCCAGCGCGTGAAGCGGCGCGATTCCGGGCTCAAGCGGCTTTCCTCGCGCCTTGCCAACGGCGTGCGGAATGCGCTGCTGAAGGACGGCGTGCCCGACACCGGCTGCGGCCTCAAGGTATTCCGGCGCGACGATTTTCTCGCCCTACCCTATTTCGATCACATCCACCGCTTCCTGCCGGCGCTGATGATCCGCCTCGGACGCCGCGTGGTTCTCGTGCCGGTCAACCACCGTCCGCGCACGCGCGGCGTCTCCAAGTACGGCGTGCTCAACCGCGTGTTCGTCGGCATCACCGACATCCTCGGCGTGCGTTGGCTGCAGCGGCGCTATCGCCGTCCCGGCTCGATCACCGAGGCCTGAGCGTGGCCGCCCCCGAAGCGCCGTCGCAGCCGTCGGCGGGACCGGCCCCGCTGATGCGGCGCCTGCGCGTTCTCGTGTTCATCGTCGCCTATAAGGCGGAGACGACGATCCGCCAGGTCCTCACGCGCATCCCCCCGTCGCTGGCGGACGAATACGACGTCGAGGTCCTGGTCATCGACGACTCGTCCGACGACCGCACCTTCGAGCTCGGCGAACGGGCGCGGCGCGAGGGCCTCATCCCGTTCCGCCTCACCGTGCTCTTCAATCCCGAGAATCAGGGCTACGGCGGCAACCAGAAGATCGGCTTCCGCTATGCGATCGACCGCGGCTACGACATCGTCGCCCTCGTCCACGGCGACGGGCAGTACGCGCCCGAGCGACTGCCGGAGCTGATCGCGCCGATCGCGAGGGGCGAGGCGGAAGCCGTCTTCGGCTCGCGCATGCTGACGCCGGGTGGCGCGCGGCGCGGCGGCATGCCGCTCTACAAGTTCATCGGCAACAAGATCCTGACGCGCTACCAGAACCTCGCCATGCGCGCGAGGCTGTCGGAATGGCACTCCGGCTACCGCGTCTATTCGACCGCGGCGCTGCGTCAGGTTCCCTTCGATCTCAATGCCGACGTGTTCCACTTCGACACCGAGATCATCATCCAGCTGATGTTCGCGGGCCAGCGCATCCGCGAGATCCCGATCCCGACCTTCTACGGCGACGAGATCAGCCGCGTGAACGGGATGCGCTATGCCTGGGACGTGGTGAAGGCCGTCACGGCCGCACGCCTGCACGACGCCAACGTGCTCTATGCCCGCCGCTTCGATTGCCGCCAGGTCGACCGTGCGACGATCGCGGCGCGGCGCGACCGGCGCTACGAGGCGATGCGGGCGGCCGCGGTCGCGCTGGTGCGGCCGGGCTCGCGCGCGATCGTCCTCGGCAATGCCGGCGCCGACATCGCGGAGGATCTCCGGGCGCGCGGGGTCGCCGTGCGCGAACTCGCTCTTGCCTCGCTCGTCCTGCGTGCCGATGCCGATCCGCTGTCGCCCCACGGTTTCACCACCGTCTACGCGCCGCTCGACTTCGCGGACGCCGATGCGGTCATTCTCCTCGACGTCGTGGAACGCGTCGTGTCGCCGGAGCTGTTCCTCGAGCATCTGCGCCACGCCACACGCTTCGCACCCGACATCCGGCTGATCGTCGGATGCGGCAATGCCGGCTTCATCGTCACGCGGATCCAGCAGGTGCTCGGCCACGCCTCCTACGGTCGCGGCGGCATCATGAATCGCGGCCATCTTCGCCTGTTCACCCTGGCGTCGCTGCGCCGCGCCTTCCTGCAGGCGGGGTTCCGCGTCACCGCCGTCCGGGGGCTGCCTGCGCCCTACACGATCGTGTTCGGCGACGGGGTCCGTGCCACCGTGTTCGACACGATCAACCGCATGCTGATCGCGGCAAGCCGGTCGCTCTTCGCGCATCAGATCCTGCTGGTCGCACAGCCGCGGCGCTCGCTCGATCTCCTTCTGCGCGAGGCCGAACGGCAGTCGCGCTCGCGCGCGGCGACGATCGCCGACGCGACCTGACCGCCGCCGATGGCGACCCGCGAAGAAATCGGCCACCACGTCTACGTCATCGCCGCCGGACCAACGTCGCCCGAAGCCATTGCCGCACTGGAGGGCAGGCTCGCGCCGGCGCGCGTGATCGTCCTTCCGGTCGTGACGGCTGCGCTTGGCGATACGGCCGGCCCGGCGCCGCTGATCCTGCCCGGCGCCGGCGCGGGCGAGCGCTTCAAGGCAGGGCTTGCGCAGGCGATCGCCGGCGGGGCGGCGGTCATCGCCCTCGCCGGCGAACTCGACACCGCGACGGTCGGCCCGCTCGCCGACCTGATCGCCCGGGTCGGAACCGGCGTGAGCGACATCGCCTTCGGACTGCGGGCGCCGTTGCGCGCCACTCTAGCGGACCGGATGGCCTCGCGCCTCGTCCACAGCGCGCCGGGCACGCTCTCCTGGACGGCTGTCGCCGGATCGGCGGCGGCTTTCCGCCGGCTGCCGTTTGCGCGAAACGACGATGGCGACCTCTTCCGCGCTGAACTCGCACTCCAGGCCGCGCTCGCCGATCTGCGCTGCGTGGCGGTCGCCAACCCCGCTTGGCCGGCGCCGCGGTCCGCCCCGGCAGGCGCCGTCCTCGCCGCGGTCGTCACGGCGCGCGCCCAGGCGCTTCACGTGCTTCATGACCGCCGCTTCGAAATGCCGGACCCGGCGGCGCGGCCGCCCTATCAGGCCAAGTTCGGCTACAAGACCCCGCACACCGTCGCGCTTGCACAGGCGATACCGGGTTCGCGCGTTCTCGATCTCGGCGCGGCCGACGGCTACGTCTCGCGCATGCTCGCCGAGCGCGGCTGCTTCGTCACCGCGGTCGACCGCGCGCGGCCGCCCCACGAGCCCGGCGTGCCGTTCGTCGTCCACGATCTCGATCGCGGCCCCCCCGACATCGACTTCGCAGCCTTCGACCTCGTGCTCATGCTCGACGTCATCGAGCATCTGCGCGATCCCGAGGCCTTCGTCGATGCGCTTGCGGCCAGGATGGGTGCAGTGCCCGGTCGCCGCCTGCTGCTCAGCACAGGCAATGTCGGATTCATCGTCACCCGGCTGATGCTGCTCGCGGGGCAGTTCAACTACGGCCGGCGCGGCATCCTCGACCTTACCCACACGCGGCTGTTCACCAGGGGCACGCTGGAACGGCTCCTGCGCCAGTCCGGGTTCAGGATCATCGCGCGCGAGGCGATCCCGGCGCCGTTCCCGGCCGCGCTCGGCGACGGCCTGGTCGCGCGGATGCTGGTCGCGGTCAACGAGATGCTGGCGCGCGCCCTGCCCCGGCTCTTCGCCTATCAGGTGATGGTCGTCGCGGAACCGTCGGCGCGCTTCGCCGCCGCCCGCGAACCTCACCCGCCGGACGCGCCGATGCGGACCGAAGGCAGCCGGTAGAACCGCGCGAGGCAGGCATTCGGCCAGTGGTCCGCGGCCTCGCCGATGTCGCCGATGACGACGGGCCAGCCTGGCGGAAGCGCGGGCAGAACCAGCGGGGCGCCCTGTCCGCGCCCGGCTTCGAGCGCGGCGAACCGCGCATCGATGGCCGCGGCCAGGGACGGGCGACGCACGGTCGCCGTCCAGGCCGCATGGATCGCATTGGGGGCGAGCACGATCAGGACCAGCGCGGCGACGGCAACACGGCGGCACGTCAGCACGGGCCAGCGCGCCACTGCCCAGCGCCGGACCTGATCGCCATATGCGCGCGTCGCCGCCGCGGTCGTCATCGTTAGGCCGGCAAGCAGGATGAAATGCAGATGGCCGCGTGCGCGCGGCGGCAGGAACTGCCCCATCCCGATCTGCCCGATCCACAGCGCCGCCGCGGTGGCGGCGATCGCGGTCGCCAGCGGCAGCCAGACGACCGGCCAGGCCGGACGCGACGGCGCCGCGCCGCGGTCGTAATAGGCGGTGGCAAGCGCCACGATCACCGGCCAGGCGACGAGCGCCGGACTCACCGCCCGCAAGTAGAGATGATTGAGCAGACGCACCACGGTCATCGGAATCGACGTGAAGGCGCCGACGACAAGCCCCTGCGACTGGCCGTAGACGCTCATCCGCGCCGCGTTGCCGGGGGCAACGGCGACGATCACGGCGCCGGCCACCAGCGCTGCCAGGATGACGAAATGCGCGACCGGCTGGCGCGGCGCCGCCGGTTCGAGCCAGCGCCGCACGAAGGCGCCGCAGACGACAACGAAGAGTACGGCGCCGCTCATCTCGGTCGCCATCGCCGTCACGAACCCGACGACGGCGATCACGGCGACGAGCGCGGGCGGCAGCGCTGCGCCGCGCTCCGCCCGCACCCACAGCGCGACCATGATGGCGAAGGCCGCGGCCGCCGCGATCGTGTAGTTGCCGATCTGCGAGACCCAGAAGTAGAGATCGTTCGGCGACGGAGAGCCGCCGGCCATCGCGGCCAGCAGCGCGAGGCCCAGGAACAGGCGTTCGGCCCCCCGCGCGCGCGGGAAGACCGTGCGGACGGTCCAGAACGCGAGCACCGCGACGCCGCCGAAGACGAGGCCGCAAAGCAGCCGATATGCGGTGAGCAGGCTGATGCCCGACCATTCGGCGCCGATGAACGGCAGCGCGATCACCGTATTGGCAAAGAGCCGGCCGACGAAGGTGCGGTAGAACAGCGCGAGCATCCCGACCAGGCCATGCTCCTGCCACAGCCCGCCGAAGCAGAAATCGTCGACCTGCGGAAATGCGAGCGGCAGCAGCACGAGGAACGGCGCGACCGCGACGGCCGGAACGAGCCACGCCCAGCGCGGCCACGGCCACCGCGCCAGCGATGCATCCGCGTGCGCGCCCGCTTCAACGAGGGGCATCGGGCCAGGATTCGACGACGCGGTCGCCGACGGCGTAGACCATGCAGAGGCCGCGGTTGCCGTCGAACTCCTCGCAGCGGCGCAGCGCGTCGGCACGCGCCGCGCGCTCGGAGCCCACGCCCCAGCTCACGCCCCACACGCCGGTCGGCGACAGCGCCAGCGCGCGGCGTTCGGCACGATTGCTGTATTCCCCGCGCACGCGCAGCCGCTCCGCGGCCGACAGGAAGGGAATGCGCGCGATGTCGAGCGCACCGGTCGCGATGCGCAGGCTCGGTACCGCGGGCGGCTCGGCGAAGGTCGGGTCGACGCGGTCGCCGATCGCGTAGATGCGGCAGCCGCGCTGCGCCATGTACTCGCAGGTCTCGATGGCCTGGCGGCGCAGGTCGGCTTCGGTCGCCCCGGGCGTCTGGTCGGCGCGCCAGGCCAGCGTCCCGTCGGATGCCAGCGCGAGGGCGCGCAACCCGACGAGCCGCTCGTACTCCGAAAGCTGCCGGCGGATCGCGGGTCCGACGAACGGCACGTCGGCCGAGGCAAAGCGGCGCGGCCCCAGCGGCGATGGCGGTGCGGTCGCCGGCGCGCTCGGCGGCGTGCCGTCGCCCTGGCCCTGGGCCGGCGCCGCGTCACCCGCGCCCTGCTGCGGCGCCGCCCCCTGGCCCTCCGCCGGCGTCGCCACGCTCGCGCCCTCGCCGCTCGACGAGCGCGCGGCGTCGGCATTGCCCTGGCCGACGCCGGCCGAGGCGGCCCGCGGCGCACGCAGCGCGGCGAGACGCAGGCGCGCCAGTTCGGCGAAGCGGCTGTTGGGAAACTGGCGCATGAACAGCTCGAGTTCGGCCGGCGTCCCGGTCGTCATGATCGACTGCCAGAACAGCAGCTCGGCGTCGGGCGGCGGCCCCCGCGTCGCGATCGTGCTCGGCCCGCCGGTGAAGTAGAACTCGGTGTCGAGCGACGAATGGTCCCACGGGATCTGGCGGCCGCCGGTCGCCTGGCGCACGCTCTGGCGCACCCGGGTCAGCATCTGGCGGATCTCGAGGCCGGGCGTCGGCATGTGCTGCAGCAGGGCCGCCGTGAACGGGCTGTTGTCGCCGGTGCCGTCGACCGACACGCTGCCCGGCTCGGTCGAGAACGCGATCAGCATGCCGCTCGCGGTCATCGGGGCGAGCCCCGGGCCTTGCAGCGCGCGCGTCTGGTTGGTGCGATTCATCGCACGCGCGAGCGGGTTGTCGCGGCACGCGTCGAGGAAGATCAAGTTCACGCGCGGCGTCTGTCCGCGCATCAGGTCGACGATGCTGGCGAGGTCGACGGTCTCGAAGCGGACGTCGCGCTCGTTCGCCAGCTGCGCATCGACGGGCACCAGGAAGTTGGTGCCGGCGAGCTGCAGCCCGTGCCCGGCATAGTAGAACAGGGCGACGTGCGCGGTCTCGATGCGGTCGCCGAAGCGGCGCACGGCGCGCGTCAGATCGAGATAGCCCGCATCGAGTGCGACCTCGACATCGAAGCCAAGGCCGCGCAGCAGCCCGGCGATCGCCTGCGCATCGTTGCCCGGATTGGCCAGCCGTCCGCCGCCGGCATAGGCGGAATTGCCGACGATCAGCGCGACCCGCCGCTCGCCCGGCGGGATCTGCGCCATGCCGTCACGGGGAAGCGCCGCGACGCCGGCAACGGCGAGCATGACCAGGCCCGTCAGAAAACGCAGCATATTCAGGGGCATTCCGCGCGGGTCCACCCCGCATGACGCTGTCTTACCAAGCCGGACGGGTCCCAGCAAGCAGCCCTTGGATCAGAACTCCAGCTGCTCGCCGAGCTCGACCACGCGGTTGGTCGGGATGCGGAAGAACTCCGTCGCGCTGATGCCGTTGCGGGCGAGCCAGATGAACAGCCGCTCGCGCCAGCGCGCCAGCAGCGGCAGGCGTGCCGGGATCAGCGTCTCGCGGCCGAGGAAGAACGACGTCTCCATCATGTCGATGGTGAGCCCGAACTTGGCGCACTCCTCCATCGCCCGCGGAACGTCCGGCTGGTCCATGAATCCGTAGTGGATGACGATCCGCCTGAATCCCTTCTCGAGCTCGGTCACGGCGATGCGATCGGACGGCGCGACATAGGGAATGTCCTCGGTCTGGATCGTCAGCAGCACGACGCGCTCGTGCAGCACCTTGTTGTGCTTGAGATTGTGCAGCAGCGCCTGCGGCACGCCGAACGGATTGGCGGTCATGTAGACCGCGGTCCCCTTCACGCGATGCGGACTGCGGTCGGTGATGCGGGCGAGAAAATCGTCGAGGGCGAGCGCATCGCGCCGTCGCATTTCGGCGAGGATCTCGACGCCGCGCTTCCAGGTCGTCATCAGGCTGAAGATGACCGCGCCGATCAGCAGCGGGAACCAGCCGCCCTCGACCACCTTGATGATGTTGGCCGCGAAGAAGCAGATGTCGATGATGCCGAAGAAGCCGACGACGGCCGCCGCAAGCTGCCAGCGCCAGCCCCACACCGTCACCATGACGACGAAGAACAGGATGCTGGTGGTGATCATCGTCCCCGTCACGGCGATGCCGTAGGCCGAGGCGAGGTTGCTCGACGACCGGAATGTGACGACCAGCCACATCACCGCGAAGCAAAGCCCCCAGTTGATCTGCGAGATGAAAACCTGGCCGATCGTCGCCTCGGACGTGTGGCGCACGCGCAGGCGCGGCACGTAGCCGAGCTGGATCGCCTGACGCGTGATCGAGAACGCGCCGGAGATCACCGCCTGCGAGGCGATCACGGTCGCCAACGTCGCCAGCACCACCATCGGCAGGCGCATCCAGTGCGGCACGAGCAGATAGAAGGGATTCGCCACCGCCTCGGGGTTTTCGATGATCAGGGCGCCCTGGCCGAAATAGTTGAGCATGAGCGCCGGCATCACGAGCGCGAACCACGCCAGCCGGATCGGCTTGCGACCGAAATGGCCCATGTCCGCGTAGAGCGCCTCCGCGCCCGTCAGCGCGAGCACGACCGCGCCGAGCGCGAAGAACCCGACGAGCCGATGCTGGAGGAAGAATTCCAGCCCCCACAGCGGATTGAGCGCGAGGAGCACCGAGGGGTGCGTCACGATCTGCACCAGGCCGAGCAGCGCCAGCACGACGAACCACAGCAGCATGATCGGGCCGAACAGCCCGCCGACCCTTTCCGTGCCGTGGCGCTGGACGACGAACAGCATCACGAGAACCGCGAGCGCGAGCGGCACGATGTAGGGATGAAAGACCGGCGTCGCGAGCTCGAGCCCTTCGATCGCGCTGAGCACGGAAATCGCGGGCGTGATCATGCTGTCGCCGTAGAACAGCGCGGTGCCGCACATCCCGACCATGACGAGCAGCCAGCGCAGCCGCTTCTGCTTGCGCACGCCGCGCAGCGCGAGCGCGAGCAGCGCCATGTCGCCGCCCTCGCCGCGATTGTCCGCGCGCATGACGAAGGTCACGTACTTGCCGGTGACCACCAGCATGACCGACCAGAAGATCAGCGACAGGATGCCGAGGACGTTCTCGCGCGTCGGCGCGAATCCGACATGCGGGCCGAAACACTCCTTGAGCGTATAGAGCGGACTCGTGCCGATATCGCCATAAACGACCCCGATCGCGGAGATGGCGAGTCGCAGCACCGGGCCGTCATGTTCGCGGCCAGGAGCGCTTGTCATGCTTTGTCCCCCCGGGGACCGGAAATTTTGCCGGAGCATAGTTGCTGCGCTGCGAAATGGCAAAGCGTCCCGCACCCGAACCGCCGCGATGGTTAATGGCCCGGCGATCCCGCGCCGCCCCGGGCGGGCCATGCGACGGCGGCGCGAATCGCGTATGATTCGCCGCTGTCGGGCAAAGTCGGGCCGCGCGCGATCGGCTTGAGAAAACGGGGGATGGACATGGACCGCTATTTCGAGATTTCCCGCCACGGATCGACCGTCCGCACGGAGATCCTGGCCGGCATCACGACGTTCCTGACGATGGCTTACATCATCTTCGTCAATCCCTCGATCCTGGCTGAGGCCGGCATGGATCGCGGCGCCGTCTTCGTCGCGACCTGCGTCGCCGCCGCGTTCGGGACGCTGATGATGGGCCTCTACGCCAAGCTGCCGATCGCGCAGGCGCCCGGCATGGGACTCAACGCCTATTTCACCTACGGCGTGGTGCTCGGCCTGCCGCTGGTGGGGCGAAGCTGGCAGATCGCGCTCGGCGCGGTGTTCCTCTCCGGCATCCTGTTCATCATCATCAGCGTGCTGCCGATCCGCGAACAGATCATCAATGCGATTCCGCGCTCCCTGAAGCTCGGGATTTCCGCCGGCATCGGCTTCTTCCTCGCGATCATCGGCATGCGCAACGCGGGGTTTGTCGCGCCGCATCCGGCCACCATGGTCGGCCTCGGCGCGTTGACGGCGTGGACGACCATCCTCGCGGCGGTCGGCTTCGTCGCAATGATCGCGCTGGTCAAGCTCAACGTCCGTGGCGCGATCATGATCGCCATCCTGCTGGTGAGCGTGGTCGGCATGATCACCGGGCTGACGCCCGCACCGGCGACCCTCGTCGACACGCCGCCATCGCTCGCGCCGACCTTCCTGCAGCTCGACATCCTCGGCGCGCTCCATGTCGGTCTGATCGCCATCGTGTTCGCGTTCCTGTTCGTCGATCTCTTCGACACCGCGGGCACCCTGGTCGGCGTCTGCCATCGCGCCGGGCTGCTCGACGACCAGGGCCGCATCCCGCGCCTGCGCCAGGCGCTGCTCGCGGACTCCTCGGCGACCGTGGTCGGTGCGCTGCTCGGCACGTCGACGGTCACGAGCTATATAGAAAGCGCGGCGGGCACGAACGCGGGCGGACGCACCGGGCTTACCGCGGTCACGGTCGGCGTGCTCTTCCTGCTGGCGCTGTTCTTCGCTCCGCTCGCCGGCAGCATCCCGGCCTACGCCACGGCCCCGGCGCTGATCTTCGTCGCCTGCCTGATGGCGCGCGGCATGACCGAGATCGATTGGGACGACGCGACCGAATACGGTCCGGCGGTCGTGTGCGCCCTGGCGATGCCGTTCACCTTCTCCATCGCCCACGGCATCGCCTTCGGCTTCATCACCTACGCCGCCGTGAAGCTGATCACCGGCCGCCTCGGCGAAATGCATCCGATCGTCGGCATTCTGGCGGTCTTGTTCTGCGTGAAGTTCTGGTGGCTCGGTTGACCCCGTCCGATCGAACCGCCCCGCCCCACACATGACGGACCGGATACGCATGACCGAAACGCCCTTCAGCCTGCCGCCAGGCGCGGTCCATCTCGCCAGCGGCAAGGTCCGCGAACTCTACGCGCTGCCGGACGATCGCCTGCTGCTGGTCGCGAGCGACCGCATCTCGACCTTCGACGTCGTGCTGCCGACGGCAATTCCCGACAAGGGGCGCGTGCTCACCGGGCTTTCCGCCTTCTGGTTCGCACGCACCCGCGCGATCGTCCCCAATCATCTGCTCGCGTTGCGGCCGGACGGGCGCTCGATGGAATGCCGCAAGCTGAGGATGCTGCCGATCGAATGCGTGGTGCGCGGCTATCTCGCGGGCTCCGGCTGGAAGGACTATCGCGCTGGCGGCGCCGTCTGCGGTCACGTGCTGCCGGCCGGGCTCAGCGAATCCGATCGCCTGCCGGCGCCGATCTTCACGCCCGCGCGCAAGGCTGCGACCGGCCACGACGAGAACATCGACCGCGCCCGCGCGGTCGAGATGGTCGGCGCCGATCTCTACGACGCGGCGGAGCGCACGGCGATCGCGCTCTACCGCTTCGCCGCCGACCACGCCGCCGCGCGCGGGATCATCGTCGCCGACACGAAGTTCGAGTTCGGGACCGACGATGCGGGAACGCTGATCCTCGGCGACGAGGCGATCACGCCGGACTCCTCGCGCTTCTGGCCGGCCGACTCCTATCGGCCCGGCACCGCCCCGCCATCCTTCGACAAGCAGTTCGTGCGCGACTACTGCGAACGCCTCGGCTGGGCGAAAACCTATCCGGGGCCAGCACTTCCGGCCGAGGTCGTCGACGGCACCCGCGCACGCTACGTCGAGGCGTTCGAACGGCTCACCGGATTGCGCTTCGCCGACTACCTCGCCGACCCGACGATCGTGCAGCGATGACACGGCGCATTCGGGCCCTGCTCGGCTCCTGGGCGCTGCTCGCGACAATCGGATCGTTCTCGATGCCGGCGGTGGCGCAGCAGCCCCGCGGACAGTCGTTCGAGGCCCATGGCCTGCGCTTCGTCCTGACTCCCGACCGATCCGGCGGAGCGACCGTCACCGTAACGTCGATCGGCGCACGGAATGGGCGGCGCGAACTGCTGCGCCTGGACCGGGCTTCGGATGCCTACGACGCGGAGCGTCCGCGCCGTTGGGTCTTCCTGCACGACGCCAATTTCGACCGCTACCCCGACTTGTGGGTTCTCCAGAACGATGCGATGGCGAACACGTCGTACAGCCTCGAGCTCTTTGATCCTGGCACGCTGCGCTTCGTCCCCGTCCCGGAGTTCGAGACGCTGAGCAATCCGCAGGTTGACAGTCGCAACCGGCGCATCTCCACGTCCGCGCGCGGCGGCTGCTGCGAGCATAGCAATGCGATCTACCGTTGGCGCGGCGCCGAGCTCGAGCTGATGGCCGAATGGGGCGATGCGATGCCCGAGGTCGACTGGCCGGGACGCGACTGCTTCGTGCGGCTGTGGCGGCGCGAACGGCAGGGCGAGCGCGTCGTCGACCGGCCCGACCGCTACGTGCCGATGCACGTCTTCAACGGGCAGCGCCGGGCGTCGCCGGAATGCCGGGACGCGCCGCCCCCGCCCCAGGGCGACAGCACGCCCCGGTAGTGCGGCGTTCGGGCCGTTCGGGCCGCCCCGAATTTGTCATTGCAGCCTGCTGGCGGGTACCTCGACACTCCGGGGACACGAAGCTAGGATGAATCGGGTCGTAACAAGACAACTAAACGAACAGCGGAGGAAACAAGCGATGCGTCGCCGTAAATTCATGGCACTCGCGGGTGCCGGT
>JAEUKZ010000313.1 GCA_016793045.1 Alphaproteobacteria bacterium
CGTGTACATGAACTGGCGCAGGAACGACCACACGCCCATCATCACGCGCTTGGCGTGCCCGGGATAGGCCTTCTTCATCGACACGACGGCGATGCGGTAGGAACAGCCCTCGGGCGGCAGCCAGAAATCGACGATCTCCGGGAATTGCTGGCGCAGCAGCGGCACGAAGACTTCGTTGAGCGCCTCGCCGAGCACTGACGGTTCGTCTGGCGGCCGGCCGGTGAAGGTCGAGAGATAGATCGGCTGGCGGCGCATGGTGATCGCGGTGAGCGTGAACACCGGAAACTTCTCGACCGAATTGTAGTAGCCGGTGTGGTCGCCGTAGGGGCCCTCGTCGCCATAGTCGTCGAGGCTCACCGTGCCTTCGAGCACGATCTCGGCTTCCGCCGGAACCTTGAGCGGCTGGCTGACGCAGTCGACGAGCTCGACCCGCCTGCCGCGCAGCAGGCCGGCGAACTGGTATTCGGACAGGGTGTCGGGCACCGGCGTCACGGCGGCGAGGATCGTGCCCGGGTCGGCGCCGATCACCGCGGCGGCGGGCAAGGGGGCCCGCTTCTCCTGCGACCAGCGCCGATGGTGCTGCGCGCCGCCGCGATGACGCAGCCAGCGCATCAGCGTGGTGTCGCGGCCCGTCACCTGCATGCGGTAGATGCCGAGATTGAACGCATCCTCGCGCGCCTCGCCGGGGCCGCGGGTGACCACCAGCGGCCAGGTGATGAGCGGGGCGGGCTCGCCGGGCCAGCAGGTCTGGATCGGCAGCCGCGCGAGGTCGATCTCCGCGCCGCGCAGGACGACCTCCTGGCACGATGCGCTGCCGACGGTCTTCGGCCGCATCGCCATCACCGACTTGGCGAGCGGCAGCAGGTCGAGCGCGGCGCGGAAGCTCTCCGGCGGCTGCGGCTGGCGCAGGAACGCGAGCGTCTCGCCGACCTCGCGGAGCTGGTGCGGCTCGCGGTCCATGCCCCAGGCGACGCGCTCGACCGTGCCGAACAGGTTGACCAGCACCGGCATGTCGTAGCGGCCCGCGGGACCGACGACGTTCTCGAACAGCACCGCGGGCCCGCCCTCGGCGAGCAGGCGGGTCTGGATCTCGGTCATCTCCAGCACGGGTGAAACGGGCTCGCGCACCCGCACCAGCCGGCCTTCGCGTTCGAGCCGGTCGATGAAGTCGCGGAGGGACGAATAGGCCATGACGCGCCGGTTATACAGGCGCGTCCCTGGCCGCGCCACGGTCGCGCGCCGGCGCCGATCCGGCGCGGCCGGCTGCAGCGAGGCTCTCGGTCTAGGCGGCGCGGACCGCCGTGATGAACCGTTCGACCTGGCCGCGCAGCGCGTCGGCCTGATGGGCGAGCGACTGCGTGGCGGTAAGCACGTCGCTTGCCGCGCCGCTGGTCTCGCTGGCGGCGCTGCTGACACCGCTGATGTTCGTCGACACCACATTCGTGCCGGCGGCGGCCTGCTGGACGTTGCGTGCGATCTCCTGCGTGGCGGCGCCCTGTTCCTCGACGGCGGAAGCGATCGACGTGGTGACGCCGTTGATCTCCTGGATCGTGATGGTGATCCCTTCGATCGCGACGACGGCTTCTCGTGTGGCGCCCTGGACGGCGGCGATCTGGGCGGCGATCTCCTCGGTCGCGCGTGCGGTCTGGGTGGCGAGGCTCTTGACCTCGCTGGCGACGACCGCGAAGCCCTTGCCGGCCTCACCGGCGCGCGCCGCCTCGATCGTGGCGTTGAGCGCGAGCAGGTTGGTCTGCCCGGCAATGTCGTTGATGAGCTTCACCACGTCGCCGATCTTCTGCGCAGCCTGCGCGAGACCCTGGATGCGGTCGTTGGTGCGCGCGGCCTCGTCGACGGCGCGGCTCGCCATCTGCGCCGAATTCGTAACCTGGCGGCTGATTTCGGTGATCGAGGCCGACAGTTCCTCCGACGCGGCAGCGACGGTCTGGACGTTGGTCGACGCCTCCTGCGAGCCGGCTGCGACGGCATTGGCCTGGCGCGTCGTGTCCTCCGCCGTGCGGTTCATCGAGGCCGCAGTGCTCTTGAGCTGGTCGGTCGCCTCGCCGACCGCCTGCAGGGCGGCGCCGGACTCGCGATTGAAGGCGTCCGTGAAGCTCTCGATCGCGGTGGCGCGCGCCTCGCGGCGCTCGCGTGCCGCAGCTTGCTCGGCCTCGATCGTACGCATGTGGATGAGGTTGTTCTTGAACACCTCCACGGCGCGGGCGATGTCGCCGATCTCGTCGCGGCGGCCCGTTCCTTCGACATTGACGCCGACATCGCCGCCGGCGAGCGTGCCGATCGTTCCGGTTACGGCCGTCAGCGGGCGCGTGATCGTGCGGGTCACGAGCAGGTACGCCGCGAGAAGCGAGCCGAGAATGGCGACGACCGAGATACCGACGACCGTCCACAGAACGGTCGTGCCGTAGTCGCGGAGGTCCTGTTCGATCGCAGCCACCGCGCGCGCATTCTCGCCGGCCAGCGCTTCGATCGCGCGGTTGAGCGCCTGGCGGACCGTGCGGTTGGCGTCGTTGTCGCCGAACTCGCGCGCCGCGGGATTGCCGGTCTCGCGGCCGATGCGTACGAGTTCCGTTCGGAAGGTGATGAACTGCCGCGCGGCACGCTCGACGGCCTGGAACTTCTCCATGTCCGCCGCCGAGGTGACGGCGCGCCACTGGCCGAGCAACTGGTCGAGCTGACGCAACGTCGCAAGAAGCGGGTTGCCGAACCGGTCGACTTCCTGCCGGTCGCGCGCCATGTAGACGCCGCGCGAGTCCATGACCGCAGAGAGAATTGCGGCGTTGATGCGCTCGCCGACGACGGCGGCCCGTGACAGGCGCTCCATCTCGTCGGTCTTCATGTTGTAGGTGCGAATCGTGCTGATCGCGATGCCGGCAATGAGCACGCTGACCAGCGCCAGAATGCCGGTGACCGCGAATATGCGCGGTCCAATTCTCAGTTGGCTCAGCATGACAAGTCGCCCTCCAAATATTCCTGCGGCTTCGCCGCTTCGGGTCATGGATTCTAAGAACAATATCCTGTCTGTGACTTAACGAAATCTGAACGATGGTCGCTCGGGGGCACGCTGGAAGTAAATCATGTGCTTATGCAGATACTTGTCCTGGATTTTTGATTTGTTCATATCCATCGCATCCGCCGCAGGATCCAGGCTTCGACAGCCATAAGGGTGATGATGACCGCCGATACGATTCCGAAGGCGAGTTCGTGCTCATGGGCCGGGATGCCGCTCAGGTTCATGCCGAAGATGCCCGCGACCAGACTCGGTGGCAGGAATATTGCGGCGATCGCCGTCAGACGGTTCGAGGTCCGCGAAATCCGCTCGGCGATCTGCGCGGTCATGTCCTCGTGCAGGATGGTCGCACGATCGCGAATCACATCCAGGCCCTCGACGTACCGCATCACGCGATCGGTGATCTCGCGAAGGTGGACCCGGTCGCGGCGGTTGAGCCAGATCGCCTCCTCGACCTGCAGTCGAAAGAGCGCCTCGCGCTGGGGCGAGAGATAGCGGCGCAGTTCGATCGCTCGCCGCCGCAGTCCGGCGAGCGGGGCGCGCCAGTCGTCGTCGATGCCGTCGATCGCTTCCTCGTCGAGGCGGTCGGCCTCCTCGTCGAGCTCGTCGAGGATGGGTTCGACGTACTTGACGACCTTCTCTCCGATGAGCACGAACAGCTCGCCTACGGTGCGCGGACCGCGACCGATCGCCAGTGCCTCGCGGATGTCGCGCAGCGCCAGCAGATAGACGGCCTTGTCGCGCAGGCTGATCAGGCGGTTGGCGCTGATCCACATATGGATCGGCACAAGGTCATAGGGATCTTCCTTGGCGTTGCGGTTGACGCCGCGCAGGAAAACCAGCAGAGCGTCGTCCTGCTCCTCGACGCGCGGGCGGGATTCCGCGGCCAGCAGCGCGTCGGCGATGACCGGGTCGACGCCGCTGTCGTTGCGCAGCCAGTTTTGGGCATCCGCATCGTCGCGTTCCAGATGGACCCAAAGCGTGCCATCCTCCGCTTTCCAGCGCCGGACGCCGTCCCAGTCGAGATCGATGCAGCCGCCGCTGCCGTCCAGGACGCAAGCGAAGCGCAGCCCGGGGACTGCGCCGTAGGTTAGAGAGGTGCGTGTCGCCATGACTTCCTCGGCGTTGAGAGGGGCCGCTGCCGATCGGATAATCCGGTAGAAGGCATTGCGCAATGGACCGGTTTCCGACGGAGTTCTCGGCGCTGCTCACATCTCGGGGGCGCAGCATCCTCGCCGACCGACGCGGCGTGCTGGCGCGCGCGCTGGATGCCGACCGGCTGGTCTACATCGAAGGCGCAATCGCGCGCGACACCGCGATGGCGGCGCACGATCTGCTGGAGCGGCAGCTGCGGCCCTGTCTTGTGCCGCTCGTGCGGGCAATTCCGCCCGAAGCGATTGCCAACCAGACGCGCAACCACCAGGAGCGGCTCATCAAGGTGGCGCGCCAGGAGACTGCCTATCTCGAGCGCCGATCGTCGCGCGCCTGGAAGGCGGCGGACCGGATCGGCCTGATTGCCATGCTGCAGTCGGAGAGCCTGCGCAACCTCGCGCAGCGCCTGTCGGGACGCCCCCTCGACCGCCGCAGTGGCCAGCAGGTTTTGCGCTATGGGCCCGGCGACTATGTCGGGCCGCACACCGACCACTATCCGGAGGATCCACGGGCCGCCGGCGGCTATCTCGACGTTCACGTGAGCTTCGGCCATCCGGATGTCCGCCACCACTATCTCGTCTGGGCCCTCGACGGTCATTTCACGCGCATGGTCGATGTCAATCGGCCGGGCGGCATTGCGATCTACAGGCTGCCGTTCTGGCACTACACGACGCCATTGGTCGCCCGCGTGGGGCGCGAGGCTACGGCGAGCCGCTGGGTGGCGCTGGCGACCTATCGCTTCGCGCCGGCGGCCGGGCGACCGCGCGCGCACGCATTCGGCGGCAAGGTGGGTCCGTCGTCCTGATCCGTCCTACGCCGCGGGCGCCGGGGCAAGCTCGTCGCGGAAGGCCTCGTGGCGGGGAAACTCCTCGACCTGCGCCGGCCGGATCACATGGGTGCGCGGTTCGACAGCGAAATACCCGCCTTCGCGGCCGAGCAAGGGGATGATCCGGTTCCAGCGGGAGAACGTCCGCCGCATCATCGCGGAGTGGTCGCGATTCGCCTTGAACTCGTCGACGTCGTAGGAGAACAGCAGTTCATACGCCGCGACGAATTCGCGGATGAACTGCAGATCGACAACGCTGAGGTTGCTCTGGATCCAGCAACGGTCCTCAAAGGTCCAGAAATAGGCGAGCGCGGCGAACTCACCCTCCGCGGTAATATAGGGGAAGAACGGGAAGGTCCGGCAGGACATCGAACGGTTGTCGCGCTCGCAATGACGCGCACCCTTGCATTCGATGCCGACACAGGTGCGATGCAGGTCGGAGATGACCTTGCGGCCGGCCGCGTCGGACGGCTTGTAGAGGTGCCAGAGCTTGCTGCGCGAGCGCAGCAGCTGCCACTCCGCACGGTCGACCACCGGCACCGCATGGTCGGTGGTGCAGCACACCGGCTGGCCGTTGTTCAACGGCGCGCATTTGCGGCCGCAGTCGAAGCGCGAGACGGGCGCCTGGAAGGCGTCGTAGATACGGCGATAGACGTCAGGAGTCGCGGCCATGACTCGACCCTAGCCGATCCGGCGTCGTCCGCAAGGCCTTACCCCCGGTAACGAATCGTCAACACGGACAAGTTATGTAAAGATCTGCGATCGTCCACGGAGCAGCGTCATGAGCTTTTGGGTCGTCGGCGGAGAGTACGAGGATTTTCGGTTCGAACGGCTGCGCGGCCGCGAGGATCGGTTCGGCCCGTTCGCAAGCTACGCTGCCGCCCGCAAGGAGTGGCAGGCGCGCACCATGGCGACGGTCGACAATGCGCTCGTGCGCTACCTCATCGTCGAGGAACGGGTCGTCGACGCTGCGGACTGAGCGAGTTCGAAGACCCGGGTTTCGCGTTGTTCACGGTCTTCGAGGTCGCGGCTGGTCGCGACGACGTAGCGGCCGATCTCGCGCAGACCCGCGGGTAGATAGGCACGGCCGGGATCCGCCAGCAGCACCAGCGTGCCATTCGCTGCCTGCTGCGTGAGCCAGGCGAAGGCCCGTTCCGCCATCGGGCGCTCATAGCAGACATCGCCCGCGACGATCACATCCCACGATTCGGCCTCGCTGTCGGTCACGTCCGCGGCGCGAACCGTCACCTCGACCGCGTTCGCGCGGGCATTCAAGGCGATCGCGGCGCAGGCGAAGGCATCGATTTCGGTTGCGCTCGCGTGCGCTGCGCCGGCACGCATGGCGGCGCACGCGGCGATTCCACACCCGGCGGCAAAATCCAGAACACGCCGGCCGGCGACGAGCGCCGGCTGGTCGAGGATCAGTCGCGCCAGCGCTTGGCCGCCGGGCCAGGCGAAGGCCCAGTAAGGCGGGGGCAGCCCGGTGGCGGCGAGCTCGCGCTCCGTCGCCTGCCACAACGGCGTCACCTCGGTCGCCAGGTGGAGCACGAGTTCGGGGACGAGCGGCGGGGCCGTGAGGACGGTGCGGGAGAGGACGAACGCGGTCTCGCCCATGGAGCGGCGGCCCATCGCGGAGTGTTCCTTCATCAGACATCATAGCCGGTCACGGCGGCCTGTGCGGAAATCCTCGCCTCTGGCATCATCGCCGCCACGGAGCGCGCCCGTCCAACAGGAGTCCTCGTGACGTCGTCCCAACTGGAAGCTGCCTGGCAGGCCCTTGAAGCCCATCGCGCGGCGATCGCCGATCGCCCGATGCGAGAGCTGTTTGCCGCCGATCCGCAACGTTTCGCGCGATTCACGCTCAGACTCGACGATCTGCTGCTCGACTATTCGAAGAACCGGATCGTGCCGAAGACGATGGAACTGCTGCGGAACCTCGCGCGCGCGGCCGACGTCCAAGGCGCGGTCGAACGCATGTTCACCGGCGCCAAACTCAATGTCAGCGAGGATCGCGCGGTCCTTCACGTCGCGTTGCGCGAGCGCGGCCCGCGCGCTATTGCCGTCGACGGCGCCGACGTCATGCCCGGCGTGCGCGCGGTGCTGACGCAGATGCGCACCTTCAGCGATGGGGTGCGCGGCGGCGCGTGGCGCGGCCAGACCGGCGCGACGATCACCGATGTCGTCCATATCGGGATCGGCGGCTCGTCGCTCGGGCCGCAAATGGTCGCGGCTGCGCTCGACCGCGGCGACGGGCCGAGGCTGCATTTCGTTTCGAACGTCGACGGCAGCCATCTGGCGCGGTGCCTTGCCGGCCTCGATGCTGCGTCTACGCTGTTCATCGTCGCCTCGAAGTCCTTCACCACGCAGGAGACCATGACCAATGCCCGCTCGGCACGGGCGTGGCTGGTGGGCAAACTAGGCACGGAGAAGGCGGTCGCGCGCCATTTCGTCGCGCTGTCGACGAACACCGCGGCATGCGGCGCTTTCGGCATTCCCGAGTCCAACATGTTCGCGTTCTGGGACTGGGTCGGTGGGCGTTATTCGTCGTGGTCAGCGATCGGTTTGCCGATCGCACTGGCTGCCGGCATGGATGCGTTCGATCAGCTGCTCGACGGCGCTCACGCCATGGATCGCCATTTCCGCGAGGCGCCGCCGGAGGCCAATTTGCCGATGACGTTGGCGCTGCTCGGCATCTGGTACGCCAACATCCTCGGCGCGGAATCCTACGCCGTGGTGCCGTATGACCAGAGGCTGGCGCGGTTTGCGGCGTGGCTCCAGCAGGTCGACATGGAGTCCAACGGCAAGACCGTCGGCACGGACGGACGGCGCGTGACACGCACGACCGGCCCGATCGCCTGGGGAGAGCCCGGCACCGACGCGCAGCATTCCTTCTTCCAGCTCATTCACCAGGGCACGCGGCTCGTCCCCTGCGATTTTCTCGTCGCGGCTGAGGCCGATCACGGTCTCGCGGGGCACCATGCGATCGTGGTCGCCAACTGCTTCGCGCAGGCCGAGGCGCTGATGATCGGCCGCACCGAGGACGACGTCCGTGCCGAGATGCGGGCTGCCGGCGCCGCGCCGGCGACGGTCGATCGCGTGGCGCCGCATCGCGTGTTCGACGGCAACCGGCCGTCCAACATGATCGTCTTTCGGCGGCTCGATCCGCGAACGCTCGGAGTGCTTATGGCACTGTACGAGCACAAGGTGTTCGTCCAGGGTGCGATCTGGGGCATCAACTCGTTCGACCAGTGGGGGGTCGAGCTCGGCAAGCAATTGGCCGGCCGCATCCTCGCCGAAATCGACGGATCGTCGCCGCCGGTCCCACACGATGCGTCGACCGCGGGACTGCTTGCCTACTGGCGGTCGCTGACCGGGGGAACCGCGCCATGAATCCGGCGCTGATCGCGCTCGACTGGGGAACGACCTCGTTGCGCGCCTGGCTCGTCGCCGCCGATGGGACGGTGATCGACCGCGTCGCGGCGCCGCTCGGCATCCTCAACGTGCCCGACGGCGACTTCGCGGCCGCCTTCGCCGCCACGGTCGGTTCCTGGCGCGCGGCGTCGCCCAACTTGCCGGCCGTCGCAAGCGGGATGATCGGCAGCCGGCAGGGCTGGCGCGAGGCGCCGTACGTCGCTTGCCCGGCGAGCCCCGCAGCGATCGCCGGCGGGTTGACCCAGGTCGAGACCGGTGACGGCGGGAGCATGGCGATCGTGCCCGGGCTCACCTGCGTCAGCGACGGCGTTCCCGACGTCATGCGCGGCGAGGAGACCCAGATTGCCGGCGCGCTCGTGTCCGCGCCCGGAAGCCGGGTTGTCGTCCTGCCCGGCACGCATTCGAAATGGGCGGCGGTTGCCGATGACGGCCAAGTCACGACCTTCACGAGCTTCATGACCGGCGAAGTGTTTGCGGTCCTTTGTCGTCACTCCATTCTCGGCCGGCTGATGGTCGGCGACGCGACCGATCCGGACGCCTTCGACCGCGGAGTCGCGGCGTCGGCCGGCGCCGGCACGCCGGGCGCGCTGCTCCACCGCGTCTTCGCCGCGCGCACGCTCGGGCTATTCGAGCGCGAGCGCCCGGAGGCGCTGCGCGGCTACTTGAGTGGGCTGCTGATCGGCGCCGAGGTCGTCGAGGGTCTCGCCTGGCGCCAAGCCGTGGCGCGCGACGCGACGCCGTTGATCGTGGGCGACAGGTCGCTGGCAGCGCTCTATGAGCGCGCGCTGCGCCAACTCGGTGCCGGCGGGCAGATCGGGCCGGCCGATGCGGCGCTTGAGGGATTGCGCCGGATCGCTCGGGCGGCCGGGCTGGCCTGCTAGGACGCTTGTGCGGGGCCGGCCGCAAGCGCGGTTTCGGCGACGTAGCGGCAGAGGCTTGCCTCGGTATGGTGGGTCAGGACATGAGCCCGTCCGGCGGTCGCGATCGTCCGAAGCCGGTCGGTGTCGGCCAATGCCGCGCGCACCGCGCGTTCGAGCCCGTCGCCTTCGATGTCGTAGTAGAGTGCGTGAACGCCGTCGAGCAAGGGTCGATGGCGTTCGATCGCCGGCTGGCTGATGAGCGGCACCGATCCGCATGCGGCGGCTTCGTAGTGCCGGAAGCAGTCCCAGCCGAGCCCCTCGGGTGACCAGCACAGCCAGGCGCGGGCGCAGCGCTCGAAGAATTCGGGCAGCGGCAGCATGCGATCGGGGATGTCGATGCGCAGGCCGGCATCGGCGAGCCGGCGAAGCTGGGCAATGCCGCGCGCCCGCACGGTGGAATTCGCGTCGCTGATGCCGGCGAAGAACACGTCGGATGACTTCGGCCGCTCGTCGCGCACGAGATGCGCGACACGGTCATGGCGAAGCCCGAGCGAGATCGGGTGGAGGCGCCCGATACGGGCGGCAAAGCGCGGACTGGCGCGAAAGCGCGGTGTCGGCAGATTCGCATGCGCGGTCTTCATGAACACGCGCCAGCGGTCGGTCGGCAACTCGCGCTTGAAATAGGCGCGGCAGCGATCGAGAAGTCGAATGCCATGGCGGTTGATGACCGGCAGGTCGTCGCGGTCGAGCACGACCAGCGGCGCTGCCAGTCGCCCGCGGACGAGCGTCGTCCCGAGGCCGCGGATCAACGGCGAATGACCGGCAAGGGTCCGACGACCGAAAAGGGCGCGCGCCAGCGACCGCGGATCCCAGGGCGCATAGAGGGGCGGCTGACAGACGATGAGGTCGAACGGGCCGGACCGAACGGCACGACGTATCTCGGACCAGCGGCCGAGCGTGAAGTTTCGCCAGCCCGGCGACGACTCGTCGGCCTGATTGCCGCCGGTCCAGATCGCGAGCGTGTTCGCCGGAAACGCGCGCTTGAACAGCGGGGCGTCGCCGACTTCGAGGATGCGCAGCGTGGAAATGTCCATCGCACCTGCTCAGCGGTCCGGTGCAATCGGCCGGAAGGCGACGGCGTAGATCGCCGTCGCGGGACCGGCCGTGATGGCGGCGTTCGTCCCGACCTCGTCGTCGAGGCGAAGCGTGTCGCCGGTGCCGAGCAGGCAGGATCGCTTGGCAATGGTCACCTCGGCCGGCCCGTGCAAGGCGTGCAGGAGAACGATCGGCGCCGTGACCGGATAGTGCGGCGTGTGTCCGTGCAGGACCGTGACGGTCTGGACGCCCCACGTGCGCAGCACCATCGCATTGACAACATCGACCGGGCCTCCGATCAGCCGGCACTCCACGCAGGCGTCGCCCGAGAAACCGAACGGCCGATCGACCATGTCGAGGCGCACCGGCGCGCGCCCATCGATTGCGAGCGTGACGCCGCTGCCGGCGACAGGCGTGAACACGCGGTCATAGCCGCGATAGTCGGAAAACGGGCAGTCGGCGCCGATGGTGGTCAGCGACAGGGACCAGGCGATCGTCCCATCAGGGTCGCGGCCGCAGGCGATGGTGCGGCTGATGCCGAGCCCGTTTCGCCAGGGCTGGCTCTCGTACCGCTGCAGGAGGATGTGTCGAATCGCCATGGCCGAGCGCGGGAAGGATGGCACGGCGCCGCGAATCGAAACAGCCAAAACCCGGACTGCGGCGCCGGCGCGGCGCCGCAATCGGGCGGTCGGGTGCCGCTCAACGCGCCGGCAGCGGAGTCCCTGCGAACCATCGGCCGACGACCGGCAGGCGGCGCACAAGGGCGAAGGCGCGGTCACGTTGCAGCAGGAGGATGAGCGCGCTCGCGGCCCAGGTCGCGCAGGCCTCCTTGAACAGCACGCCGCCATCTCCGTACGGATCGATCCCCAGCGGAGAGGCCGCGTGGAAGAAGATCGCGCCGGTCATGATGGCCAGCGAGAACGCGGCGCCGATCGTCTGCGTGGGCGGGATGAACAGCATGATCGATGCAATCAGCTCCGCGCTGCCGGTGCCGATGCGCATGATCTTTTCGTGACCGGTGAACCCGAGCCAGTCCGTCAATATCGTGAAGAGTTCGACGCTGCCCGGATGGCCGGTGAACTTGTACTGCAGGTACCAGAGGAACACGTATGCGATCCAGACCGAGAGGGCCCAGGGCGCCGCGCGGCGAATGAAGTCGAGCATCGTACCGTCCTTTCGTCGTCACCCGCGTTGGGCGGGTGACGCCAAAGCTACGGGCCAAAGCCCGATGCCTGCCAACACATGCTCGTTATGGGTTCGATGCCCTGCATCGATGGTCGATCACGCTCGCGCGAGCGTTCGACGGGCCGACCGGCCGGTGCGGTCGTCGATGAGCGGCGCCGCGCGGTCCCGGCGGATTTCCGGAACCGCGACGACGAGGACGATCAGCGGCCGCCCAGGCGGCGCTGACCGCCCTGGTGGCCGTGGCTGCCGCGATGTTCGCCCTGCGGCCGCGACGGACGCATGAACGACAGCCCGGACATCTCGTTTGCGCCCGACTCGGCGCCCTGCGAGCGCGCCTGAGGACGAGCATGCCGGTCGCCATGCGCATGAGCATGGGCGTTCGCGCGCGGCTCGTTCTTAGGGCCGTGACGGCGACCGCCGTTGTGATGGCCGCCGCCGTTGCTGGCTGAACCATGATGGCTACCGCCACGCGACTGCGGGTGCTTCTGCGGGTGCGGCGCGCGGTGGGCGCGCGGTTCCTGGGCGATCGGCTGGGCCACGATTTCGGAGTCCGCCATGCGGAGTTCCGGGACCTTCTGGCGCGTCAGCTTCTCGATGTCGCGCAGGTAGGTGCGTTCCTCGGGCGCGCAGAGGGAAATCGCGGTGCCTGCGGCGCCAGCGCGCGCGGTGCGGCCGATGCGGTGGACGTAGCTCTCCGACACGTTGGGCAGGTCGAAGTTGATGACGTGGGTGACGCCATCGACGTCGATGCCGCGCGCGGCAATGTCGGTCGCAACCAGGATCGGGGCGCGGCCGGTGCGGAAGCCTTCGAGCGCACGTTCGCGCTGGTTCTGGCTCTTGTTGCCGTGGATCGCCGCGGCCTGAATGCCGACCGCTTCGAGATGGCGCACGACACGGTCCGCGCCGTGCTTGGTGCGGGTGAAGACCAGGGTGCGCACGAACCCGTCGCGCCGCAGCAGGGTCGCCAGCGCGCTGCGCTTCTGCGCGGTGTCGACGAACACGACGTGCTGGTCGACGCGTTCGGCCGTCGTGGCGACCGGCGCGACCGAAACCTGGACCGGATTGCGCAGAAGTTCGCCCGCGAGCTTGCCAATTTCCTGCGGCATGGTCGCCGAGAAGAACAAGTTCTGACGGACGGCAGGAAGCATGCGGACGATCCGGCGGATCGGCTGGATGAAGCCCATGTCGAGCATCTGGTCCGCCTCGTCGAGAACGAAGGTCACAACCTGGTCGAAGCGCACGACGTTGCGCTGCGCAAGGTCAAGCAGGCGGCCCGGCGTGGCGACGAGGATGTCGACGCCCGCCGCGAGCGCGCGGATCTGGCTGCCCTCGGACACGCCGCCGAAGACCACGGTGGACGTAAGGTTGAGGTTGCGGCCGTAGGTGCGGAAGCTGTCGGCTATCTGGCTGGCCAGCTCGCGGGTCGGGCTCAACACCAGGGCGCGGCAAGTGCGCGGCGCAGGGGCCGTGCGGCCGTTGGCGAGGCGATGCAGCATCGGCAGGGCGAAGGCTGCGGTCTTGCCGGTGCCGGTCTGGGCGATCCCAAGCAGGTCGCGGCCGGTCAATACGTGGGGGATGGCTTGGGTCTGGATCGGTGTGGGACGTTCGTAGCCTTCGGCCGCCAGCGCCTCGAGAAGGGGCGCGGCGAGGCCGAGTTCGGAGAAAAGCGTCAAGTGGTGGTACTCTTTCTTGCGTCAGTGCCCATGCGCACGGGCGCCGACGATGCGCCGGCGCGATCCCTGTGCGGGGCTTCAGATCGTGCCCCGCGTGAACTGGGCCGTCGGATGGTGGAGATGAGGCGCTCTCGGCAGGACGATCGCCACTGAAGGGGCGTCGCTCACGCGGCCGGTGCGCCGGGACTGATTCAACAGTCTGAGGGAATATGTATACGCCGCCTGGTTAAATCAACGTTAATCGGGCTGCCTTGACGAAATTATTTGTCGCGCGGCGCGACGATCGTGTCGATCCGCCGCAGGGCCGGGAACAGCAGCAGCCAGGCGGCGACGACCGCCAGCGTGCCCAAGCCGCCCGCGATGGTCGCCGGCACGACCCCAAGCCATGCCGCGGTGACGCCGGATTCGAACTCGCCGAGCTGGTTCGAGGTGCCGATGAACAGCGAGTTCACCGCGCTGACGCGGCCACGCAGGGAATCCGGCGTCATGATGGCGACCAAGGTGATGCGGATCACCACGCTGACCTGATCTGCCGCGCCCAGCACGGCGAGGCAGAACAACGAGAAGGGCAGGCTGCGCGACAGTCCGAATCCAATCGTCGCCAATCCGAACACGGCGACCGCTGCGAACATGATGTGGCCCATCCGGTGCTGGATCGGCCGCAGCGTCAGCCAGGTGCCCATTGCGATGGCGCCGACTGCCGGGGCGGCGCGCATGAGCCCGAGGCCGAGCGGCCCGACCTCGAGGATGTCGCGTGCAAAGATCGGCATAAGGGCGGTTGCCCCGCCGAGCAGAACGGCCATCAGATCGAGGGAGATCGCGCCGAGAATCTCCGGTCGCTGGCGAATGAAGGCGAGCCCGGCGAAGATCGCCATCCCGCCGCCCCCCGGTGCCGGAACGGCTGCGGCCATCGGGAACGCCGCAAGGCGCACGGCCATCACGCATGCGAGCGCAAACAGCGCCGTCACGACTGCGAAAACGACGGACGGGCCGAGGAGGTAGAGCAGGCCGCCGATCGCGGGGCCGCTGATGATGATTGCCTGGTTGCTCGTCGAATTGAAGGCGAGCGCGGTCTTCAGAAGCGAGGGCGGCACCAGGGTCGGGATGATCGCGGATCCGAGCGGCGTCTCGAAGCCGCGCGCAGCCGCATGCAGCGCGAGCAGCACGTACAGCGCCTCCGCGCCGAGTGAGCCGACCAGCAGCAGCGCGAGCATCAGCGCGATGAGGGCGCATTCGATCGCGAGGACGATCGGCAGTATTCGGCGGCGGTTGAACCGGTCGGCGACGACGCCCGCGGGCAGCGCGACCATCGCCATCGGGGCGAACTGGGCCAAGCCGACCAGACCGAGCGCCAGGGCGCTGTCGGTCAGGTCATAGACGTACCAGCCGACAGCGACCGCCAGTATCTGCATGCCGAGCCGCGAGCCGATGACCGCGCTCCAGTAGCGGACGAAGACGGGTTGATCGAGCAGGGCGCGCAGGCCGCGATCCGGATCGTCAGACATTGCGGAACCCGACAGTCCGGGGCCTGATTCGACTCGCCATGGCGGCGATTTTGGCGCGGAACCGGGGCTGGGAGCTATGCCGGTGGTGCAGCCGGCGCATGCGGCCGTGCGCGGTCGAGCCGGCTTTCAATCACCACGATCCAGTCCCGGCCGCCGGGTATGCGCACGACGTGTCCGCGCCGATCGAGCGGCACGAGCGTGCGGGTGACCGCGTGCGCGACGTTCCCGCCGATTGCGGCGAGGCACCGCTGGCCCACACCGGGCGGGCAGGCGAGGTCAGGCGCCACGACGATGTCGCAGTGCATCCACTGGAAGCGCGCAGGCAGCGATTCGAAGCTGGGAAGCGAAGGCCCGTCGCGGGTGGCGCAGAGCAGGTCCCCTTCCTTGGGCCGGTAGGCGCCCAGGGCGTGCGGCACGAACGGCGATGTTGCCTCGCTGCCCCGCGCCACGGCCTCGCGATGCCGGCGAATGATCGCGCTGACATAGGTCCAATGTGCTGCGGCCGGCGTGAATGCCGTGGCGGGAACGCCGGCTGACACCATCACCCATGACACGAACGCGGCCGACCAGGCATCGGCAAAGGGCGCGTGACCGATACGGGTTGCGGCGAAGACCTCGGGCCGCACGGTCCCATCGGTGTCGAATGGTGCATCGGTGGCGGCGTCGCGTGCGGCCGCGCGCCAGTAGTCGCGCTGGGGCTGCGCGGCGCACCAGTACGCCGCAAGCGGACCGAAGGCCGCGCGCTCATGTTCCCATGGCCCGCCGGCGAACTCGATGATCGTCCGCCCGTCGCGGCGATAGGTCGTGCGTTCGCCCCACCATCTCCAGGCATCTTCGGCGATGGCGACGATGCGGGCCTTGGCCGTCGCCGGCTCGAACGAGGCGGGCGTTGCCGCGCATCCCGAGATGGAGCGGCCGTCGCCCCGGCCGAACGGGGTTGCGCAGCCGGCCATCGCAAGAACCATCGATAGTCCGACGACAAACCGGAGGGCCATTTTCTTGTCGCGCGGCGGCGGGGTCGAACGCGGAGAACAACCGGGCCGTCGATCATGACACATCTGACCTGCGCGGCGGATGATGTTAGCGCCGCTGTTCTTCGAAGGGTTGACCGCCCATGTGCCGTCCGCCCCTCCGGTCACGAACTCGTGACCGCGACCGAGGACCGATGAAGGATGATCCGGGGCATGATTCCCGCAATGTTCACGTGCGGTTCGGCTATATTTGACGGCTGGCGAGGCGTGCGGAACCGTCACATTGGGGGAAACGACGATGTACAGAACACTACTCTGCGCTGGGCTGTTCACCGCATGGATGGCGACTTCAACATTTGCGCAGATCGCTCCGGGACCGAGCGGAGCGGCATTGACCGCACCGCGTGTGGTCTACGTCGCCGATTTCACGATTGATCCGAGCGTCGTCCAGACGGCGAGCGATCTGCCGACGCGCGTGATGGCGAACCGCCCTATCCTGTCCCGTCTCCGCAACAACTTCGGAGGCGTGACCGGACCGTCGGATTCGACCGATCCGTCGCAGGAGGCACGTCAGGCCGTTGACCAGCTGGCGACGGCGTTGGTCCGCGAGTTGACCCGCTCTGGCGTCTCGGCGCAGCGCGTACGGGCGGGCGCAGAGCCGCCTGCCGATGGCTGGATCGTTCACGGAATTTTCGTTGCGCTCGATGAGGGCAATCGCGTGACGTCGTCGATGGTGGGGTTCGGGACGGGGCAGCCGCATGTTGAAGTGAGCGGCGACATCGTCGCGCTTACCAACAACAGTTCGTCGCTCGTCCTCACCTTCGGCGACAGCAGCCAGAACCGGCACATGCCCGGTGCCGCGATCACGCGCAATCCCTATGCCATGGCGGCACGGTTCGTCATGTCGCGCGGCGCTACCGGCCGCGACGTGCAGGACCTCGGCAAGCGTCTGGGCGAAGAGATCGTGACCTTCATGCGCGATCGGAACTTATTGTCGCGGTAGCCCGCCGAGGGAACCGAGGGCATTGCGGGCCGATTCATCGGGGGCATAGTATTCGCTCGGCACGACGGCAATAGGTGAAACAAGGACCAACTCGATGACGGCCACGATTCGTTCGATCAGCCCGACACGCGGTACTGACGCCGCGGAATGGGAAGCGCGCGTTCAGCTTGCGGCAGCCTTTCGGATCGCCAACCGTCTCGGCTGGAACGAAGGTATCGCGAACCATTTCTCGATGGTAATTCCGGGGCAGCCTGACCGTTACCTGCTGAATCCGCGCGAACTGCACTTCCGCGAGATCACGGCGTCGAACCTTCTGGTGGTCGACGTGAACGGCAACCGGCTGTCCGGCGAAGGCCAGGTGCG
>JAEUKZ010000364.1 GCA_016793045.1 Alphaproteobacteria bacterium
ACGTCGGTGGTGCCGTCGAGATACTGGCCGCCGGAATCGACGAGATAGAGCATGTCGGGCGCAAGGCGCCGGTTGGTCGCTTCGGTCGAGCGGTAGTGCACGATCGCGCCGTTCGGCCCGGCGCCGGAGATCGTGTCGAAGCTGGTGTCGCGGAAGTGCTCGCCCTGCCGGCGCAGCGCCAGCAGCTGCGCGACCGCGTCGAGCTCGCTGATCGTGCCCTTCGGGCCCTCGGTCGCGATCCAGTGCAGAAACCGCGTCAGCGCCGCACCGTCGCGCAGATGCGAGGCGCGCACATGGGTGAGTTCCCCTTCGGTCTTGCACGCCTTGGGCAGCGCGCACGGGTCCTGCCCGCGCAGCACCGCCGCCCCCGCCGCCTCGAGCCGCTCGGCGATCCAGATCGCCGCCGTGGCGCCGTCGATCAGCACGCGCGCCTTGGCCCGGCCCAGCGCGTCGAGCGCGTCGCCGAGCGCATCGGGCGCGCGCACCTGGACGCGGTTGCCGAGATGCGCGCGCAGGTCGGGATGGAGCTTGCGCGGGTCGACGTACCAGTCGACGTCGCCCGACGCCGCGACGATCGCGAAGGACAGCGGCAGCGGCGTGCGCGGCACGTCGCCGCCGCGGACATTGAGCAGCCAGGCGATCGAATCGGGGGCGGAGACCACCGCCGCACCGGCTCGCTCCGCTGCGAGCCGTTCGGCGACGAGCGCCGCCTTTTCCGCGAAGCTGCGGCCGGAGAACTGCGCGGGATGCGGCACCACGGGCGCGATCGGTCGCGCCGGGCGGTCGGTCCACGCTGCGTCGACGGGATTGTCGGCGACCGCCACCAGTTCCGCCCCTGCATCGCGCGCCGCCGCGCGCAGCCGCGCAAGACCGTCGACGGTGTGGAGCCAGGGATCGAAGCCGATGCGCGCGCCGGCCTTCGCGGTCTTGGCGAGCCAGTCGTGCGGCGGCTGTTCGGTAAGGTGCTGGTATTCGAACAACCTGCCGTCGACCTGCTGCGTCACCTGCAACGTGTAGCGGCCGTCGACGAAGATCGCCGCCTTGTCGGCGAGCACGATCGCCATGCCCGCCGAGCCAGTGAAGCCGGTGAGCCAGAACAGCCGCTCGGAGGACTTGGGAACGTACTCGCCTTGGTGTTCGTCGGCGCGCGGTAGGACGAAGCCGTCGAGCCCGGCCTTGGCGAGACCGGCGCGCAGACGCGCAACGCGGTCCGCCGACCACGGCGCGTCGCCGGCCTTTGCCGCCATCGCCACCCGCAAAGCCTCGAGCTGGGCCGTCAAGGCCGGAGGCAGGTCGCGCCCGACCAGCGCCAACCACGCGCCGTCGGCGCCCGATCCGGGGGCCGCAACGACACCCGCCACCAGCGCGCGGACACCGGGCACGTCGAGCGTCAATCCTGACTTCACTAGCAGACCGCCCAGAACCGCATCGCCCTGATAGGCCTCGTGGGCCGCGGAATCCGCCGTCATAGCCTTCCCCCCGCATACACGAAAGTGCACTGCAACATTAAGCAACTCGTTAATTTATTTCAGAAAACGCCATGCGTTTTGTGCATTGCTGCGGCGCAATATAACCCCTAACACGGCGTCGCAGAATGATTAAGTTCCCTCTCGTGAAATCGAACACAGCAACCCGATCCGAAGAGATTATGGAGAGTATCATGACCGCTGCTCACGACATCAAGGCTCAGGCGCCCGGCGCTTGGCGGGTCGAGACGCGGCCGGTTTCGGCCGCCGTCGACGGCCAGCCCGGCCTCCTCGGCAGCCTCGCCGCCTTGTTCAGCAAGCTGACCCGTTCCATGTCGCAGGCGATCCAGTATCGCCGCACCTATGCGGAATTGGCGCAGCTTGACGACCGCACCCTCGCCGACCTCGGGATCACCCGCGGCGACATTCCGGCGATCGCGTCCGGCATCTACGCGCGCGAAGCCTCGGCCGACTACACCCGCGGCCGGGTCGCCACGCTCGCCGCCAACCACAACACCTCGCGAAACATCGCTGCCTGATCCCCCCCTCCCTGCAATCAGGTGGTGATGCGAACGGCGGGCCTCTGGCCCGCCGTTCACTTTTTTGGAGATGGGCCGGCGGGCCTCTGGCCCGCCGGCCGTTTCCCGCGGCGACGCAGGACCAGCGTCGACCAGCCGGCGATCCGCCGCCGCGACGCGAAGACGAGGCCGCGGGCGCGATAGGCGCGCAGCACCTCGCCCTCGTGCTCGACCAGCAGTCCCGACAGCACGACGAACCCGCCGGGCGCCAGCGCCCGCGCGACACCGCCAGCCAGCGCGATCAGCGGCCTGGCGAGGATGTTCGCGACGATCAGCCCGTAGGGCCCGCCCATCCCTTCGCTGCCGCCATGGCTGCGCGCCGCGCGCACCGAAACGCAGTTGCGCCGCGCGTTCTCGCGCGTCATCCGCACCGCGTCGATATCGATGTCCAGCGCCCGCACCGGCGCCCGGCGCCCCGGCCAGAGCATCGCCGCGCCGACAGCGAGGATGCCCGAACCGCAGCCAAGATCGAGGATGCGGCGCGGCCGCAACCCGCAGCGTGCCAGCGCGTCCATCGCCTGCAGGCAGCCCTGCGTCGTCGCGTGCTCCCCGGTGCCGAAGGCGACCCCGGCATCAAGCAGGATCGTGTGGCGCCCGCGCGGCGGGCCGGCGCGGTCATGGCCGGGCCGCACGACGAAGCGGCCGATCGCACGCGGTCGGAAGCTCGCCTGGTTGATCGCCACCCAGTCCTGCTTCGCCACCGGTTCGATCACCGGCTGCGGCGTCGGCAGGCCGAGCGACGCCGCGGCGAGCGCCAGCCGCGCCACGACGGCCGCGCGGTCGGGCGGCGCCTCGCACAGCATCTCGATCTGCCAGGGGCCGTTCTCGGCGATCTCGAAGGTCGACAGCGTATCGGCCAGTTCCTCGATCGCTTGGCTGAACGCCGGCACGGCTGCCGCCGGCACGGTCAGTGCGGTGCGCCAGATTCCGCTCACGCCCGCTCCACGAAGGAATCCATCACCTTCTTGCGGCCGGCCTTGTCGAACTCGATGTCGAGCTTGTCGGCATCGACCCCGACGACGCGGCCATAGCCGAACTTCTGGTGGAAGACGCGCGCGCCTTCGGCGAATCCGCCGACCGCCCTGCGTTCCGGCACGCGCTCGGCACGGCCCTCGATCATCGGCGGCCGGCCGCCGCCGAAGCTCCGGCCGCCGCGCTGATAGCCGCCATATCCGCGCCCCGGCGCCCCGCCGTAGCTGAGGCCGCCTTCGCTTGCAGGTCCCGCGCCGCCGGCCCACAGCCCGGGGGCACTCTCGATTTCCGCGTGCTCGGCCGGCAGCTCGGCGATGAAGCGCGACGGCAGGCTGGTCTGCCACTGGTTGTGGATACGCCGGTTGGCCGCGAACAGCACGGTCGAACGCTTGCGCGCGCGGGTGAGGCCGACATAGGCGAGCCGCCGTTCTTCCTCGAGCGCGGACTCGCCGCCCTCGTCGAGCGCGCGGGCGTGCGGGAACACGCCCTCCTCCCAGCCCGGCAGGAAGACGGTGTCGAATTCCAGGCCCTTGGCGGCGTGCAGCGTCATCAGGCTGACCATGTCGCCGGGCGAGCCCTCGGCGTTCTCCATCACCAGGCTGACATGCTCGAGAAAGCCGCCGAGCGTCTCGAACTCGGCGATCGCGACCACGAGTTCCTTGAGGTTCTCCAGCCGCCCCGGCGCCTCGGCCGACTTGTCCTGCTGCCACATCGCGGTGTAGCCGGATTCGTCGAGGATGATCTGCGCGAGCTCGTCATGCGCGGTGTCGGCGAGCCGTTCGCGCCAGCGCGCGAAGTCGCCGGCGAGGCGCTTGAGCGCATTGCGCGCGGCGGGCTTGAGCTCGTCGGTTTCGACGATCGCGTCGAGTGCCGCGCTGAGCGGGATCGACCGCGCGCGCGCGAGCTTGTGCATCGCCTGCAGGGTCGCGTCGCCGATGCCGCGGCGCGGCACGTTGATGATGCGCTCGAGCGCCAGGTCGTCCGCCGGCTGGGCGACGACGCGCAAGTATGCGATCGCGTCGCGGATCTCGGCGCGCTCGTAGAAGCGCGGGCCGCCGACGACGCGATAGGGGACGCCGAGCGTGATGAAGCGTTCCTCGAACTCGCGGGTCTGGAAGCCGGCGCGCACCAGCACGGCGATCTGCCCAAGGCTCTCGCCGGCGCGCTGACGCGCCTCGACCTCCTCGCCGACGAAGCGCGCTTCCTCCTCGCCGTCCCACAGGCCGCGCACCTTGACCGTCTCGCCCATGTCGGCCTCGGTCCACAGCGTCTTGCCGAGCCGGCCCTTGTTGTGCGCGATCAGCCCCGACGCGGCGGCGAGGATGTGGCCGGTCGAGCGGTAGTTCTGCTCCAGCCGCACCACCTTGGCACCGGGGAAGTCCTTCTCGAAGCGCAGGATGTTGCCGACCTCGGCGCCGCGCCACGAATAGATCGACTGGTCGTCGTCGCCGACGCAGGCGATGTTCTTGTGCGCCTGCGCGAGCAGCCGCAGCCACAGGTACTGGGCAACGTTGGTGTCCTGGTACTCGTCGACCAGGATGTAGCGGAATCGCTTGTGCCATTCCTCGAGCACGTCGGGACGCGACTGGAACAGCGTCAGCCCGTGCAGCAGCAAATCGCCGAAATCGCACGCGTTCAGGGTCGCGAGCCGCCGCTGATAGGCGGCATAGAGCTCGACCGCCTTGCCGCCGGCGAGTTCGCCGCCGGCATCCGCCGCCAGCTTGTCGGGGGTGAGACCGCGGTCCTTCCAGCGCTCGATCGCCGACAGCACGACGCGCGCCGGCCATTTCTTGTCGTCGAGCTGCTCGGCCGCCAGCAGTTGCTTGATCAGCCGGATCTGGTCGTCGGTGTCGAGGATCGTGAAATCGGGCTTCAG
>JAEUKZ010000406.1 GCA_016793045.1 Alphaproteobacteria bacterium
GCGCGTCGTCCTCCACACGCAGGAGCAGGCCGGCATCGACGTCGTGTGCGACGGCGAACTCTACCGCTTCGACGTCAACCATCCCGAGACCAACGGGATGATCGAATACTTCGTCCGCCCGATGGCGGGCATCCGCACCGACGTGACGTTCGACGAGCTGATCGCCTATCGCGCGCAGCGCGGCATGGGCTTCCGCACCCGCCCGCCGGGCGTCGTCGATGGGCCGGTCGACAGCGGCACGCTCGACCTGCCGCTCGCCTGCCGGCGCGCGCGCAATCTCACGAAGCAGCCGTTCAAGTTCACCGTCACCGGCCCGCACATGCTGGCGAAGACGCTGGTCGACCACCACTATCGCGACATCGCCAGGCTCGCCGACGCGATCGCCGATGCGCTCGCGCATCAGGTCGCGCATTGCGAGGCCGACATCGTGCAGCTCGACGAAGCCAACCTGCCCGGCAGCCCCGACGAGTGGGAATGGGCGGCGGCGGCGATCAACAAGGTGCTGAAGGCGGTCAAGGGCAAGGCCGCGGTGCATCTCTGCTTCGGCAATTACGGCGGCCAGTCGATCCAGCGCGGCGGCTGGGACAAGCTGATGGGCTATCTCAACGCCCTTAAGGTCGACCACATCGTGATGGAGAACGCGCATCGCCCGGCCGAGGAGCTGGCGGTGTTCCGCGAACTCGACCCGCGCATCGGCATGGGGCTCGGCGTCGTCGACATCAAGCGCACCGAGGTCGAGAGCGCCGACACGATCGCGCGTGCGATCGAGCGCGCGGAAAGCGTGCTGGGCGCCGGCCGCGTGCGCTACATCCACCCCGAGTGCGGCTTCTGGATGCTCAAGCGCTCGATCGCCGACGGCAAGATCCGCGCCCTCGTCGCCGGCCGCGACCTCTACGAAGGCAAGGCGAAGGCCCGGGCGGCGTAGCCGGCCGAGCCGCGGCTAGAGCAAATTCCGATCAATGAGAATCGGAAGGGGATTCCCGAAGGGGTCGAATTCTGATTCAACCTATCCACTGGATTGGAGGCCAGCATGGATGGGACGACCACTGTCTGGAGATCTGCGTTCGCGGGTGGTTGAAGCGGTGAAGGCCGGCCTGTCGGGGCGTGAGGCGTCGGAGCGGTTTGGCGTGTCGGCGGCCAGTGCAGTCCGGTGGGTAGCGGCCTGGCGCAGGACAGGGCGCTTTGCGGCGAAGCCGCAGGGCGGGGATCGGCGGTCATCCCGGATCGAGGCCTTTGGACCCGATATCCTTGCGGCGCTGAAGGCCAAGGTCGACATGACGCTGGACGAGTTGGCCGCGATGCTGCGGGAGCGCTACGGAGCCCGGTTCGCGCGCAGCACGATCTGGCGCTTTCTGGACCGTCACGCGATGACGGTTAAAAAAAACGGCGCACGCAGCCGAGCAGGACAGGCCCGACGTCGCAGCGCGGCGCGCGGCGTGGTTCGCCGCCCAGTCTGATCTCGATCCGGAAAAGCTCGTCTTCATCGACGAAACAGGAGCATCGACGAAGATGGCGCGGCTCTACGGGCGCGCCCGGCGCGGCGAGCGTTGCCGGGCGGCCGTGCCGCACGGCCATTGGAAGACGACGACGTTTACCGGCGCGCTGCGCCTATCCGGCATGACGGCGCCGATGGTGCTCGACGGGCCGATGAACAGCGACGCATTCCGCGCCTATGTCGAACAGGTGCTGGTGGCGACCCTGCGGCCCGGCGATATCGTGGTCATGGACAATCTCGCACCCCACAAGGCGAGCACCGTCCGAGACGTCATCGAGGCTGCAGGAGCCGAGCTGCGTTATCTGCCGCCCTACTCGCCCGATCTCAACCCCATCGAGAACGCATTCGCCAAGCTCAAGGCCGCTCTGCGCAAGGCCGCCGCGCGCACGGCCGAAGATCTCGATCAAGCCATCCGCAATGCTCTGCCCACCTTCCGGCCTCAAGAATGCGCAAACTACTTCGCCGCTGCCGGTTACGACGCAACTTGATCGGAATCGGCTCTAGACCGCGCGCCGCCTCAGAGCGATACCGGCTGCGCGTAGCTCCGGCCGGCGATCGAGCGCGCGCGCCCGACCGTCTCGCGCTGCGCGGCCTGCAGGCGCACCGGCGGCAGCCCGCGCAGGATAAGGTCGAGATCCTCGACGATCATCTCGCCGATCGTCGCGAAGGCCTGCGGGATCCCGCCGGCCCGGTGCGAGGACAGCAGCAGCGCCGATCGCCGCACCGGATCGTCCGCTGCG
>JAEUKZ010000008.1 GCA_016793045.1 Alphaproteobacteria bacterium
CATGCCCTTGGCATTCGCGCGCGCGCGCAGCCGCGCGAGCGCGGGCGGCGAGTCGGCATCTTCCGGGATCGGGCATTCGAGCCAGCTCACCGCGTGCTCGGCGAGGGCGTCGATCAGGCCGGGCACTGCGTCCGCCGCGAAGCGCCAGTGGCAGTCGACCATCACCGGCAGCGGTCCGACGGTGGCGCGGACGCTGGCGATGCGGGCGAGGCCGGCGGCGATCAGGGCGCGCCCTTCGGGCAGCGTCGACAGCGCCGGCGTCAGCCCGTCGAACGGGGCCAGCTTGAAGCTGCGATGGCCGGCAGCGAGCGCAAGCCGCGCGCTCTCGGCGAAGCCGGCGGGGCTGCGGTCGACCGTGCGACGGTTGATGTTGGCATAGACTGCGATCCGCTCGGCTCGCGTGCCGCCGAGCAGCGCCGCAACGGACTGGCCGCGGACGCGCGCGGCAAGATCGCAGGTCGCCATGTCGATCGCGCTCGCGCCGGCCCAGGTCGCGAGGTCGTCGTCGGGCCGGGCGCGCGCCGTGTCGGGATGCGGGGGGCTGCCGAGCAGGTCCGGGGCGAGGCGCGCGACGGCCGCCGCGACCGCCGCCTCGCGGCCGCTGAGCGTTCCCTCGCCCCAGCCGACCGTGCCGTCGGCGTCGGCGAGGCGCACGAAGACCCATTCTGTCTTGGGCGAGATGCGCGCGCGATGGCAGGTGACGCGGACGATCGGCGCGGTCATTGCCGCCCCGCGATCGGCGCGAAGCCGCCGCTCATCTTGCGGATCAGGTCTTGCTTGGCCTTGGTGGAGTGCGCGAGCGCCAGCGCGTTGGCCGCCTCGCCGTCATGCGCGGCGAGCGCCGCCATGATCTGGCGGTGGTCGGAGATCACCCCGCCGAAGCGTTCCGCGTCGTAGCGGTGGATCGCCCACAGCGCCGAGACGAGGCCCCAGTGGCGGTTGGCGATCTCCAGCGCCTCGGGATTGTCCGACGCGTCGTAGACCACCTGATGGAAGGCACGATTGGCCGCCAGCACGCCGGCCACGTCGCCGCGCGCGGCGCAGCGCTCGAGCCGCAGCTGTTCCGATTCCAGCCGCGCGAGGCCGGCGGCGTCGATGCGCTCCGCCGCGCGGCGCGTCAGCATCGCCTCGATCGCGACGCGCAGGTCGAACATGTTGCGCACGAAGGCGATGTCGACGTTGCGCACGCGCGCGCCGCGGTTGGGCGTGATCGTCAGCAGGCCTTCGCCCTGGAGGTGCCGCAGCGCCTCGCGGATCGGCATGTGCGACACGGCGTAGCGCTTGGCGAGTGCGGCGATGGTCAGCCGCGTGCCGAACGGGATGGCGCCCGACAGGATGTCCGCGCGCAGCCGGTCGCTCGCCTGGACGTTGGTCGGCGCGGTGCGTTCGGGCGCGGCGCTGTGCGGCGCGAGGGTGGGCATCGGCTCCCGGGCGATATTTGATCAAACTTGCCGGGAGCATAGCCCCGCATCGGGTGATATGGCAAGCGCGCTGGCGAAAAGTCGCCGCGATCTATCCAGCCGGCCCGCTGCCGGGCAAAACTTTGATCAAAGTCTACTGCTTGACCGAGCCGGCCGAGAGGCCGGAGACCATCTGCGTCTGCAGCGGCAGGAACATCAGCAGGGTCGGCAGCGTGGTCAGCGCCGAGGCGGCCATGACGTTGCCCCACTCGGTCACGTTCTCGCCGAAGTAGAGATAGAGGGCGAGCGGCATCGTCTTCATCTCCTCCTGCGTCAGGATGGCGACGGCGAAGAGATATTCCGACCAGCACAGCAGGAAGGCGTAGGTCGCGGTGGCGACGATGCCGGGCAGCATGATCGGGAAGACGATCTTCCAGATGATCTGGAAATGCGTCGCGCCGTCGATGATCGCCGCCTCGTCGAGGCTCTTCGGCACCGCCTTGAGATATCCGACCAGCAGGTAGATCGAGAACGGGATCGAAACCGAGACGTAGACGAACATCATGCTCAGCCAGTTGTTGAGCAGGCCCAGCCGCGCGAACAGGATGAAGATCGGCGTGACCAGGATGATCCAGGGGAAGGTCTGGCCGAACAGCACCGAGCCGAACAGGAAGCGCTTGAAGGCGAAGCGCTTGCGCGAGAACGCATACGCCGCGTTGACCGCGATCACCGTCGCGATCAGCACGCTGCCGATGCACAGCACCAGGCTGTTGAGGATGTTGCGGCCGAACCCGGCCTGCATGACCGAGACGTAGTTCTGGAAGGTGAAGCGCCACTGCGTCGCCGCGAACATCGTCTCCGGCGTCTTGAACGAGGCGACGATGACCCAGGCGGTCGGGTAGACCAGCACGAACAGCACCGCGAGGGTGACGAGCACCAGCACGATCTCGCCGAGCAGGTTGAGGCCGAGGCGGCGGCCGAGTGCGAACGCGTTCATGCCTCGCCCTCTTCCTTCAGCTCGCGCTCGGCGATGACGCGCAGGTAGATCAGGCCGAAGATCGTCATGATCGTCGCCATCACCACGCCGGCGGCCGAGCTGTAGCCGAGCCGGCCTTCGATGAAGGCCTTGATGTAGATCTCGGTCGCCATGACGTTGGTGTACGTTCCCGGCCCGGCGCCGGTCGTCAGCCAGATGTAGATGAAGTTGTTGAAGGTCCAGAAGGTCGACATCAGCACCATGATGACGATCGCGGGCTTGAGGTGCGGGATGTAGACGTAGCGCATCACCTGCCACTTGCTGGCGCCGTCGATCTCCGCCGCCTCGATCAGCTCGTGCGGCAGCGACTGCAGGCTCGCCATGAAGGTGAGGGTGACGAGCGGCAGCGTGTTCCAGGTGATGATCGTGATCACCGCCGGCCAGACCCAGCCCGCGGTGGCGAGGAAGGCGATCGGCTGGTCGATGATGCCGAGCGAGATCAGCGCCGCGTTGACCGCGCCGACGCGCGGATCGAGCAGCCAGCGCCAGACGATGATCGCGACCACCGGCGGCGTCGCCCACGGCACGATCAGCAGGATGCGGCTGATGGTCGACAGGCGCCAGCGCTTGAGCGTGGCGCTGTTGAGCAGGAAGGCGAGGGCGAGGCCGAGCACGATGCGCACGCTGACGCCGACGACGGTCAGCCAGACCACGGTGTTCCACACCACGCGGCGGAAATCCGGGCTGGTCATCAGCTCGACGTAGTTCTCGAGCCCGATCCATTCGCCGCCGTCGCGCAGGCCGAACAGGCTGAGATCGGTGAGGCTGTTCTCGACGTTGAAGACGGTGGGATAGACGTAGAAGCAGATCAGCAGGAAGAACGGCGGCGCCAGCGCGGTGAAGAGGAAGCCGCGCTCGCTCGGCGGCCGTTTCCGGCGCCCGCTGACGGCGGGCGCCGGAACGGCGGATGCGGTGCTGTGCGAAGCCACGTGCGCGGTCAGCGCTGGTTGCGCGCGAGTTCGCGCGAGATGGCGTCGTGCAGCTCCTGCGACGCCTGGGCGGCGGTCTTCTCGCCGATGAACACCGAACCGGCGGCGCGGCCGACCGCGTTCCACATGAACGGGATCGCCACCGGCCCGGTGCCGTACGGGCCCCAGCTCCGCGCCGTGCGCAGCTGCGCGGGATAGCCCGACATCTCGGGTGCCCAGGCGCGCGCCGTGATCGCGGCCTGCTGGGCGGGCGTGTAGTTGGTGTAGAAGCGCGCGAAGGTCGGGTCCGGCGTGACGAGGTACTGGATCAGCTTCCACGCCTGCTCGGGGAAGCGGCTGTTCGGGCTGATGCCGAGCATGCGGCCGCCGAAGAAGGTGCGCGAGCCGTTGGGTCCGGCCGGATGCGGCGCGGTCGCGAACGGCGCGGGCCGCCCGGGATTGCGCTGCGCCCACTTGTCGAGGATCTCGATCGCCACCGTGTCGGGGTTGCTGCACATCGCGATGTTGCCCGACAGCATGCCCTCGACGACCTCGGGCGCCCCCCACAGGCAGATCGACAGGCTGGCGCGCGGGTTGTGGCCTTCCTGGAGGTAGCGGTTGTAGTAGTCGAAGCCTTCCTGGATCTGTTGCGGCGTCATGCTCACCAGGAAGCGGCCGTCGCTGCCGCGGTCGATCAGTCCGGGGCCCTTCGACCACCAGTAGAAGTTCATGAAGAACCAGATCGCCGGCGTGCCGCAGCTGCCGGCCGGGAAGGCCCAGCCGGGCTTGCCGGTGCGCTGCTGGATCGTCTGGCTCGCGGCGCGCAGCGCCTCCCAGTCGGTCGGGAAGGAGGTGATGCCGGCCTGCGCGAACAGGTCCTTGTTGTACATCATCGCGAAGGTGTCGGTCGTCCACGGGATCGCGTAGACCTTGTTGTCGGCGCCGACCGCGAGATCGCGGGCGAAGAATCCGTCCCACCCGCCGGCACCCAGCCGCGCGCCGTCGCGCTGGATGTAGTCGTCGAGCGGCCGCAGCGAGCGCGCGCCGCCGAAGGCGCGCGGCCACACGAATGCGAGCTGCGCCACGTCGGGCGCGCTGCCGACCGCGGCCTCGCGCAGGTATTGCTGCTGCGCATCGCCCCAGCTCACGCGCTGCATCGTCACCTTGATGTCGGGGTTGCGCCGCTCGAACTCGTCGAGCGCGCCGCGCATCTGCGGCGCCTCCGGGTCGTTGAAGCGGAAGGTGATCGTGACCTGCTGCTGCGCGTGGACGGCGGGCGCGGCGAGCGCCAGGCCGGCGGCGCCGGCGACGACCTGCCGGCGCGAGATCTTCTCGGTCATGCGGTTCTCCCTGGCTGATTCTTCAATGTGGCGGTCCGGAGGTTCAGCGCTGCGTGCGCGCAAGCTCGCGGGTCAGCGCGTCGTGGAGCTCCTGCGCGGACTGCGCCGGGGTCTTCTCGCCGATGAACGCCGAACCGGCGGCGCGGCCGACCGCGTTCCACATGAACGGGATCGTCACCGGGCCGGTGCCGTAGGCGCCCCAGCTCCGCGCCGTGCGCAGCTGCGCGGGGAAGCCCAGCAGGTCGGGCGTCCAGGTCCGCGCCTCGAGCGCGGCGAGCTGCGCCGGCGTGTAGTTGGTGTAGTGGCGGGTGAAGGTCGGATCGGGCTTGTTGAGGAACTCGATCAGCTTCCACGCCTGCTCGGGATAGCGCGTGCTCGAACCCATGCCGAGCATGCGCCCGCCGAGATGGGTCTTCGACCCGTTCGGGCCGGCGGGATGCGGCGCCGAGGCGAACGGCAGCGGCCGGCCGGGATTGCGCTGCTGCCATTTCGTGGCGATCTCGATCGCGACGGGGTCCGGCACGCTGCACATCGCGATGTTGCCGGCGACCATGCCTTCGACGACCTCGGGCGCCCCCCACAGGCACACCGAGAGGCTGGCGCGCGGGTTGTGCCCTTCCTGGAGGTAGCGGTTGTAGTAGTCGAAGCCGTCCTGGATCTCCTGCGCCGTCATGCTGATGCGGAAGCGGCCGTCGGGGTTGCGGTCGACCAGGCCCGGACCCTTGCCCCACCAGTAGTAGTTCAGGAAGAACCAGATCGACGGCGTGCCGCAGCTGCCTGCCGGGAATGCCCAGCCGGACTTGCCGGTGCGCTGCTGGACTGCCTGGCTCGCGGCGCGCAGCGCCTCCCAGTCGGTCGGGAAGGCGCTGACGCCGGCCGCGCTCAGCATCTCCTTGTTGTAGTAGATGGCGAAGGTGTCGGTCGTCCACGGCACGCCGTAGATCGCGCCGTCGGCGCCGACCGCGAGATCGCGCGCGACGAAATCGTCCCAGCCGCGCACGCCGATTCCGCGGCGCACGAATTCGTCGAGCGGCTTGAGCGCGCGCGCGCCGCCGAAGGCGCGCGGCCACACGAATGCGAGCTGCGCCACGTCGGGGGCGGTGCCGGTCGCGGCCTCGCGCAGGAACTGCTGCTGGGCGTCTGCCCAGCTCACGCGCTGCATCGTCACCTTGATTGCGGGATTCGCGCGCTCGAACTCGTCGAGCGCCGCGCGCAGCTGCGGCGCCTCGGGGTCGTTGAAGCGGAAGGTGATCGTCACCGGCTGCTGGGCGTGCACGGCCGGCGCCGACAGCGCGACGCCGGCCGCGGATGCGCCGGCGATGAAGGTCCTGCGGGCGATCTTGTCGTGGGTCACGGCGTTCTCCTCTGTTCGGGTTCGGTTGTTCGTTTCAGGCGGGAAGCGGGGCGTCGGCGGGGATCAGGCCGTCCTGGCGCAGGTCCTGCCAGAACGCCGCGGGGATCGGATGGCGCAGCGCCGCAAGCGCCGCGGCGACCTCCGGCGGGCTGCGGAAGCCGGCGACGACGCTGGCGACGGCCGGATGGCCGAGCGGGAACTGGAGCGCGGCGGCGGTGAGCGGCACATGATGGCGCCGGCCAATGGCCTCGATGCGGGCGACGCGGGCCATGATCTCGGGCGGTGCCTCCGTGTACCAGAAGGTGGCGCCGGGTTTCGCCCCGGTCGCCAGGATGCCCGAATTGTAGGGCGCCGCGAGCAGAATGGCGATGCCCCGGCGCACGCACTCCGGCAGCAGAAGGTCGAGCGCGGTCGCGTCGAGCAGCGTGTAGCGGCCGGCGAGCATGAAGCAGTCGAAATCGCCGTCGGCGGCGAAGCGCCGCAGGATGTCGACGTCGTTGACGCCGACGCCGATCGCGCCGATCACGCCTTCGCTGCGCAGCCGCGCCAGCGCCGGAAACGCGCCCGCCATCGCCTCGGCATATCGCTGCTCGATCAGGTCGCCCTGCCAGCGCCGGTTGACGTCGTGGATGAGGGCGATGTCGATGCGTGCGACGCCGAGACGCTGAATGCTGTCCTCGAGCGAACGCAGCGTGCCGTCGAACGAATAGTCGTAGACGACGTCGAAGGGCAGCGGGGCCGCGAACAGCCCGTCGTCGCCGCGTCCCCGCGGGCGCGGCTTGAGCAGGCGGCCCACCTTGGTCGACAGCACGTAGCGGTCGCGATCGACGCCGCGCAGCGTCTCGCCGAGCCGGTGCTCCGACAGGCCGTGGCCATAGAACGGCGAGGTGTCGAAATAGCCGAGCCCGGCGCCGAGCGCTGCCTGCGTCGTCGCGTGGAGCGCGTCGTCGCGCGCGGCCGTCATCAGATTGCCGTAGGGGCCGGTTCCGATGCCGAGCCGGCTCACCGCGACGGGGCTGCGGCCGAGCAGGCGGGTCTGCGCAGGGTCGATGCTCATGGGCTGCGGCGCGCCCGCTGGCTGGCGACGTTGTGGACGTGGACGTGGTCGCCGGCGGCAATCGGGGCGGTCGCGGCGCCGATCGCCTCGCCGTATTTGCGCACGACCGTGCCGGCGGCGATCGGCCGCAGCGCGATCTTGTGGCCGAGCGGGATCGCGGCCGCCGCCGTTACGGCGACGAGCGCGCCGTCGCGCCGCGCGCGCGCGGTCTCGCCGGCCGCGAGGTCGCGCAGCGCGACCGCGACGTCGTCGTCGCGGTGGATCACGATCGCGTCCCAGCGCTCGGATGCGCCTGCGCCGCGCGCGGTCATGGCTTCGTCTTGCGCACGGTGACGCCGGCCCGCTCCTCGCGCAGCTTCAGCAGGACGCCGACGTCGTTCTCGCCCGCGCCCTGGGCGATGCCGTCCGCGCAGGCGGCGAGCGTCGCCTCGCCGACCGGCGCGGCAAGCCCGAGCTTGCGGATCATGGTGAGCGCGAGGCGGCAGTCCTTGTGCGCGAGCTTGAGCATGAAGCCCGGCGCGAAGTCGCCGGCGAAGGGCCGCGCCGGCATGGCGACGGCGAGCTGGTTGTTCCACGCCATCGTCTTCTGCATGACCGCGGTCATCGTATCGAGGGTCAGGCCGGCCTTGATTCCGGCGGCGAGGACCTCCGAATTGATCTCGAGCAGCGTCGTCGCCAGCAGGTTGTTGACGATCTTCATCGCGTGGCCCATGCCGAGGGCGCCGCAATGGATGAAGTCGGTGCCCATGCAGTCGAGCACGGGACGGGCGCGGGCGACGATGTCCTGCGGGCCGCCGACCATCAGCGTGAGCGTGCCCGAAACCGCGTGCTCCGCGGTCTTGCCGACCGGGCTGTCGATCATGTGGGCGCCCTTGGCGGCGATCGTCCGGGCGACGTTCTGCGTCGTGTCGGGATCGACGGTGCTCATGTCGATGTAGATGGCGCCCGGGCGGATGCCGGCGGCGATGCCGTCCGCGCCGAGCGCCACCCGTTCGACGTCCGGCGCGTCGGGCAGCATGGTGATGACGACGTCGCTTGCCGCGGCGACGGCGCGCGGGGAGTCTGCGCTGCGCGCGCCGGCCGCGGTGAGGCGGGCCACCGCCTTGGGGCTCACGTCGAAGACCGTCAGGCGATGGCCCTTCTTGAGCACGTTCATCGCCATCGGGCCGCCCATCGTGCCGAGCCCTATGAATCCGACATCGGTCATCTATCGACTCCCTGGTTCAGGTCAGCTGCGTGGGGTCAGGTCCGGTCGCGCCAGCGCTGCAGGTCCCATACCGGCAGACCGCGCAGGTCCTGCGCGTTCTGAGCCTCGAACGCGGCGGCGTCGGGCCGCCGCCCGGTGCGCTCGTAGGCATCGCGCATCATCGGCACGCAGGGTTCGAAGGCGCGGCGGATCTGCGCCCAGGCGAGCGGCCGCTCGATGATGCGGCCCTCGACCATGACCTTGGAGATCTCGAGCACCGCCGTTGCGTCGCCTTCGGTCGGCCAGCACCAGCCGCGCTTGAACAGCACGTCGTCCTGGACCACGAGGCCGCCCTGCTCGGGCGGCAGCCCCCAGTAGTTCTTCACCAGCTCCGACACCGCGCCGGGGTTCATCGCCGCCAGCTCGGCGACCGCCTCCTGCTGGGCCATCAGGAATGCGGTGACCATCGGCGCGTGGTCGCGGATCACCGCCGGGCGCGTGACCCAGAACGAGCGATGCAGGTAGTAGCCGTCCGGAAAGAATGGCGAGCGGCGCACCGACTCGATCAGGTGTCCGGCGCCTTCGCCGGCGGGCCCGCGATAGTTCGCTTCGGTGTAGCCGAAGGAGTTCATGATCCCGGTCGTGCCGATCTCGGCATTCGCCTTGAGATAGGCGGGATAGATCACGACGGCGGCGTCCATGCCGGTCGGGATCGTGGCCGCCTGGGCCTGGGTCGGCGTGTTGACGACCGTGATGCCGTGGGCGCGCGGGTCGCCGTTGCCGAGCTCGTGGCGGAGGATCTGCGACAGCGCGTTGTAGGGATCGCCGCCGAGCAGCGCGCCGACCGTCTTGCCGCGCAGGTCCTGGAGCGTGCGCAGCGGCGAGCCGCGGCGCACGGCGATGACGAAGCGCAGGTGGCCTTCGCCCACGGTGAGCGGCACGATCGGCTGATCCTGCGCGATCAGGCGCACGATCGGCGTGTTGCCCCACATGCCGAAGTCGAGATTGCCGGAGATGAACGCCTCGACCATCGGCAGCGCGGAAGGATAGTCGCGATAGTCGACGGTCAGGTCGTAGCCCATCGTGGCGCCGATGCGCTCGAAGATGCGCTGGGCCATCATGTGCTGCGTCACCGGCGAGTTGCCGGCGGCGTAGGGCTGGCGGCCGACCGAGACGCGGAGCGCGCGCCGCGCCTGCGCGCCGACGATCGACGGTGCGGCGAGCGTTGCGCTCAACGCCGCGGCGGCGCCGAGGAAACGGCGGCGCGACGGGGGCTGCGAAGCGGGCGAACGGTCGTGCGTGCTCATGGCTCGGTTCCCTCTCTTGCGTGGATCAGGTGACGGTTGCGCGATAAGCCTCGGCGCGGATCAGGCCCCAGATGCGCTGGACGAGGGCCTGGAACGCCGGATCGGTGCGCGTCGCATCGCCGCGCGGGCGCGGCAGATCGACATCGATCACTTCCTTGAGGCGCCCCGGATGGCTGCTCATCACCGCGACGCGGTCTGCGAGGAACACCGCCTCGTCGATTCCGTGGGTGATGAAGACGACGGTGCGGCGCCGCGCCGGCGGCTTGTCCTGGCCCCAGATGCGGAGTAGCTCGTCCTGGAGGATC
>JAEUKZ010000032.1 GCA_016793045.1 Alphaproteobacteria bacterium
GCCCGGCAGCGGCAGGCCGCGCCATCCGTTATCGGTCATGCGCTTCGCCTTCGTCGGCCTTCTCGCCCTGCTCGCCGCGGCCCCGCCGGCGGCGGCCCAGACGCGCCAATACGACTACTCCGGCCTGCGCCGCGACGAGCAGCGGCGCGAAGAGGAACGCCGCGCCCGCGAACGCCTCGAGGACCTGCGCCGCCAGGACGAGACGCGCCGGCTCTACGACAGCGAGCGCCAGCGCCTCGATGCCTATGGCGCGCAGATCGACGCCGAGCGCCGCCGCCTCGACGCCGAACGCCGCGAACTCGACGCCGAGCGCCGCCGCCTCGGCGAGTAAAGCCGGGCTTTCATTTGCCCCCGGCAATCCCTAGATATTGCGCATGACCACCGCACCGGCCCCCACCCTGCCGCGCTTCGTCGTCGGCTTCTTCGTCCTGCTCATCGGCTTCTGGTCGCTGCTCTGCCTCGGCCTCTACGCCGCGGTGGGCTTCAGTTCGGAGATGATGCGCGCCGTCGTTTCGTGGTTCGGCGCGGTGCCCGGACTCGACTGGCTGGTGGCGGTGCTCGCCGCCGCCGGCGGCACCATCGTCTTTCTTGCCTGGTTCTTCGGTACGGCGGTGCTCGCCTTCCTCGCCTGGATGCTGCATCGCGCCGGCAGCGGCACGGTCTACGTCTATTCGACCCGCACCCACGCCGAGGGCGCCTATCGCGAGGGGCCCAGCTGGGACCGCCCGATGAAGGACGTCACGCCGCCGCGCGACGGGCCCCCCGACGACACCGGCGCGTCGCGGCGCGACCCGCCGCCGCTGATCGCCGGCCGCTGAGCGGCGCCGCGCGGCGTCTGCCCGCCGATGACCCGCGCGCGCGCCTGGGTCGCGCTCGCCCTCAAGGCCGGCGTGACGATCGGCGTGCTCGCCTTTCTCGCCCACACGATCGAGATCGGCGCGTCGCTCGACCGGCTCAAGGCGATCGGCTGGGCAAGCGCCGCCGCGGCGCTCGCGATCCTGTTCGCGCAGATCATCGTCGTCGGCCTGCGTTGGCATCTCGTCGCGCGCGTCGTCAGCGGCGCCCTGCCGCTCGCGCGCACCACGCGCGTGGCGCTGATCAGCCAGTTCGTCTCGCTGGCGCTGCCTTCGACGCTCGGCGGCGACGCGGCCCGGCTGCTCTTCGCGCGCCGTGCCGGCATTCCGATCAATCGCGCCTTGTCGGGCATCGTACTCGACCGCGTCGTCGGCATCGCCGCCGTCGGCGTGCTGATGGTCGCCTTGCTGCCGGCATTCCTCGGCCTCGTCGGCGACCCCGTCGCGCGCCTCGCGATGATCGCGTCCTGCGCCGCGATCGCGCTCGCCTTCGCGGGCTTCGTGCTGCTGTCGAATCCGGCGATGCGCGCGCTTGCCCGCCATCGCTTCGGCAAGCCGATCGGCGCCGCGATCCGCGATGCGCGCGCGCTCGCCGGCGCGCCCGAGCGCGCCGCGATCGCGGCCACGGCGATGCTCGTCCAGGCGATGTCGGTTGGCGCGATCTGGGCGCTCGCGCTCGGGCTCGGCGTCCGCCTCGACCTGCTGGCGTGCCTGGTCATGCTGCCGCCGATCGGGCTCACCGCGATGCTGCCGATCTCGATCGGCGGCTGGGGCGTGCGCGAAGGCGCGATGGTCGCCGGGCTCGGCCTGATCGGCGTCGCCGCGTCGGACGCGCTGGCGCTGTCGATCGCCTCGGGTCTGGTGCAGATGGCGGCCGGGATGCTCGCCGGCGTGGCGCTGATCGGCGGCGAAGGCCTGCGCGGCGGCTAGAAGTCGACGCAGCGACCGCCGCGTTCCCAGTCGCCGTAGCGCGTCGGCTCGGGCCCCGGCGGGCCGCCGAACTCCTCCGGCTTCCGCGCCGCCGGCGCCGGTTTCGGCGCCTCGGGCTCGGGCTGCTGGTCGGTCTCGGTCTTCGGCGTCGCGCTCATGGCTTCCATATAGGCCCGCGAAGCCGGCCGGGCAACCGCGCCTGCGGCACATTGAAGCGGGCCGTCGGGTTTCCTATCTATACTGCGTCGCCCCCGCAGGGAGCCTCAAGGGACCTCATGAACTACCTTCGCACAGCCATCCTGCTCGCCGCGATGACCGGCCTGTTCCTCGCCGTCGGCTACCTCGTTGGCGGGCCGACCGGCATGGTGATCGGTTTCCTCGTCGCCGCCGGCCTGAACTTCTTCGCCTACTGGAACTCCGACCAGGCGGTGTTGCGCATGGCCAATGCGCAGGAGGTCGACCGCAGCACGGCGCCGCAGTTCTACGGCATCGTCGAGCAGCTCGCGCAGCGCGCCGGCCTGCCGATGCCGCGCGTCTACCTGATCGACGAGGACCAGCCCAACGCCTTCGCCACCGGCCGCAATCCGGAGAATGCCGCGGTCGCTGCGACCACCGGCCTGCTGCGCATGCTGAGCCCCGAGGAAGTCGCCGGCGTGATGGCGCACGAGCTCGCGCATGTCCGCCATCGCGACACCCTGACGATGACGATCACCGCTACTCTCGCCGGCGCCATCGGCATGCTCGCCAACTTCGCCGGACTGTTCGGCATGCACAGCCGCGACGCCAACGGCAACCCCAATCCGATGGGCGTCGTCGGCAGCCTGGTCATGATGATCGTCGCGCCGCTCGCCGCGGCGCTGGTGCAGATGGCGATCAGCCGCTCGCGCGAATACGAGGCCGACCGCCTGGGTGCGGCGATCTGCGGCAACCCGCTGTGGCTCGCCTCGGCGCTCGAGCGCATCCACCACGGCGTCGCGCAGATCCCCAACGCGGCGGCCGAGGCAAACCCCGCGACCGCGCATCTCTACATCGCCAACCCGCTCTCGGGCATGGGCATGGACAACCTGTTCTCGACCCATCCGTCGATGCAGAACCGCGTCGCGCGCCTGCACGAGATGGCGGCCGAATTCGGCGCCGCGCCGGCCTATGCCGCGGCGCCGCGGGGCGGTTCGCCCTGGGGTGCGCCGCCGCGCTCGCGCGGTCCGTGGGGCTAAGCCGCTAGGCCACCCTTCGGGCGAGGAACTCGACGACGAGCTGCCAGCTCGCGCCGCCGTCCTGCGAGGTTTCGCCGGTCCAGCGGAAGCTGTCCGGCGAAATGTCGACGAAGCTCCAGCGGATCGGCCGGCCCTCGGCGCTGTGGCCGTGCTGGACGATCGCATCGCCGTCCTTGCGCCCGATCATCGTGTCGTGCGCGCCGGTGACCGGGTTGATCCAGGTGACGTGCCAGACATCGAAGCGCGGATCGTAGACGCGCAGGGTCGTGCCATAGCGGTTTCCTGCCGCCGGCGTGTCCCCGGCGCGCAACGCACGCCCCGGCACGATGAAGACGTCCTGGATCGCGCGGCCTTCGAGCACCCAGCCGAAGTGCCACTCGCCGCGGCTGCGCCGGCGCACGCCGTCGCGCGAACCGTCGAAGAGATCGACCTCCCAGCTGCCGATCAGCCAGCCATACAGCGCCATCCCCGCGGCGCGATCCGCCGCCGGTCCGTCGGCGCGCAACGCATCGATCATCGCATGGGGAACGGCAGTCGCCATCGCCAAGCCTCCGCCTAGGAACGTCTGCGGATGGTCTAGGCGGATCGCGCCGCGCGGACTTGGAGAAACTTGCTGGCTTCAGTTGAGGACGCGATAGCCGCGGCCGGTCATGCAGTTGCGCACGATGCGATCGCGCTCGTGCTGGCTCTGCAGGGCGCCGCTGCCGGCACCGCTCGCCCCGCCGACCGCGGCACCGAGCGCGGCCCCGCTGCCCACGTGGCCCCCGAAGGCCCCGAAGATCGCGCCGAGCGCGGCGCCGACGCCGCCGCCGATGAGGGCGCGCGTGCCGACCTCGCCCGCGACGTTCTGCTGTTCGGCGATCTCGCGGCAATCCTCGAGGTCGCGATCGAAGTTGCCGCCCTGCGACGTCTGCGGGTCGATGATCGGCTGGTAGCGGCTGGCGCAGCCGCCGAGCAGCAGCAGCGTCGCAACGGCGGCGGTGAACTTCATCGGGGAAACTCCAAGGGTCGCGGCGCCGGGCATCGCACGCCGGCCCGGCGCGCCGACAACGCGGACCGCCGCCAGCCTATTCCGCGCGCACGGGCGCGTCAGCCCTTGACGGCGCCTGCGGTGAGACCGCGGACCATCGCGCGCTGCATCAGCGCAAACAGCACCACGACGGGGGCGATCGATATGATGCCGCCCGCCGACAGCGTGCCCCAGGGCAGCTGGAACTCGCCGACCATGAGCTGAAGCCCGACCGGCCAGGTGCGCGAGCCCGTGCTCGTCGTCAGCATCAGCGCGAAGAGGAACTCGTTCCAGGCGCCGATGGCGACGAACACCGCCGTGGCGACGAGGCCGCTCACGACCAGCGGCAGCACGACGCGCACCATCGCGCCGACGCGCGAGGCACCGTCGATGCGCGCCGCATCCTCGAGATCGGGCGGCACCCCGTCGAAGAAGCCCTTCATCATCCAGACGAAGACCGGCAGCAGGAACGCGGTATACGCGAGCGCGAGGCCGAGGCTCGAATCGAGCAGTCCCACCTCGCGCATCAGGATGAACAGCGGGATGATGATCATCACCGCCGGGAACATGCGCACAACGAGATAGCTCATCATGATCTCGCGCCGGCCCGGGAAGCGGCAGCGCGACAGCGCATAGGCGCCGAGCGTGCCGGTGACGAGGCAGATTGCGACGGTGATCGCAGTGGTGACGGCGCTGTTGGCGAGCAGCGTCGGGAAGTTCGATCGCTCCCAGATCGCGACGTAGTTCTCGAAGGTGATCCGCCGCGGGATGTAGATCATCGTCGAGGTGATGATGTCGCTCTCGACCTTCAGCGAGGTGAGGAACGTCCACAGGATCGGAAAGCCGGCAAAGCCGCCGATCGCGGTCGCGGCGAGATAGAGCAGCGCGTTGTTGATCCAGCGTCGCGTGCGCGTGGTCATCGCGGCCCTATTCCTTCATCGCGTTGGACAGCTTGACGTAGCCGTAGGCGAAGGCCATCAGCAGCACGAACATCACCACCGAGATCGCGCTGGCGTAGCCGAAATTGAATTCCTTGTTGGCCTTGATGAAGGCGTAGAGCGACAGCACCTGGGTGGCGCGGCCCGGCCCGCCGCCGGTGAGGATCAGCAGGATATCGGGCGAGTTGACCAGCCCGATCACGCGCAGGATCACCGTCGCGGCGATGATCATCTTGAGCTGCGGCAGGGTGACGAACCAGAACTTCTGGATCGCACGCGCGCCGTCGATCGAGGCCGCCTCGTAGAGGTCGGCGGGAATGGCCTTGAGGCCGGCGAGCATCAACAGGGCGAAGAACGGAAAGCCGTGCCAGATCTCGACCATCAGCACGGCGAACAGCGCGGCGTTGGGGTCGGCGAACCATGCCCGGTAGGAATCGAGGATGCCGACATTGACGAGCATGTCGTTGATGACGCCGAGCCGCGGGTCGAGCATCAGCGCCCACATGTGGCCGGCCACGACGTTGGGCAGGAACCACGGCAGCAGCACCAGCACGCCGAGGAACTTGAAGCCCGGCAGCTCGCGGTTGAGCACCAGCGCGGCGGCGAGCCCGAGAGCCAGCTCGCCGACCACCGCGCCGACGACCCAGATCACCGTGTTCTTGAGCGACAGCCAGAAGATCGGATCGTCGATCAGGTCCGCGTAGTGCCGCAGGCCGACGAAGCCGGTGCCGAGGTCGATGCGGTTGAGCCGCATCTCGCGGAAGCTCAGCACCATCCCCCACAGCGTCGGGTAGAGCACGACGGCGAGGACCAGGAACAGGCTCGGCAGCAGCAGGTAGTAGCCCCACGCGCGGCCCTCGGAGACGCGCTCGAGCGGCCCCAACATGGCGCGCCAGCCGCGGCGGTCCGCGACGACGTCGTCGATGCGGGTCACCGGCACGCCGCCTTCAGACCCGCGCGACCGCGTGGCGCTCGACCGCCTTCCAGTCGATCGCGTGACCGAGGCCAGGCGCGCCGGAGACAGTCAGCATCCCGCCCTTGATCGCGAGCGGGCCGAGTTCGGTCAGTCCGTCGATCTGCTCCGTCGACATGACGAGCTGCTCGTAATAGTCGTTGTTGCGGATGGCGGCGCAGAGCTGGGCGTTGGCGAGACCCATGCCGTGCACCTGCGCGCGCATCCCGTGCGCGTCCGACAAATGCGCGATCTTGATCGCGCCGGTGATCCCGCCCTTGTAGAAGGAGCTGGCGCGGGTCATGTCGAGCGCCTTGGCCTGGATCCAGCTCGCCATGTTCCAGTGGCAGCCGTCCGAGGTCTCCGCCGCGAGGATCGGAATGTCGAGCTTCTCGCACAGCTTCACGTAGGAGCCGAGCTCGAACTCGCGCATCGGCTCCTCGTACCAGAGGAAGCCCTCGTCCTGCAGGACGCGGCCGAACCACAGCGAGGTGACGTAGTCCCAGCCGGCCGAGCCGTCGAACATCAGGTCGGCGTCGGGCCCCGCCCATTTGCGCAGGTTGCGCGACAGCTTCGCATCTTCCCTGGCGTCGCCCCAGGCGTGGAGCTTGAAAGCCTTGAAGCCGACGTCGATGCAATGCTTGATGTGGCGTTCGTACTCGCCCATCGTGTCCCAGGTCACGGTCGAGGCATAGGCGGGCACTTCGGGGTCGAAGCCGCCGAGCAGCTGATAGAGCGGCAGGCCGGCCCTCTTCGACTTGATGTCCCAGGCGAGCTGGTCGATCAGGCCGAGATGCGCCATCGGCAGCTCCTCGATCCGGTCGATCTCCCAGATCAGGTGCCAGAGCTTCTCCGTGTTGAGCGGATTCTCGCCGATCAGCGCCTTGAAACGGCGCTCGACGAGGCTCGGCAACCCGGCGGGCGCCTGCGTGACCTCGACCGCGCCGAACACATCTTCGTCGGTGTCCATCCGCAGCACCGCCTTGAGCGGCCGCTTGTGCGCAGGCGTGCCGTCGCCCGATCCGGCAAGGCCGGCGCGCCAGCGGAAAGGGTAAGGCGGATGATTGCTCTCGACGAGCCAGCAGCGAATGTCGGTGATGCGCATCGTCAGTGTCGTCCCGATGTCAGGTTCGTGCAGCTTCGGCCTGCATCAGCGCCTGCGCCTCGCGCCAGTGGCGCTGATGCACTTCGATGTCCGCTTCAAGCAGCTCGCCATGCGGCGCCGGCTCGACGGCGAAATGTCCATGGCGATCGACGCCGCGCACCAGGGTCGCGGTGTCGCGGATCGGGCGCTGCTGGAGCACGTGCGGCGCGATGTAGCGGATGGCGAAACCGGCGCGGCGATGCGCGGCGCGGTTCGGCTCGGAATTGTGGGCAATCTTCACATGGTGCAGCGACATCTGTCCTGGCGCCAGCACGACGTCGACCGCCTTCGCCTCGTCGACCGCGACGGCGATCTCCTGCCCGCGGCTGAGCAGGTTGGTCGCCGCATAGGTGTTGGAATGCGGCAGGATCGCGCCACGATGGCTGCCGGGGATGACGCGCATGCAGCCGCTCTCGACCGTGCTCGGCGTCAGCGCCACCCATGCGGTCACGACGTCCTCAGGCGTCAGGCCCCAATAGGTCAGGTCCTGATGCCAGCTCACGTAATGCGGCGTGCTCGCTTCCTTGACGAAAAAGCCCGCACTCCACAGCATCGCGTTGCCGCCGAGGACGTCGGCGACGCGATCGACGATCGCCGGCCGGGTGCAGATGTCGTAGAGCGTCTGCGACACGAGATAGCTCTTGCTCGAGAGCACGCCCTTGCGGATCTCCTTCGGCGCCGCCTCCAGCCGCGCCAGCGCCGCGTTGGCCGCGGCGACGTCGGCGGGACCGATGACGTCGAATGGAAAGAGGATCCCGTCCTCGTGGTAGCGCGCGATTTCGGCAGCGGAGAGCGTGGTCATGGGGGCCTCGGTCGAATTCGAATGGTCGGTCGCGCGCGCCCTCACCCGCATCGTCGCTTCGGCGAAGCCGCACGCTGCCCCCCTCTCCCGCCCGGCGGAAGAGGGGTTAGCGCACGGCCACTGCGACCGATATCGCGCGGGCAAAGGCGTTGGCGCGCGACGCCATCCTACCGCAGCGCCGCCTCCAGGCCGCGCACCATCGCATCGACCGCGGCGGTCGGCGTCGCGTTGCCGACCAGCACCTTCTGGAACTCCGGCAGCACGACGTTGTCGAACCAGCCTGCGGCGCCGACGAACGCCGGCGGCAGGCGCCCGAACCGGGTCGTCTCCACCGCGGCGACGTAGAGCGGATTGCCGGTGATGCGCGGGTCGGCGGCGGTCTGCGGCGAGGCCGGGAAGTAGCCGGTCGCGTCGAGGAACGCGATCGCCGCATCCGGGTCGGCCCAGAAGGTGATCCACGCCCACGCCGCATCCGCATTGGCCGGGTTCATGATGCCGTTGAAAAGATAGGTGAGCCGCGCGATATGCGCCGCCGGGCCGGCCGGGCGCGGGGCGGTCGCGTATTGGCCGGCGCGCATCGCCGCCGCGATCTCGGTCAGCGAGCCGGTGTGATGCCAGACCATCGCGGTCTGGCCGATCTTGAACGCCTCCATGATCTGGCGGTAGCCGTCGTTGGGCGCGCTCGGCGGCACGGCGCGGTGACGCGTCATCAGCTCCGACCAGAAGGTGAGCGCCTGCACCGCCTTGGGCTTGTCGATCGCCATGCGCCCTTCGACGACGATCGGCGAGCCGAAGGATTCGAACATGTCGACGACGAAGGCGGCGCCGCCGGCACCGCCGCGCAGGCCGAAGCCGAAGCGGTTGCGCGCCGGATCGGTCATGCGGATCGCGGCGGCCTGGAACTCCTCGAAGGTCCGCGGCGGCGCGAGACCGGCCTCGTCGAACCAGTCCTTCCGGTAGTACATCCAGTCGACGAAGGTGAAGGCCGGCACGCCGTAGACCTTGTCGCGCACGGTCGCACCCCGCCAGCGGTCGGCAGGGAAGCTTGCGGCCCTGTCCCATCCGGCGATGCGCTGCGTGAGATCGGTCAGTCCGCCCATCGCGACCATGTCGTTGACGCGCTCGGCCACGACCATCGCGGCGTTGGGCCGCGAGTTGGAGACGACCGCCGTCGTGACCTTCGACATGTATTCGGGATTGGGGATGTTCTCCTGCGTCAGGCGGATGTTCGGATAGCGCGTGCGGAACAGCGCCATCACCCGCTCGAGCCCGCGGAATTCGGTCTCGCTGGTGAAATGGTGCCAATAGTTGATGTTGCCCTGCTGCGCGGCGGCGATGCGCGGCAGCAGCGCCGCGAGCGGCGCCGCCGCTGCGGCCTTCATCAGGCTCCTGCGATCGACGATCATGGTGGTTTCCTCCGGGAGTTTTCTTCTGCGTTCGGAAATCAGGTCGGCGCCGACGCGAGCCGGATCGGGCTTGACCGCGGCGGCGCCGGCAGGTCCTTCGGGTCACGCACGTCGGGCACCGCGTGCTCGCGCCGCGCCGCAGCGGACAGCGCGAGGCCGTGGCCCGGCCGGTCGGGGGCGGTGATGAAGCCGTCGGCGATGGCGTAGGGCGCCTCGACGAGGTGGTTGTAGTTCTGGAACGAGTATTCCAGCCAATCGACCTCCGGCAGCGCCGACGCCAGGTGCACGCCGATCTCAAGCATCGTGTTGCCGAGGCTCACCCGCACGCCGTACTCGGCCGCGAGCCAGCCGGCCTTCATCACGTCGCCGATATGGCCGTGGACGTTGAGGATATCGACGCCGCGGCCCTCGAGCAGACGGCGCTTGCCGCGCAGGTCGAGATACTCGCCGGAGTTCACCTGCACCCAGGGACACGCCAGCCGGATCTCGCGCAGGCCGTCATAGTCGTCGCGCAGGCACGGGTCCTCGACCCACAGGATGTCGAAGCCGGCGCGGCGATAGACGTCGAGCCGCTGGATCGCCTCCTTCGGTGACCACGCCTCGTTCGAATCGACCATCACAGGACCGGTGCCGTCGGTCGCCTTGCGCAACAGTTCGAGGCGCTTCAGGTCCCAGTCGACGTCGCGATGGCCGACCTTGATCTTGAAGCCGCGGAAGCCCTGCGCCTTCGCCTGGCGGAAGAAGTCGAAAAAGTCGGCGTCGGACAGATGGAAATCGAGCCCGCTCGCATAGACGCGCGTGCGCGGATCGGTGCCGCCGAGATAGCGCCACAGCGGGAGGCCGGCCTGCTTGGCGGCGAGGTCCCACAGCGCCTGGTTGATCGCCTCGTCGAAGGGCTGCGACAGACGCCGCTGGTTGCCGCCGCGCGGGCGCGCCAGGCGGTGGATGAGCGACGCCGGTGCTGCACCCTGCAGGCCCGGCCATGCTTCCTCGCGAAACACGCGCGTGAGTTCCGCCAGCGCCGGCAGCGGATGGAAGAGGCTGAGCGCGAAACCGAGCCCGACCTCGCCGCCGTCGGTGCGCAGTTCGACCGCGGCGTAGTTGCCGAAGGCGATGTGCACCTGGCTGTCGCCGATGACGCGGTCGCGTGCGAACTGGAAACGGGTGATCGTGAAGTCGACGATCTTCATGGCGCTCGGCGTTGCTCCCTGCCCGCGCCGCTTGCATCAGCGCCGGCAATTGATTTATCTATTGCTCCATCTGATAGATCAGACGGCGGGGCCAAGTCAAGCCGCGACGGCATCCCGAGGGAGACGACGGTGGGCGCGCAACGGGCACGGGTCGACGAAATCGAGGGCACCACCTCCGGCACGACGCTGAGCCAGCGCGCCTATGACCGCTTCAAGGCCGCGCTCTTCGAGGGCCGGATCGAGGCCGGCGCGTTTCTGTCGCAGGCGGAACTCGTTGCCCTGCTCGGCGTGCCGGTCGGTCCGCTGCGCGATGCGCTGCACGTGCTGCAAGCCGAAGGCCTGGTGTCGATCCGCGCGCGCTCGGGCATCGAGATCGCCAAGGCCGACTACGCGCTGGTCCGCAACACCTATCAGCTTCGCCAATTGCTGGAACGCTCGGCCGTGCGCTACTTCGCCGAGACGGCGCCGCTGGCCCGGATCAGGGAGATGGAAGCGAGCCACCACGCCGTGCTCACCGACATGCGGGGGCACGAGGTGACGCGCGAGATGGCGCGCCGCGTCGAGCAGGTCGACTTCGGCTTTCATCATCAGGTCATCGGCGTGCTGAACAATCCGATGGTCCATCGCACCTACAAGCAGGCCAACGACTTCGTGCAGCTCATCCGCGCCGACAGGCTCTACGGCTTCTCCTTCGCCATGATCGAGCGCACGATGGTCGAGCATCTGGAGATCATCGCGGCCTTCCGCAAGCGCGATCCCGACGCCGCCGAAGCCGCGCTCGAGCGCCACTTCGCGCGCGCCATGCAGCGCTCGATGGGGATGTAGCGCCGCGCTTGCATCCGGCGCCGCGGGACCTAGACTCGGCCTCCATGTCGAAGGCCTTCACCAAAGAGACCGACGCCGAGGACGACGACGATCTCGAAGCCGGCGCACCGCAGCCGGCGGGCGTCAAGAACTACATCACGCCCGAAGGTCTCGCGCGGCTGCAGGACGAGCTGCGCCAGCTTGCGCGGATCGAGCGGCCGAAGGTCGTGGAGACCGTGTCGTGGGCGGCCGGCAACGGCGACCGCTCGGAGAACGGCGACTACATCTACGGCAAGCGCCGGCTGCGCGAGATCGACCGCCGCATCCGCTTCCTGCGCAAGCGCCTGGAGATTGCGGAATGCGTCGACCCGGCGCAGCAGAAGAACCGCGACCAGGTGTTCTTCGGCGCGACCGTCACCTATGTCGACGAACAGGACCGCGAACGCCGGGTCCACATCCGCGGCATCGACGAGGCGCGCATCGACAAGGGCGAGATCAGCTGGACCGCCCCGGTGGCGCGCGCCCTTCTCAAGGCGCGCGTCGGCGACGTCGTCGACGTGCGCACGCCGACCGGGGTCGAGCAGCTCGAGGTCGTGAAGATCGAGTATCCGCAGGCGTGACGGGGCGGCCGCGCCGCCCCGCGCCCGCGCTTCAGGCGCCTTCGACGATGCGCATGTCGCGCTCGGCGCCGTTGCCGAGCGCATCGAGCGCCGCGCGATAGGCCGGGCTGTCGTGGGTTGCGATCGCCTGGGCGACGCTGTCGAACTCGATCACCACCGTGCGCGTCGCGAGCCCGGCCTCGTAGGTCTTCGCCGGCACGCCGCGCACCAGGAACTTGCCGCCGCCGGCCTGGATCGCCGGCCCCGCCAGCTTGGCGTAGGCCGCCAGCGCGTCCGGGTTGGAGACGGAACGATAACAGGTGATCCAGTAGGCCTTGGCCATGACGTCCTCTCGCGGATTCGATGACAGGGCGCGCAGAATAGCCGCGCTCAGTAGTGGATGGAACCCTTGGCGCCGCCGCCGCAGGCGATCGCGTCGCCGGTGATGGCGACGCTCAGCGGCGAGGCGAGGAATGCGATCAGCACCGCGACCTCATCCGCGTCGACGATGCGGCCGATCAGCGTGCCCGCGGCCATGCGCTTTTCCATCTCCGCCGGCGTGACGCCGGCGGCCGCCGCGCGCGCGGCCACGGTGCCGGCGGTGCGTTCGGTGCGCGTCAGGCCAGGATGGACGCAGGTGACGTTGATACCTTGGGGGCCGAGTTCCTCGGCGAGGTTCTTGGTCATCGCCGCGACCGCGATGTTGCGCATCGAGCCGATCGCCGAGCCGGTCTGACGCGCGGCGAGGCCGCTGACGTTGATGATGCGGCCCCAGCCCTGCTTCGCCATGTGCGGCGCCGCCTCGCGGGCGCAGCGCAGGTAACCCATCACCTTGGTGTTCATCTCCTCGGCGAACAGCGCCGAGGTCGAATCCGCGAGCTTCGGCGGCGGCGCGTGGCCCGCCGCCTTGGCAGCACTGTTGACCAGGATGTCGACGCCGCCCATCGCGGCGACCGCGCCGGCGACCATCGCCCGCACCGAGGCGTCGTCGGTGGTGTCGACCGCGACACCGGATATCCGCCCGCCGGTCTCCGCCGCCAGCTCGCGCACGGCCGCGTCGCGCGGCGCCGCCTCGCGCGACGCGATGACGACCTGCGCGCCTTCGCGCAGCAGCAGCCGCGCCACCGCCTTGCCGATGCCCTTGCTGCCGCCGGTGATCAGGGCGCGCTTTGCGGTGAGCTGAAGATCCATGGGGTCGCTCCAATTTCGTTCCGCCTCGCGCCGCGGCCGGCGCCGCCGCGGAGTATGGCGGAGGACGCGACGCGCGCAACCGCTGCCGCAAGCATCCACAGTCTCCGCAGGGTTGATATCGAGCCATCCGTCCTCTACGGATGCGGAGGCGCTGCGTTCGTTCGCCCAGGAGTGCCCGACATGGAGATCGCGAACTTCGACGACCTGCTGCAGGCCGCACGGCTGCAGAAGGAACCGCAGCGCCTGCTGTTCGTCTTCACGCGCGCCGGCCTGCCCGACGACGCCTCGCCGGCACAGCGCGCGGAATTCGCCGCCGGCCGCGGCGGCGCCTTGCTGCCGCTGATGGTCACGAACAAGACGCCCGACGAGATCGCCAGCTTCGCCGCGCTGGTCGCGGAATCGCGCG
>JAEUKZ010000037.1 GCA_016793045.1 Alphaproteobacteria bacterium
AACAGCACGTGGCGCTCGGTCAGCCGCGCGATCTCGGCCGCCTGCGGCTCCTTCACCTTCACGATCATGTCGGCGTTCGCGAAGATCTCGTCGGCGGTCTTCAGGACGGTCGCGCCGGCGCTCGTGTACGCGTCGTCGTCGAAGCCGATGCCCCAGCCGGCCATCGTCTCGACGAAGACCTGGTGGCCATGATGGATCAGCTCGCGCACGCTCGCCGGCACCAGCCCGACGCGGTTCTCGTTGCTCTTGATTTCCTTGGGCACGCCGACGCGCATGGGATCCATCCTTGTTCCGTGACCCTGCGGCGCCAGAATGCGGGCGCCGACCGCGCGGGTCAATGGCGCCGCGGGCGCTCGCTCGGGCTCAGACCTCGACGACCACGCGCTCGATGTTGGGCACCTCGTTGCCGTCGGGTCCGCGCGCGATGTGGCGCTCGACGACGCGATAGCTCGCGGTGTTGAGGCCTTCCTGCCGGTACTCGCGCGTCAGCGCCAGGGTGTCGCGGCGGCGCAGGAAGATCTCGCGGTTGCGCACGTTCTCCTCGGTCGGCGTCTTGTAGTCCTTCCAGCCCTCGTTGACGTGGTAGATGGGCTCGTAGGTGCCGTCGCGATGGACGATCTGGAGGCCTTCCGCGACGGTACGGATGCGCAGCTCGGTGTCCTCGTAGCCCCAGCCCCAGTAGAGGTTGCTGTAGCCGTTGATGCGGCGGAAATCCGCCATCGGGAAGGTGATGACGCCGCCGAAGCAGGTGTTCCAGTCGGCCTTCATCAGGCCGTCGACCGCGGGGTCGAACGGCGTCAGCTCGGCGCCGTACCAGATCAGCCGCGCCGGCGACGGACAGTAGGAGTAGTCGGCCCAGATCGGCAGGTAGTCGACGTCGTGGAAGCAGACATAGTCGTGGTCGGCCTCGGTCAGCAGGAAGCCGATGTTCTTGATCAGCCCGCGGTTGAACGGCTTGCCCGGCACCTGCTCGACGATGGTGAGCCGCCAGGGGATGTCCTTGTCGAGCTTGTCGCGCTGGAAATAGGCGACGAGATGCGGAATGAACCGCGCCAGCTGCTGCGGCCGGTTGCGATAGGGAAGGACGATGGAGAGGCGGGGGAGGGTGGTCATGGCCTGCTGCCGCCAGCATAGCGGCTGTTGACGTGGTCGACGATGGCGCGGATGCGGTGGACGAGCATGTGGCGGTCGCGCACATAGGCATGGCGGACCGCCGCCTGCGCCTCGCCGCCGCGGTCGAAGGCGGCGAGCGCCGCGGCATGCGCGGCCTTCACCGCCTCGACGCTGTAGTCGTCGAATCGGACGATCGGCAGCGCGGCCTGGTCGGCGGGCGAAATCACCGCGTCGAGATCGAGCGTGGCGCGCGGGACGATCGGCACGTGTCCGGCGGCGAGCGCGTCGAAGACGCGCATCGACAGGTCGTTCGCCACCGGCAGATGCAGCGAGGTCTTGAAGCCGCGCCAGGCGAGGAAGCGCTCGCGCGGACTGCGCGCGTGATAGGGCCGGCCGCGATAGTCGAGCGCGACGTCCGCCGGCCAGCCCGACGCGGCGAGCGCCTGCACGAGCCGATTGCGCGCGTGGGCCAGCGGATAGTAGCTGAACCGCCCGTGCAGGCGATCGTCGCGCTGCGCGTCCGCGCTCTCCCGCCAGTACGCCGCGACTTCGCGCTGCGACCACTGCGTGACGCAGAGCGGCACCGCGGGGCCGGCCGCGCCGCCATCGGCGGATTGAAGATAGTCCGCGGCGAAGCGGTGCGCCGGAAAGGCGACGTCGCAATGGTGCGCGATCAGCGCATTGTTCAGATAGGCGGTGTGATTGTCGAACAGCCAGGCCGCGACGGGGTGGCGCGGCTGGAGCGCGCTCAGATGCCGGAAGGCGCCGTACTCCGGCGCGCCGAGCGAGACCAGCCGCAGGAACAGCAGCGGCTGGTCGTTGCCCACCGGCGCCGCAAGCTGGTCGAAGGCGAAGAGCCGCACCGGAATGCCGAGCGAAGCGGCGATCTCCTCGGCATCGATCCGGGTCAGCCAGTTGGTATGGTCGAGGGCGAGGCCGCGGATCGGCTGCGAGAGCGCGCCGGCGGCGATGGGCGGCCGCGCGCGGCGGCGTTCCTCGGCCGTGATCGACAGGCGGATGGCCGCGAAGGCCGCGCGCGCCGCATCGATCTGGCCGTTCGAGATCGCCATGTCGCCCGGCATCGTGCGGGCGAACAGCCCGCCGACGGCCTGGGTCATGCGCCAATGCGCGTCGCGCGCCTCGTCGAGCCTTCCGGCGCCGGCCAGCGCCTGGCCGACGAGCTGCATCGCCGCCACGCCGCCGCCGGCCCGCACCGCCCGGTCGGCCGCGTTCACGGCGTCGTCGAAATGGCCTCGCCGGATCAGCAGCTCCGCGAGCGCGAAGGCGAGATCGGGCCGCGCCGGCTCCGCCTCGCAGGCGCGCATGAGCAGCGCCTGCGCCTCCTCGTCGTCGCGGGCGCCGCCAGGGCCTGGCGTGGTGGGCGACGGATTCATGGTGCGCTGCGGCCGGCCGCGGACGCTCAGCGCGCCTGCGGGCCGCTGCCCAGGCTGAAGCGGAGATTCACCATCGGTTGGCGCGTGGACTCGACGATGCGCCGGCACGCG
>JAEUKZ010000042.1 GCA_016793045.1 Alphaproteobacteria bacterium
TACAAGGTGAACCGCCTCGACTGGCAGGAGCGCCTGGGCTTCGTCGGACGCGCGCCGCGCTGGGCAATCGCGCACAAGTTCCCGGCCGAGCGCGCACGCACCCGGCTCAACGCGATCACGATCCAGGTCGGCCGCACCGGCACGCTGACGCCGGTCGCCGAACTCGAGCCGGTGACGGTGGGCGGCGTCGTCGTCAGCCGCGCCACCCTGCACAACGAGGACGAGATCGCGCGCAAGGACGTGCGCGTCGGCGACACCGTTGTGGTGCAGCGCGCGGGCGACGTCATCCCGCAGATCGTCGAGGTCGTCGACCCAGACCGTCCGCATCGCGGCCGTCCCTACAAGTTTCCCGATACCTGCCCGGTCTGCGGCGCGCACGCGGTTCGCGCCGAAGGCGAGGTTGCTCGCCGCTGCACCGGCGGCCTCACCTGCGCCGCCCAGGTCGCGGAACGGCTGCGCCACTTCGTCTCGCGCGACGCCTTCGACATCGAGGGCCTGGGCTGGAAGCATATCGAGGCCTTTCACGCCGACGGCCTCGTCAAGACCCCCGGCGACATCTTCCGCCTCCGCCGCCGCGCCGATGAGATCGCGGCGCGCGAGGGCTGGGGCGAGAAGTCGGTCGAGCGGCTGATGGCCGCGATCGAGGCCCGCCGCAGCATTTCGCTCGACCGCTTCATCAACGCGCTCGGCATTCCCCAGGTCGGCCAGTCGACCGCGAAGCTGCTTGCGCGCCACTACGGTTCGCTCTCCGCCTGGCGCAGGGCGATGGAGGCGGCGAGCAAGGACCCCGAAGGCGACGCCGCGAGCGAACTCGACAACATCGACCAGATCGGCCCGTCGGTGGCCGCCGACCTCGCCGCGTTCTTCGGCGAGCAGCACAACCTCGAAACCCTTGCCGATCTCGCGCGCGAGGTGACGGTCGAGGACTTCGCCGAGGTGATCGACCGCTCCTCGCCGATCGCCGGCAAGACCGTCGTGTTCACCGGCACGCTCGAGCGCATGACGCGCGACGAAGCCAAGGCGACCGCCGAACGCCGCGGCGCCAAGGTCGCCTCGTCGGTGTCGAAGAAGACCGATTACGTCGTCGTGGGATCCGATGCCGGCTCGAAGGCCGCCAAGGCGCGCGAACTCGGCGTGGCGACGCTCAGCGAGGACGAGTGGCTGAAGCTGATCGGCGGCTGACCGCCGGACGCGATGCGCCGCCCGTTCAGGGCCGCTCGGCGATCACCGCCTCGACATCGAAGGCCTCGCGGAAGACGCCGGACGGCTCTATCGCGCGCAGTTGGGCGCGCAGCGCGGCTTCGAAGGCTTCTCGCCGCGTGCCGAGCGCGGCCTGCGTGGTCGCTGACATCGAGTAGGCGCGGCCGATCAGGTCGTCGATCGTCGCCGTCGCCGCATACTGCGCGCGCGCACGCGCGACACGCCGAAAGGGTGATCGCGCCAGCACGACCTCGTGCCGCTCCCAGCCCGGCGCGGCACGCTGCTCCGCCGGCGCGCGCGCCGCCGGAACCGCCCAGCCATCATGCACCTTGCGCCAGGCGGCCTCCCACGCCGTCCCGCCGTTGGCGGCGTCGATCAGGACAACCTGGCCGCCCGGCTCGATCATGGCATCAAGCGCCCGCAAGGTCGCATCGCGATCCATCCAGTGGAACGACCGGCCCATGGCAACCATGCGGAAGCGGCCCCAATGCGCGCCGAGGTCGTCCGATCGTCCAGGCACGAGGGTCACCGAAACGCCGGCAGCCGCCGCTTCCGCGGCGGCAACTTCGAGCATCTCGGGTTCGGGGTCGACGCCGACGACGTCTTCGAAATGCGGCGCGAACGCGATCGCCAGGAAGCCGGGTCCGCAGCCGAGATCCATCATCCGGCCGGTGCCGTCGAGACCGCAATGGCCCGCGATCCGCTCGATCAACGCCTGCGGGTAGCGCGGCCGATAGCGCGCATAGAAGCGCGCGGCTGAATGGAATCGACCTCGATCGTCCATCGCACGCGAACATAGACGATACGCGCGCGCGAAACACGCTTGCTACCGGCTCGCGATCCGCCGCTATGATGGACCGCCCCGATCGACGACGAGGCCACCATGACCGCTCCCGGCTCGCGCATCCAGCCCCCGCCGCCGCGCCCGGCGCCCGATCTTCTCGACGGCTTCCGCACCGCGGCGACGGCGCTGATCAGCGACAACATGAGCCGCATCGTCGGCGCGGTCGGGCTGCAGCCTTTCCATCGCGCGGGCCACCTCGTCGGCACGGCGCTCACCGTGCGCACGCGCGCGGGCGACAACCTCTACATCCACAAGGCGTTCGATTTCGCCCGGCCGGGCGACGTGCTGGTGATCGACGGCGGCGGCGACGTCAGCCAGGCGCTGGTCGGCGAAATCATGATGACCTACGCGAAGACGCTCGGCATCGCGGGCTTCGTCATCGACGGCGCGATCCGCGATGCCGCCGCCTTCCGCGCCGGCGACTTCCCCTGCTTCGCACGCGCCGCGATCCATAAGGGCCCGTACAAGAACGGCCCGGGCGAGATCAACGTGCCGGTGACGATCGGCGGCATGGTCGTGGCGCCCGGCGACATCATCGTCGGCGACGACGACGGCGTGGTCGCGGTCCCGGCCGCTGCCGCAGCGGCGGTGCTTCAGGGCGTGCGCGCACAGGAGGCGCGGGAGGCGAAGGCACTCGCCGACATCCGTGCCGGCACCTACGACCGATCGTGGCTCAAGGCGGCGTTTCCACAGGCATAGGCGGGCCGCCCCTGAGGGTGCGCGCTCACACCGGCCGCGTCACCCGCGCGAGCCACGACGCCGTCGCCTCGTCGAGCAGCGGCGTCAGGGAGTCGCAGACGCGGGCGTGGTAGGCGTTGAACCAGTCGCGCTCGCGCGGGCTGAGCAGCGACGGTTCCACGAGCGCGACGTCGATCGGCGCCAGGGTCAGGGTCTCGAAGCCGAGCAGCTTGCGCTCGGCGCCGCCCTCGATCGGCTGCACCGCGACGAGGTTCTCGATCCGGATGCCGTATTCGCCGGTCTTGTAGTAGCCGGGCTCGTTGGAGACGATCATCCCCGGCTGCAGCGCCACGGTATTGGGCATCTTGGAGATGCGGTGCGGGCCCTCGTGGACCGACAGGTAGTAGCCGACGCCGTGGCCGGTGCCGTGATCGAAATCGAGCCCGACCTCCCACAGCGCGGTGCGCGCCAGGGCGTCGAGCTGCGAGCCCGTCGTGCCCGCCGGGAAGCGCGCGAGCGTCAGGGCGATGTGGCCCTTGAGCACGCGGGTGAAGCGGTCGCGCTGCTCGGCTGTCGGCGTGCCGATGGCGACGGTCCGCGTCACGTCGGTGGTGCCGTCGAGATACTGGCCGCCGGAATCGACGAGATAGAGCATGTCGGGCGCAAGGCGCCGGTTGGTCGCTTCGGTCGAGCGGTAGTGCACGATCGCGCCGTTCGGCCCGGCGCCGGAGATCGTGTCGAAG
>JAEUKZ010000085.1 GCA_016793045.1 Alphaproteobacteria bacterium
CCGAAGCCGCCGGTGAGGTTGACGTTGCCGAAGGTGTAGCGTGCGGTGCCGTCGATCGGCGCGAAGCCGACCAGCCCGCAGGACATGCCGACCAGCGCCGCGAGGAGGCCCTTCACCATCGAGCCATGCGACAGCGAGATCACCAGCGTCATCGCCATCAGGGTGAGCGCGGTCATCTCGAAAGGGCCGAAGGAGAGCGCAAAGCGCGCGATCACCGGCGCGAAGCCGATCAGCGCCGCGAGGCCGAGGATGCCGCCGACGAAATTCGCCCAGATGCCCGTGGCGAGCGCCTTCGCCGGATAGCCGCGCTGCGCCAGCGGATAGCCGTCGAAGGTCGTCGCGATCGACGACGGATTGCCGGGAATGCGCAGCAGGGTCGCCGCGAACAGGCCGCCGCACATGCCGCCGATGTAGATCGAGGTCAGGAACCCGATGCCGACGCCGGGGGCGAGGCTGAAGGTCAGCGGCAGCATGACGGCGACGCCGAGCGTCGCGTTGAGGCCGGGCAGCGCGCTGAACACGACGCCCAGCAGCGATCCCGCGAAGAGCAGCGCCAGCGTGTCGAGCGAGCCCAGGATGCGCAGCGTGCTCGCCGCGAAATCGAACCACATCGTTGCCGTCACCCGACCCAGACGCCGGTGAGCGGGATGCGGAGCCCGCGCTTGAGCGCGAAGCCGAGAACGAGCACGAACACCGCCGCGCCGGCGGCATAAAGGCCGAGGCTGCGCGTGTCGCGTCGGCCGAGCAGCGCCATCGCCGCGACCAGCGCGCCGAAGGTCGGCCACGAGAAGCCGGCGAGATCGAACGCGGCGGCGTAGAGGAAGGCGATCGCGGCGAAGCCGACCGTCATCGGCACGCGCCGCCAATCGAACGGCTCGGCGGCTGCGCCGCCCCCGCGCGCCATCGCGGCGAGCACGAGACCGAGCGCCGCCATCGACCAGCCGATCAGCGCCGGAAAGAAGCTCGGGCCGACATCGCCCATCAGGTTGGGCACCGGCATGCTGCGCGCATGCAGCGCCATGCCCAGTCCCGATGCGACGAAGACCAGCCCGATGACGCGGTCCTGGCGCGCCGACATCACCCCGCCCCGGCGCGCACCATCTCGGCCACGAAGGCGAATTCCTGCTCGAGATAGGCGCGCGTCGCCGCCTCGTCGCGGTACGACGGCGCCTGCTGGATGCGGGTGAGGCCGGCGGCGAAGTCGGCCTCGCGCACCGCGCGGCCGATCGAGGCGCCGAGGCGCTGGCGCAGCGCATCGGGCATGGCCGGCGGGGCATAGACGGTGAAGACCAGCGGGAAATGGACGTTGAGGCCCTGCGATGCCGCGGTCGGCCAGTCCGGCACCAGCGGGTCGGGGTTGCGATTGAACAGCGCCAGCACGCGCAGCTCGCCGGCCTGGTGATACTGCTTGGCGGTGGACGGCGTGAGCAGCGCCAGCTCGACCTGGCGGCCGAGGATCGAGGCGACGCGGTCGGCCTCCGGCCCCGCATCGACGACGCGCAGATTGCCGCCGGCCCAGCGCGCCACCGCCTGGCCCATCACCTGGGTCGTGCCGCCGAGCTGGCTCGCGAGCCGCATCCGCCCGCCGCCGGCGAGGGCGCGCTGCAGCTCGGCGAGCGTGCGGAACGCCGCGTCGCCGCGCGCGACCAGCACGTTGTTGACCTCCGAGATCGTCGCGATCGGCGACAGGTCGCGGAAGGTGCGCGGCGACCGGCCGAACAGGTTGGTGGTGTGCAGCAGCGCGTGATGGATCAGCAGCGTGCCGCCGTCGGGCCGCGCGGTGATCACCGATTCGGTCGCCACCGTGCCGCCGCCGCCGGTCTGGTTGACCGGCACCAGCGTGGCGCCGAGATCGCGGTCGACGAACTGCTTGAGCAGCCGCGCCGCGAGGTCGGTCGACCCGCCCGGCGAGGCGGGAATGAAGAAGCGGATCTCGCTGGTCGGCCACGCGCCCTGCGCGTGCGCGCGGCCCGCGAGCATGGCCCCGGCCGCGCCTGCCAGCAGCGCGCGCCGCGAAACTGTTCCGGTCATGATGGCGATTCTCCCGATGGCGTTTTCGTTCGTCGTTCCGTCGCAGGGGCACGCCCCAACGATGTTACTGCGCCGCGGCTGCGGCGCCGCGCTTGGCCTGCCAGCCGGCGACGATGGCGCGCAGGGCGGCACGGTCGGTCTCGTCGAGCGCCACCAGGCCGGGACGGCGCACCGCGCCGACATCCATGCCGAGCAGCCTCATGGCTTCCTTGACGACGGTGACGTTGGCGCCGTTGTTGTGCTTGGCGCGCATCGTCTCGAAGGACACGACGTCGGCCACCAGCGCGCGGGCGCCAGCGTAGTCGCCGGATTCGAGCGCGGCATGGATCGCCAGCGAGAGCTCCGGCATCACGTTGACGAGGCCCGAGGTGAAGCCGCGCCCGCCGAGCGCGTAGAACGGCGCCGCCCAGCCTTCGGCGAGGCCGCACACCCACACCGCCGCCGCGCCTTCGGAGGCGCGCACGCATTCGGCGAACTGCATCAGGTTGGTGGTCGCGAACTTCACGCCGGCGATGTTGGCGTGGCGCGCCAGCTTCGCCAGCGCCGCCGGACCGATCGCGTCGGAGCGGACATAGGCGACGACCGGCAGCGGGCTCGCGTCGGCGACCGCGGCGAAATAGTCCGCCTGCGCCGACGGCGCCGCGAAGGGATCGAGCGGGTGATGGACCATGACCGCATCGGCGCCGATGCGCCCCGCGCGCTTGGCGGCGTCGACCGCCTCGATCAGCGAGCGGCCGACCGCGGCGGTGACGATCGCGCGGCCGGCGGCCGCGGCGACCGCGCCGTCGTGGACCTTCGCGACCTCGTCGGGCGTCAGCGCAAAATACTCCGCCGTGTTGCCGGCCGAGACGACGTTGTGCACGCCGGCCGAGACGATGCGATCGACCACGCGCTTCAGCATGGCGGCGTCGACGCCGCCGTCGGCCCCGTAGGGCGTGACGTGGACGCCTGAGATGCCGAACAGGGCGCGGCGGACGCGGTCAATTGCCATTGGCGGGTTCTCCCATGCGGATCGTTTGGCCGACAACCGGCGATGCGGCCGCCGCGGCCGGCGTGGCATTCCTGCGGAAGGCGCGCGCGATGTGGCTGCGGCCGGAGCGCAGCACGTGCGCGCGCATCGCCTGCTCCGCCGCATCCTCGTCGCGCCGGCTCACCGCCGCGAAGACGGCGCCGTGTTCGGCGAGCGCGTGCGCGCGCTCGGCCTCGTCGCTCAGCAGCGCCTGGCGCGCGAGCTGGTCGTAGAGCTTCTGCGCCTCGAGCAGCCGCACCAGATAGGTGCAGCGCGACGCCGCGTGGATGGCCTGGTGGAACTGGGTGTTGAGCGCGATCAGCAGCCGCACGTCGCCCGACGCGGTCGCTTCCGCCATCATCCGGGCGCAGCCTTCGAGCTCGGCGATCGCGCGGTCGTCGATCCGCTGCGCGGCAAGGCGCGCGATCGTGCTTTCGAGCGCCGCGCGCGCGAGCGTCATCTCCTCGGCCTGCGCCTCGCCGAAGGCGACGTAGATGCCGCGGCGCGGCTGGGTCGTCACCAGCCCTTCGGCCTCGAGCCGGCGCAGCGCCTCCTTGACCGGGGTGGTCGAAACGCCGAGCTCGGCTGCGATGCCGCGCTCGTTGAGCCGCTCCTCGGGCCGGAACTGGCCGGCGACGATCGCGCCGCGCAGCAGGCCGTGCACGTGCTCGCGCAGGTTCTTGAAGTAGAGCGGGTTGACCGCTTCCAGTCGGGCTTCCGCCACGCGTCCTCGCCTCGTTCGCGGCCGCCGCGCCGGCCGCTGCCGGCGGGTGCGCCCGCGGAATTCTGCGGTGCATACACCGGAATCTCTGATACGGCAAGTCTGATATATCAGATATCTGAGTCGTTCGACCCCATCAGCGCGGAAACAGCAGCCGCTGCACCGCGGCGCGCAGAGGCGGCAGCAATTCGCGCTCGAACCACGGATTGCGCTTGAGCCAGCCGGTGTTGCGCCAGGACGGATGCGGCAACGGCAGGTACTCCGGCAGATAGTCGCGCCACGCCGCCACGGTGGCGTCGAGCGACGGCTTGGCGCGCGCGCCGAGATAGAAGCGCTGCGCGTAGCTGCCGACGAGCAGCGTCAGCTCGATGTTGGGGAGCAGAGGGCGGATGCGCGGATGCCAGGTCGGCGCGCAGATCCGGATCGGCGGCTTGTCGCCGCCCTTGGCGTCGCGGCCGGGATAGCACAGCCCCATCGCCATGATGGCGAGGCGCCTGTTGCCGTAGAACGCCGTGCGGTCGATGCCGAGCCAGTCGCGCAGCCGATCGCCGCTCGCGTCGTCGAAGGACTGGCCGCTGGCGTGGACCTTGGTGCCCGGCGCCTGCGAGGCGATCAGCAGCCGCGCCGCCGCATCGACATGCAGCACCGGACGCGGCCCCAAGGGGAGGATGTCGGCGCACAGCCGGCAGGCGCGCGCGGCGGCGACCGCTTCGGCCAGCGTCTCCGCGGGCGTGCGTTTCATCGCGCGCCGCGCAGCACCCGCTCGACGAACGCCGGCACGATCTCGGTCGCCTTGCCGTAGACATGCTCGGCGAAGTCGCTGCGCACCTGCGAGGGCTCGAGGTTGAGCTCCACCGTATGGGCGCCCGCCGCGCGCGCCATCTGGACGAAGCCGGCAGCGGGATAGACCGCGCCCGACGTGCCGATCGAAACGAAGGTCGAGCAGCCTGCGATCGCGGCCGCGATCTCATCCATGAACAGCGGCATCTCGCCGAACCACACGACGTAGGGCCGGACCCGTCCCACCGCTCCGCACGCGGCGCAGGCTTCGTCGACGGCGATGTCGCCGCGGCGCGAGGTCACCTCGCCGCAGGCGGCGCACACCGCCTTCAGCAGCTCGCCATGCATGTGCAGCAGGTTGCGGCTGCCGGCGCGCTCGTGCAGGTCGTCGATGTTCTGCGTCACCACGAGCACGCCGCCGCGATGCTCGCGCTCGAGTTCGGCCAGCGCGTGGTGCGCGGCGTTCGGCTGCACCGCCGCGTCGACGAGGCCGCGGCGGCGCGCGTTGTAGAACGCCTGGACGCGCACCGGGTCGCGCGCGAAGGCCTGCGGCGTCGCCACGTCCTCGATGTTCACCGTCGCCCAGATGCCGTCGACGTCACGAAACGTGTGCAGGCCCGATTCGCGCGAGATGCCCGCGCCGGTGAGGATGACGATCTCGGCGTTCATGCCCTCGCATAGCGTATCACCGAAATCGGCGGCAAGCGCGCATCCAGCGCCGTCCAGGAATCGCCGCCGTTCTCGCTCGTCCACAGGCCGCCGCTGGTCGAGCCGAAGGCGAGGCGCTGGCCGGTCGCGTCGACGTCGAGGGCGTGGCGCCACACCAGGTCGTAGGCGTGGCGCTGCGGCAGGCCGGCGCGCAGCACGTCGAAGCTCCGGCCGCCGTCGCGCGTGCGCGCGACCACGACCTTGCCGTCGACCGGCACGCGCTTCTCGTCCTTGACCGCGGGCACGAACCACGCGGTCTGCGGGTCCGTGGGATGGGCGGCGACGGCGAAGCCGAATTTCGACGGCGCGATGGCGGTGATCTCCGCCCATGTCATGCCGCCGTCGGTCGAACGGAACGTGCCGTTGTGGTGCTGGCACCACATCACGTCGGGCTTCGCGGCGCATTGCGCCAGCAGATGCGGGTCCTGGGCGATCGGGTCCTCGCGGCGCTCCGGCGGCATGTACTCCGCGTACATGCCCTTCGACGTCACCGTCCAGCTCTTGCCGCCGTCGCGCGTCGTCCAGGCGCCGCCGCTCGACACCGCGACGACGACATGTTCGGGATCGCGCGGATCGACCAGGATCGAGTGCAGGCCGGGCTGGTCGGTGCCGCCGCCCTGCCACTGCCTGCGCTCCGGGATGTCCCACAGCGCGCGGATCAGCGTCCAGCTGTCGCCGCCGTCGTCGGAGCGGAACAGCCCGGCCGGAATCGCGCCCGCCCAGATCCGCCCCTTCACGCCGCCGTCGGCGAAGGCCCACACCTTGCCCACCGACCACGGGTGCGGATCGTCCGCGGCATCCTCGGGCTTGGCGGGGAACGCCGGCACCGGCCGTTCCTCCCACGCGCCGCCGGGCTTGCGCCGCCAGAACTTGTTGCCGAAATGGCCGAGATCGAGCGCCACGGTGAGCGTGCCGTCATCCTGCGGCAGGATCGCCGAGACCGGCTCGGCGAGGAAGTCGAGCGCCTCGACGTCCCAGCCGCCCTTGCCCCGCGCCAGCGTGAACAGCCCCTTGCGGCTGCCGACATAGATGCGCTCGCTCATCGATTTCTCCCTCATCCGTCCGCCATCAACCGCCCGAAAGCGCCTGGAACACGTAGATCTCGTCGGCCGCACCGACGGCATCGGAGAGCCCGACGCGGTCGCCGACCGGCTTGCCGTTGACGTAGACGATCACGTGGCGGCGCAGGGCGCCCTGGTCGTCGAGCACGTAGCCGCGCAGCTTCTGGTGATCGGCGAAGACGCGATCGAGCGCCGCGCGAACGGTCGCGCCCTCCGTTGTCACGGAGGGGACCGGGACGAAGCGCGCGAGCGCCGAGGTGAAGGAGACCTTCGGCATGGCGTCAGTATAGGCGCCGAAGCGGCTGCCGGGCACTCATCGCCGGCTACCCCGCTTGCCTGCGCGCTTGCGCGGCGGCGCCGCGGCATCGGCCGCGAGATGGCGTTCGAGCGCGTCGAGCCTTTCGGTCCAGAACCGGCGCACCCGCGCGAGCCAGTCGTCGAGCGCGACCAGGCCGGCCGGATCGAGCGCATAGATGCGCCGCTGCGCCTGCGGGCGCACCCGCACCAGCTGCGCCTCGCGCAGCACCTTCAGATGCTGCGAGATCGCCGGCGCGGTGACGGCGAACCGCGCGCCGATTTCGCCCGCGGACAACTCCCCGGCGGCCAGCATCTCGACGATGCGCCGGCGCGTTGGATCCCCGAGGGCGGCAAGACCTTCCATGGCGGTCTTATTAAATGTTCTACTTAATTAAGTCAAGGCTACAATAAAGCGCCGTCCGATGTCGCGGTGCGCGTGAGCGACGAGACGCACCGGCGCCGCGAAGCCTTCCGGATTTCCCCGGCCCGCCCTTCCCCGCTACCCTTCCCGCCGATGACAGCCCGCCGTCCCGTCCTCCTCGACGCCATCCGTCTCGACCGCAGCGACGACGCGGGCATCGCCGCGCAGATCCACGCCGCGATCCGCGCGATGGTGATCGACGGCACGCTCGCGCCGGCGGCGCGGCTGCCGTCGAGCCGCGCGCTCGCGACGTCGTGGGGTGTCGCGCGCAACACCGTGGTCGCGGCGATCGAGCGCCTGATCGCGGAGGGCTTCCTCGCCGCCGAGCGCGGATCGGGCACCTACGTCGCCGAACTCGCGGGAACCGCGCTGCTGCGGCGCGCCGCGCGCGCACCCGCCCCGGCCGCGGCGGGCCGCGCGGCGCCGCATCTCTCCGCACGCGGCCGCCTTGCCGCCGCGCAGGCGGAAGCCAATGCGGCGCGGCCGCCCGGCCCGCTCGCCCCCGACATCCCGGCGCTCGACGCCTTCCCGATCGACGCCTGGCACCGCTCGCTGCTGCGCAGCGCGCGCCGCCACCGCGCCGGCCTGCTGCACGGCGCCGACCGCCGCGGCTTCGCGCCGCTGCGCGCGGCGATCGCTGCCCATATCGGCCCGGCGCGCGGCGTCATCTGCGCGCCCGACCAGATCGTCGTGCTGACCTCGACGCGCCAGGCGCTCGCGCTCGCCGCCACGCTGCTCAGCGATCCGGGCGATGCGGTGGCGATCGAGGAGCCCGGCTATCTCGGCGCGCGCGCGGTGTTCGCCGCGCACGAGCTGGCGATGGTGCCGATGAAGGTCGACGGCGAGGGCGCCGATCCCGCCGCGCTTGCCGCCGCGCGCGCGGTGCGGCTGATCTATCTCACGCCGTCGCACCAGTATCCCCTCGGGCCGGCGATGAGCCTGACGCGACGCATGGCGGCGCTCGCCGCGGCGCAGCGCCACGGCGCCTGGATCATCGAGGACGACTACGACGGCGAATTCCAGTTCCGCGGCCATCCCGCGCCGTCGCTGCACGGGCTTTCG
>JAEUKZ010000089.1 GCA_016793045.1 Alphaproteobacteria bacterium
TGCCCGCGGGCGGGCTGCTGCTCGCCGTCGCGTTCGGGCTCGCGGTGTTCTTCGGCTGCGGCGTCGGGCATCTCGGCCTGCTCATCCTCGGCGTGCGCCGCACGACGGTGGGCGAGGTCGACGCGCTGCGCGACGCCTACGGCGAGGTGCGCCGCGAACTCAAGCAGGCGCGCGACGAAGCGCGCGCGATCCTCACCGCGGTCGAGAGCACCACGCGCTCGCGCCAGGGCCAGTCGATGGAACTCGGCGAGGTGATGGCGGAAGTGAAAGTGCTGCAGTCGCTGGTCGAACGCGTCTCGGTGCGCGGCGGCGCGCCGGTGCAGATGCTGCAATCCGGCCAGGCCGAGCCGGCGATGCGACTCGTCGCCTCGGGCGGCCATGCGGCCGGTGCGCAGGGTGGCCGCGCGGTCGCCTCGCCGGTCGAGCCGATGCGCGGCGACGGCCTCGCGCCGGTGCCGCCCGACAGCTCCCAGGCGAGCGACGAGCTGATCCTCGACCACGTGCGCGAGGGCCTGCGCGCGAACCGCATCGATCTCTATCTCCAGCCGGTGGTCAGCCTGCCGCAGCGCAAGCGCCGGCATCTCGAGGTGTTCTCGCGCATCCGTACCGAGGCGGGCGCGATCCTGCTGCCGCAGCAGTACATGGGCATCGCCGCGCGCGAAGGCCTGATATCGGCGATCGACAACATGCTGCTGTTCCGCAGCGTGCAGCTGGCGCGCCGGCTGCAGCACAGCCAGTCGCGCATCGCCAGCATCTACGTCAACATCAGCGAGCACACGCTCGCCGACGCGACCTTCTTCCGCGACTTCGCCGGCTTCATGGCGGAAAACCGCGACCTTGCGCAGTCGATCATCTTCGAATTCGTGCAGAGCCATGTCGGCCGACTCGCCGGCGCGGTGATGCTCGAGCTCGAGCGGCTGGCGCGGCTCGGCTTCCGGTTCTCCATGGACCAGGTCACCGATCTGCGCCTCGACCCCGACGACCTCGGCCGGCGCCATTTCCGCACCGTCAAGATCGAGGCGGCGCGCCTGCTCGAGGCGGTGCGGCGCGAAGACAACGCGCTCGACATCCGCGCCCTCAAGGCGGCGCTCGACCGCAACAACATCGATCTCATCGTCGAGAAGATCGAGACCGAGGCGACGCTGGTCGAGATCCTCGACATGCCGGTCGATTTCGGCCAGGGCTACCTCTTCGGCGAACCCCGCCCGATGCGCGAATAGGTCGTACACGCCGCGCTTCCACCGCGCGCGCGATCCGTGCGACAACGCCGCATCATGACTTCGCTCGACACCCGGGCCGTGCCGCCGCTCGCGCGCGGCCTGTCCGATCTCGCCGGCCGCTACGACGTGCTGGTCGTCGACCTCTGGGGCACCGCGCATAACGGGCTCGCGCCGTTTCCCGGCGTGCCCGATGCGCTCGCGCGCGCCCGTGCGGCCGGGCTTCGCGTGGTCATGGTCACCAACGCGCCGCGCCGGTCCGCGGCGGTGGTCGAACAGCTCGCCGAGCTGGGTCTCGACGCCGCGCACCACGACGCCGTGGTGACGGCGGGCGAGGTCGCCTGGCGCGCGCTGCGCGACCGCCGCGACCCCTGGCACGCGGCGCTCGGGACGCGCGGCTATCTCATCGGCCCGGCGTGGAACCGCAGCCTGCTGGAAGGCAACGGCGTCACCCCTGTCGAAACGGTGGCGGAGGCCGAATTCGTCGTGCTCGCCGGCCCGACCGGCTGGGACAAGTCGGTCGACGACCACGTGCCGATCCTCGCGGAATGCCGCGCGCGCGGACTCAAGCTGATCTGCGCCAATCCCGATCTCGAGGTCATCCGTGGCGACCAGCGCCTGGTCTGCGCCGGCGCGATCGCGATGCGCTACGAGGCGATGGGCGGCGCGGTGCAGCAGCATGGCAAACCCTATCGCGGCATCTACGACCTGGCCCTGGAGATCGCCGGCAACCCGCCGCGCGAACGCGTGCTGGCGATCGGCGACGGCCTGCCGACCGATATCGCCGGCGCGCTCGGCGCGGGGCTCGACTGCGCCTTCATCCCCGGCGGCCTGCACGGCGAGGCGATGGGCATTGCGATGGGCGGCGTGCCCGACGCGGCGGCCTATGCGACGGTCGTGGCGCCGAGCGGGCTGCGGCCGACCTGGCTGCTTCCGGCGCTGGCGTGGTGATGTCCCCCACGCGCTCGTGATCGATCCGCGCGCCGGCGCGGGCCGTAGAATGGCTGCGGTGTCGGGAAGGTGAGGCTTCGTGGCGCAGGCGCAACGCGGCGCGTGGGAATGGCATTTCGAGCGGCCGCCGGCGACGATGTGGCCGCTGGTTGCCGACACCGCGCGCTTCAACGAGGCCGCCGGTCTGCCGCGCTACAGCGTCAGCGAGGTGCCGCGGCCCGACGGCACGGTCGACTTCGAAGCCCGTGCGAAGCTCGGCCCGTTCGACCTGCGCTGGCACGAATCGCCGATCGACATGGTGCAGGGGCGCAGCTTCCGCCAGACGCGCCGGTTCGACAACGGGCCGTTCCTGCGCCTCACCGCGTCGCTCGAACTCGCGCCCGATGCGGCGGGCACGCGCGGCCGCTATACGCTCGAGGTCGAGCCGCGCAACCTGATCGGCCGCGCCATCCTCGCCGCCGGGTTCTTCCGCCAGAGCGAGCGCGGCTTCACCCGGGTGGCGCGGCGCGTGCACGACTTCGCGCGCGGCGCGGCGGACATGCCGTTCGCGCTCGAGCGGCCGGCGCTCTCCGCGGAGGCCGAAAGCCGCCTCGCCGCCGCCGCCGCGGCGATGACGCGCGACGGGGTCGACGCGGCGGTGGCCGCGCGCCTGTCGGCGCTGGTCCGCAATGCCCTTGACGGCGACCTGCGCCGCATCCGCCCGCTCAAGCTCGCGCGCGATTGGGCGGTGCCCGAGCGCACGGCGATCGAGGCCTGCCTCACCGGCGTGCGCGACGGCATGCTGGCGATGCATTGGGACCTGCTGTGTCCGAACTGCCGCGGCGCCAAGCGCAGCGTCGCCTCGCTCGACCGGCTGCCGCAGGGCGCCCATTGCGGCACCTGCAACATCGACTACGAGCGCGATTTCACCAGGAACGTCGAGCTCACCTTCCGTCCCCTGGCGGCGATCCGCGACGTCGCCGACGGCGAGTTCTGCGCCACCGGTCCCATGCAGACGCCGCACGTGCTGGTCCAGCAGACGCTGGCGCCCGGGGAAACGCGCGACGTCGCCGCGGACCTGCCGCCCGGCGACTACCGCGTGCGCGGCTTCGCGCCGGGCCCGGAGGCGATCGTGGCCGTCGGCGACGGCGGCGTGCCGGCGCTGCTGCTCGGCGACGACGCGATCGCGACCGGGCCGATCGCGCCGCCCGGCACGGTGCGCTTCGTGAACCGCCGCGCCGCGCCGTTCACCGTCGTCGTCGAAAGCCGCGCCTGGGTGCGCGACGCGCTCACCGCCGCGCGGGTCACCGCGATGCAGGCCTTCCGCGAGATGTTCGCGGCGGAGGCGCTGCGCCCCGGCGACGACGTCGCGGTCGGCCGCGTGACCCTGATGTTCACCGACCTGCGCGGCTCGACTGCGCTCTACGCGCGCATCGGCGATGCCGCCGCCTATCGCCTGGTGCGCGAGCATTTCGCCTTCCTCGCCGACCGCGTGCGCGAACACGACGGCGGCATCGTCAAGACGATCGGCGACGCCGTGATGGCGGTGTTCCCCGATCCCGCGCAGGCGCTGCGTGCGGCGCTCGCGGTGCAGCGCGCCGTGGCGGGCTTCAACACGGCGCACGGGCTGGGCACCGAAGACGGCCTGGTCATCAAGCTCGGCCTGCACGCCGGCAGCGCCATCGCGGTGACGCTCAACGACCGGCTCGACTATTTCGGCTCGACGGTCAATCTCGCCGCGCGCCTGCAAGGCCAGAGCGACGGCGGCGACATCGTGATCTCCGAAGCGCTCGCCGCCGACCCCGCGGTGGCGCCGCTGATCGCCGGAATGCCGGTTGCGCACGAACAGGCGGCGATCAAGGGCTACGACCGGCCGGTCGCGTTCCGGCGGCTGATGCTTGCGGCGTGAGCCGGGCAGATCGATGCAAGTAAAGCCGGTTCGGAATCCTCGGCTGCGCCCAAGTTAAAGTTCGAGTCGAAGAACCCGGCGCTAGTCCTTTCGTTCCGCTTGCTTTATAATTATTCAGCAATTTCAACACGGCGTCGTCATGTCCGGTCACGACACACCAGATATTGGGGTATGGACCAAACTCGCCCGCGAGGAGTTGAAGGGGGCTGACCCTGCGACTCTGGTCTGGCAGACCCCTGAAGGCATCCCGGTCAAGGCGCTCTACACCGCGGCCGACCTTGAAGGCATCGAGCATCTCGGCGGCCTGCCCGGCGTGGCGCCGTTCCTGCGCGGGCCTAGGGCGACGATGTTCGCCAACCGTCCCTGGACGATCCGGCAGTACGCCGGTTTCTCGACCGCCGAGGAATCGAACGCGTTCTACAAGCAGGGGCTGAAGAACGGCCAGATGGGCCTGTCGGTCGCGTTCGATCTGGCGACCCATCGCGGCTACGATTCCGACCATCCCCGCGTCGTCGGCGACGTCGGCAAGGCCGGCGTCGCGATCGATTCGGTCGAGGACATGAAGATCCTGTTCGACGGCATTCCGCTCGACAAGATGAGCGTGTCGATGACGATGAACGGCGCGGTGCTGCCGGTGCTGGCGAGCTACATCGTCGCGGCGGAGGAGCAGGGCGTGCCGGCGGCGAGGCTGTCGGGGACCATCCAGAACGACATCCTCAAGGAGTTCATGGTCCGCAACACCTACATCTACCCGCCCAGCCCAAGCATGCGCATCGTCGCGGACATCATCGCCTACACCGCGCAGCACATGCCGAAGTTCAATTCGATCTCGATCAGCGGCTACCACATGCAGGAGGCGGGGGCGACCTGCGTGCAGGAACTCGCCTTCACCCTGGCGGACGGCCTCGAGTACGTGCGCGCGGCGCGCTCGCGCGGCCTGCCGATCGACGCCTTCGCGCCGCGGCTGTCGTTCTTCTTCTGCATCGGCATGAACTTCTTCATGGAGGTGGCGAAGCTGCGCGCGGCGCGCCTGCTGTGGGCGAAGCTGATCGCGCCGTTCAATCCACAGAAGACCGAAAGCCTCGCGCTGCGCACGCACTGCCAGACCTCGGGCGTCTCGCTCACCGAGCAGGATCCGTACAACAACATCATCCGCACGACGATCGAGGCGATGGCGGCGGTGCTCGGGGGCACGCAGTCGCTGCACACCAATTCCTTCGACGAGGCCCTCGCGCTGCCCACGCCGTTCTCGGCGCGGATCGCGCGCAACACCCAGCTGATCATCGCCGAGGAAACCGGCATCCCCAAGGTCGTCGACCCGCTCGGCGGCAGCTACTACGTCGAGCGCCTGACGCACTCCATCGCGGCCGAAGCGATGAAGCTGATCCAGGAGGTCGAGGCGCTGGGCGGCATGACCAAGGCGGTCGAGCAGGGCATGCCCAAGCTGCGCATCGAGGAATCGGCGGCGCGCCGCCAGGCCCGCATCGACCGCGGCGAGGAGACGATCGTCGGCGTCAACAAGTATCGCCCGGAAAATCCCGAGAAGGTCGAGATCCGCGACATCGACAACGGCGCGGTGCGCGAGGCGCAGGTCGCGCGCATCCGGCGCATCCGCGGCGCGCGCGACGAGGCGAAGTGCCAAGCGGCGCTGGCGGCGCTGATCGCCGGCGCCAAGGCGGACGGCAACCTGCTGGCGCTGTCGGTCGACGCGGTGCGCGCGCGCGCCACGGTGGGCGAAATCTCCGACGCGCTCGAAACGGTGTTCACGCGCCATCGCGCGACGATCCGCAGCGTGTCGGGCGTCTACGGCTCGGCCTATGAAGGCGACGAAGGCTTCGCGCGCATCCGCCGCGAGGTCGCCGCCTTCGCGACCGAGGAAGGCCGCCGCCCGCGCATGCTCGTGGTCAAGCTCGGCCAGGACGGCCACGATCGCGGCGCCAAGGTGATCGCCACCGCCTTCGCCGACATCGGCTTCGACGTCGACGTCGGCCCGCTGTTCCAGACGCCCGAGGAAGCGGCGCGCCAGGCGGTCGAAAACGACGTCCACGTCGTCGGCGTGTCGTCGCAGGCCGCCGGCCACAAGACGCTGGTGCCGGCGCTGCTCGCCGCGCTCAAGGCGCAGGACGCGTCGGACATTCTCGTCGTCTGCGGCGGCGTCATCCCGCCGCAGGATTACGACGCGCTGCTGGCCCAGGGGGTCGCGGCGATCTACGGACCGGGCACCAACATCCCGCACGCGGCGGCCGAAATCCTCGGCCTGATCCGCCGCCGCCGCAGGGCGGCGTAGCGGGCCGGCGCGAGGGTGGTTCAGCTGCGCGAAAGCCGCCCGTAGAGACGGGCGCGAGGGGGCGATCATGGCCGACAAGCCGTCCAATGTCCGACAGCTCACGCCGATCGCCGGCGGCGCCGCCGCGGCGAAGTCATCGACGCTCACCCCCGACAGCCCGCGCGCCTGGGTGACGAAGCTGTCGATCGCGGCGGCCGCCCTCAGCGTGCTGTGGCTCGCGGTCGTCTTCCACTACGTCAACACGCAGTACGGCTGGGATTCGATCTTCCAGCTGCTGCCGCACGAACTCGGCGCGGGCCTCGCCGGCGTCGCCGCACCGCTCGCCTTCCTGTGGCTGGTCGTGGCCTTCGTGGAAAGAGGCCGGGAACTTCGCCGCCAGGTCGACATCCTCGGCCGCCAGCTCGACGGGCTGATCTACCAGCCCGGTCCCGCCGACGCGCGCGCCGAGACCGTGGCGCAAAGCCTGCGCGACCAGGCGAAGATCCTCACCGACGCCTCGGCCTCCGCCGCGGAGCGGCTGGAGGAAGGCCGCAAGGCGATCCAGGTCCAGACGCAGGAACTCAACACCATCAGCGACCAGGCGACGATGCGCGCGACCCAGATCATGGGGGCGCTGCGCCGCCACGCCGATGCGCTCGAACGCCTCACCGGCCTGATGGGCACCAAGGCGCAGGTCATCGAGGGCCAGGTCCGCGGCCAGGCGGAACTGCTCGCCCAGGCGGCGGAAAAGTCGGCCAACAGCGTGCGGGCGATCACCGGCAATCTTCGCGAGCAGGTCGAGCAGCTCAACGCCGCCGGCGACAAGTCGACGACCGGCGCGCAGGCGATCCGCGAGGGCATCGCCGAGCAGATGCGCGAGCTGCTCGGCGCCTCCGAACGCAGCGCGACCACCGCGCAGGCGATCCGCGCGGCGCTCGCGGAGCACGCCGCCGTCGTCACCGAAACGACGGCGACCACCGCCAATCGCGCGCGCGAGGCGGCGGAAGCGATGCGCCGCCAGGCGGAGAACTTCACCAACGCGATCGCGCCGGTGGTCGAGCGCAGCCAGGTCGCCGGCTCGTCGATGGCCGAATGGGCCGAGAAGCTGGAGCGCGTGTCCGGCGCGCTGCTCGATCGCGGCACGCAGGCGAGCGAGAAGCTCGCGCAGCAGGTCGCCGGCCTCGACAGCGCCGCGACGGTCGCCGGGCTGCGCACCAAGGAGGTCGTCGAAGGCCTCGTCGCGCACACCGTGGCGCTGGAGCGCAGCGGCCAGGCCTCGCGCACGATCGGCGAGCGCGCGAGCACCGACGTCCAGTCGCTCACCCAGGCGGTCGAGCAGTTCATCGAGCGCGCCGAGGCGGCGACGACGGTCGCGCGGCGCCAGGGCCACGAACTCGGCGTCGTCGCCGACCAGAGCACGGCACGCACGCGCGCCGCCGGCGAGGCGTTCCGCTCTCTGGCCGACCGCCTCGGCGCCATGGCGGCGCAGAGCCTCGGCCAGATCCAGGGCCTCGGCGAAGGCGTTGCCGACCGCATCCGTGCCTTCGACGCGGCCACGGCGCAGCTGTCCGGCCGGCTCGCCGAGGCCACGGCGGCGGTGGAGGCCAAGATGGGTGCGCTCGGCGAAGGCGGCGATGCCGCCGTGCGCAAGCTCGCCGAGCAGGCCGACGCGCTGCGGCGCGAATCCGAATCGACCAATGCCGCGATGGCGGAAGCGGCGGCGGCCGCCGCCGATCAGGCCGCGTCGCGCCTTGCCGACGCCCACGACCAGGTCAAGCGCCAGGCCGCGTCGCTGGGCGATGCGGCGGCGGTCGCGGCGCAGGCGGCGACGCGCGCCTTCGATGCCGCCGGCGAACAGATCGCCGCCAGGCTCGAGCAGGCCGGCGGCGGCGTGCGCCGCAGCGGCGATGCGCTCGTCGCGGTCGTCGCGACGGCGGCGGAGCAGGCGGCGGCCCGGCTCGGCGGCGCGCACGATGCGGTCCGGCGCCAGGCGGCGGCGCTCGGCGAGGCGGCGGAGGCCGCGGCCGAGGCGGCGCAGCGCAGCTTCGAGGCCGCGGGCGACCAGATCCGCATGCGCCTGGGCGAGACCGAGGTCGACGCCGCCCGCGCGGGCGACGCGATCGTCGAGACGGTCAGCGAGGCGGCGCGGCGGGCGGCCACGCGCATCGACGATGCGCACGACCAGGTCAAGCGCCAGACGATCGAGATGACGGAGGCGGCAGCGACCGCGGCGGCCTCGGCGCGCGAAAGTTTCGATGCCGCGGGCGACCAGATCCGCCAGCGGCTCGGCGTGGCCGAGCTCGACGCCAGGCGGTCGGGCGAAGCGATCGTCGCGACCGTGGGCGATGCGGCGGCCCAGGCTGCGGCGCGGCTCGGCACGGCGCACGACCAGGTCAAGCGGCAGACCGTCGAGATGACCGACGCGGTCGCGGCCGCGGCTGGCGCGGCGACGGCCAATGTCGATGCGGCCGGCGAGAAGATCCGTCAGCGCCTGGGCGCGGCGGAGCAGGACGCAAGGCGGTCCGGCGAGGCGCTGGTGGCGACCGTGGGCGACGCGGCGGCCCAGGCGGCGTCGCGCCTCGCCACGGCGCACGACCAGGTCAAGCGGCAGACGGTCGACATGGCGGCGGCCGCCGCGGCGGCGGCCACGGCGGCGACGGCGAGCTTCGACGAGGCGGGCGAGAAGATCCGCCAGCGCCTGGGCGCTGCGGAGCAGGACGCCAGGCGATCCGGCGAGGCGCTGGTGGCGACGGTCGGCGACGCCGCGGGCGAGGCGGCGTCGCGCCTCGGTGCGGCGCACGATCAGGTGAAGCGGCAGACGGTGGAGATCACGGTGGCGGCCGCGGCCGCGGCCGCGGCTGCGACGGCGAGCTTCGGCGAAGCGGGTGAGACGATCCGCCAGCGCCTTGTGGTCGCCGAGCAGGACGTCAAGCAGACCGGCGACGCGATCGTCGCGACGGTCGACGAGGCGGCGAACCGTGCAGCGGCGCGGCTCGGGGAAGCGCACGACCAGGCCAAGCGCCAGGCCGCCAGCCTCACCGAAGCGGGCGGGGCGGCGGCGCTCGAGGTCACGCGCAGCTTCGATGCCGCGGGCGAGCGCATCGTGGCGCGGCTCGAAGCGACCAGCGGCGGCGTCAAGCATGCCAGCGACGTCCTCGCGGCGGCGGCCAACGCCGCGGCCGAGCGGATGGACGGCGCCGGCAGCGTCTTCGAACAGCGTGCGCGCGACGTGCTGTCCGTCCAGGCGGACGTGGCGCGGCAGATCCGCGACACCGCGGACGGCTTGCGGGCGCGCGGCGAGGATCTCGCCACCATGGTCGCAACTGCGCGCGCGCAGCTCGGGCAGGTCGACGGCGACCTCGCCAGCGAGGCGGCGAAGCTGCTGCGCACGATCGAGCAGGTCGGCACCCGCGCGACCGAGCTCGGCCTCACGCTCGAGAACCAGGCCGAGTCGATGACCGGCACGGCCGACCAGGTCGAATCGCGCCTGCATCTGCTCGGCGAGACGTTCCAGGCGAGCGCCGCGGCGTTGCAGCGCACCGGCGAGGGCGTCGCCGCGAAGATCAACGACGCCGGCGAGGATCTCGAACGCCGCGCCAGCGGCGTCGGTGCGGTCGGCGCGCGGATGGTGAGCCAGCTCGACGAGGCCGCGGCGAAGGCCGAGGCGCATGCCCGCGCGATCCAGGACACCGCGGACCGCGCCGGCGGGAGCCTGCTCGCGGCGGGCGGCAATTTTGCACGCACGGTGACGGAGGTCGGCGCGGCGGCGGCGGCGACCACCGGCGCGCTCGGCGAGACCGCCGACATCTTCGCTGCCCGCGCCTCCGCGATCGCGTCGATCGGCGCCACGGCTGCCGCCCGCATCGGCGAGACCGGCGAGGCGCTGCGCCTGCGCAGCGAGGAGCTGGCCCGCCAGGTCGCGGCCGCGCACGAATCGCTGGGCGGCACCGAACGCCAGATGGGTGCGCAGGCCACGGGCCTCATGCAGGCGCTGTCCGCCATCGCCGCGCGCGCCGGCGAAGCCGGCGCGACCCTGCTTGCGCAGGCGGCGAGCGTCGGCGCGGCGAGCGACGGCGCGGCCGACCGCATCCGCGCGCTCGGCGACGAGTTCGCCGGCAGGACGGTGCAGCTCAGCGCGGCGGCGGACGTCGCCGTCACCAAGATCGATGCCGCCGGGCAGCGGCTCGACGAGCAGGCGCAGGCGCTGTCCGGCGGCGCCGCGCTCGCGGAGACTCAGCTCGACGAAGCCGGTCTCGCGATGCGGCGGCGGCTGTCGGAGACGCTCGACGCGGCGGCGCAGGTCGGCCACACGCTGGCCGAGATCGGCGACGCGCTGCAGAAGCGCTCGACCGACCTCGCCATCGTCGCCGACGATGCGACCGCGCGGCTCGCGGCGATCGGCGAAACGGTCAGCGAGCGCATCGTCGACGTCGGCGCGCTGGTCAACGATGCCGACCGTCGTCTCACCGGAATCAACGGCGGGCTGCGCCAGGCCGCGAGCGAGCTCGGCGCGGTCGCCGACAGTTCGGCGATGCGGCTCGAGGCTGTCGCCGAGGCGCTGCTCAAGCGCGCGGCGGAGGTCACGCTGCTCGCCGATCAGGGCATCAGCCGTATGGTCGCGGTCGACCAGAACCTCGCCGAACAGGAGCGCCGGATCACCGAGACGCTGGAGAGCGCCGCCACCCGCGCCCGCGATCTCGGCCTCAGCCTGCGCGAGCAGGCGAGCCTGCTGGTCAGCACCGCGGCGCGCTACAGCGCGCGCGTTGGCGAAACCGGCGCCAGCCTCGAGCGCCAGGTCCGCGAGGCCGATCAGGCGGCGGCGACGATCGCCGCGCGGCTCGGCGAGGTCGGCGCCGCCGTCGAATCGCAGACGCGCACGCTCGCGGCGGCGGCGGAGGACGGCACCGCGCGGCTGGACGCGCTGGCGCACGGCCTCGGCGCCCGCAGCAGCGAGATCGTCGGCAACGTCGCCACCGTGGGGGCACGCATCGCCGCGATCGGCGAGGCCTTCGCGCGCCAGGCGCACGAGTTGACCGCCGTGACCGAGGCGGCACAGGCGCGGCTCGGCGAGAGCGAGGCGGCGCTCGCCCGCCAGGCCGGCCTGCTGCAGGAGATGACGACCCGCGGGGTCGCCGACGTGCGCGAGGCGGGCGCGGTGCTCGAGCGCGAGGCGCAGGCGCTGGGCCATGCGGCGGCGACCGCCAAGGCCGAGGCCGAGAACCTGCGCGTGTCCGAGCAGGTGACGCGCCGCCAGAGCTTCCTGCGCAACTCGCGCCTCATCATCGAGGCGCTCGATTCGCTGGCGATCGATTTCAGCCGCGCGCTCGACCCCACGACGGTCGAGCGCGTGATGCGCGAATTCCTCGCCGGCGACCGCGGCGCGTTCGTCAAGCGGCTGACCCGCGTCGACTACGGCGCCTACGGCCCGGTGGTCCGCGAGAAGTTCGAGTCCGACGGCGAGTTCCGCCGCTACGTGCAGGAGTACTTCGCGCAGTTCGAGCAGCTTCTCGCGGATGCGCGCGCGGCCGACAGCGAAGGCATCATCGCGGCGACCTTCGTCGGCTCGGACATCGGCAAGCTCTACATGCTGCTGACGGGCGTCCTCGGACGGCGGTAGCGCGCCGCTAGCGCCACCATCCCTGCGCGTCGTCGGGGAAGACGTTGAGCTTCGCGAGGAAGCGCGCGCCGGTCCAGTCGGCGGGGCGCAGCGCGCGCCGGCCGGCGCCCGGCCAGGGGTCGCGCAGGACCGCGGCGAGCGGCTGACCGTTGCCGGCGCCGTCGCGCGCAAAGGTGATGGCGCTGAGCACCACCGCATGGCCGTTGGCGCCGAGGATCAGCGGATGGCCGTCGGCGAGCGCGCGCGCCGCGACGATGGCCGCACCGGCGCGCTCGCCGCCGGCGGTGCCGTCCCACACCACGTCGCAGCGGCAGGCGAACCAGCGATAGTCGTCGGCAAGCCAGCGCCGGCTCGTCGCCGCGGCGACGCGGTGCCCCCAGGCCGGCAGATCGGGATGGCGCTCGTGAAGCTGTGCGACGATGCGGCGCTGGTCGAGAGACTGGCCGTGCAGGCGCATGATCGCGCCGACGCAGGCCGCCCAGCACCACGCGGCTTCCGGCCGCTCGGCGACGACCTCGCCGAGCCGCGCGTCGATGCCGGCCTCCTCGATCGCGATCGGGCGCGACGCGCCGCCGGCGCGTGCGGCCTCGCGCGCGGCATCGGGCATCAGCAAAAGTCGGCCGGCCATGGTTGCGATGATTCTCGCTCCGGCGCACGGCGCCGGTTTGACCATCACAACGGTTGCGGGGGCGGGTCTATTCGCGGCGGGAAAGGGTCCGGCCCAGGCAGGCGGCAATCGGCGTGCGTTGGGGGCCGCGCTCCAGGCCGTCCCGGGCGGGCCGCGGCCCGCCCCTCCGTCATGCCGGCGATGCCGCCGTGTTCACACCTTGCCGTGGCAGTGCTTGTACTTGCGGCCCGAGCCGCAAGGGCACATCGCGTTGCGCGACACCCGGCCCCAGCTCGACGGGTCGGCAGGGTTGATCGCGCCGCCGCCGCGGCGCGCCGCACCGCGCGCCGCGCCGTCCGGGTCGTCGTCGCCGCCGTCGCCGGCGAAGGCGGGCTCGGGGTGGCTCTCGGCGAAGCGGTCGAAGTTCGGCTCGCGCGGCATCATCTGCTCGGGCGGCGGCGGCGCACGGAACTCGACATGGGCGAGCACGCTCACCACATCCTCGCGGAAGCGCTTGAGCATCTGCTCGAACAGCTCGAAGGCCTCGCGCTTGTATTCGTTGAGCGGATCGCGCTGGCCGTAGCCGCGCAGGTGGATGCCCTGGCGCAGGTGGTCGAGAGTCAGCAGGTGGTCCTTCCAGGTCTGGTCGAGGACCTGGAGCATCACGCTCTTCTCCGCGATGCGCATCATCTCGGTGCCGGCGTTGGCGGCCTTCTCGGCCATGCGGCGGTTGACCGCGTCGGCGATGCGCGCGCGCATCTCCTCGTCGGCGATCCCCTCTTCCTTCGCCCAGTCCTTGATCGGCAGGTCGAGCCCGAACAGCCGCAGCGTCTCCGCGTGCAGCATGTCGAGGTTCCACTGCTCGGCATAGGCGTTCTCGGGGATCGCGGCGGAGACGATCTCGTCGATCACGCCCTCGCGCATCTCGGAGACCTGCTCGGACAGGTCGTCCGTGCTCATCAGCTCGCGGCGCTGGTCGTAGATGACCTTGCGCTGGTCGTTCATCACGTCGTCGTAGCGCAGGATCTGCTTGCGGTAGTCGAAGTTGCGCGCCTCGACCTTCTGCTGCGCCTTCTCGAGCGCGCGGTTGATCCAGCGGTGGACGATCGCCTCGCCTTCCTTGAGGCCGAGGCGCTGCAGCATCGAATCCATCGTGCCCGACCCGAAGATGCGCATCAGGTCGTCTTCGAGCGACAGGAAGAACTTCGATTCGCCGGGGTCGCCCTGGCGGGCCGAGCGTCCGCGCAGCTGGTTGTCGATGCGCCGGCTCTCGTGGCGCTCGGTGCCGATGACGTAGAGCCCGCCGGCCTTGAGCACGACTTCGCGGAACTGCGCCACCTCGAAGCGGATCTTCTCGGCGCGGCGCGCCTGCTCGTCGGGGTCGGCGATGCCCGCGAGCTCCTGCTTGATCCGCATGTCGACGTTGCCGCCGAGCTGGATGTCGGTGCCGCGGCCCGCCATGTTGGTGGCGATCGTCACCGCGCCGGGCCGGCCGGCCTGGGCGATGATGAAGGCCTCCTGCTCGTGGTAGCGCGCGTTGAGCACCTGGTGCGGGATGTTCTTCTTCTTGAGCTCGGCCGACAGCGCCTCGGACTTCTCGATCGACACGGTGCCGACCAGCACGGGCTGCTGCTTGGTGCGGCATTCGGCGATCAGCGCGACGATCGCGGCGGCCTTCTCCTTGGCGGTGCGGTAGACCTCGTCGTCCTTGTCCTTGCGGATGTTGGGGACGTTGGTCGGAACCTCGATGACTTCGAGCTTGTAGATGTCGTGGAATTCGGCCGCCTCGGTCATCGCCGTGCCGGTCATGCCGGCGAGCTTGGGATAGAGGCGGAACAGGTTCTGGTAGGTGATGGAGGCGAGCGTCTGGTTCTCCATCTGAACCTGGACGCGCTCCTTGGCCTCGAGCGCCTGGTGCAGGCCCTCGGAATAGCGCCGTCCCTCCATCATGCGGCCGGTGAACTCGTCGATGATGACGATCTTGCCGTCCTTGACGATGTAGTGGTCGTCGCGCCGGAACATCTTGTGGGCGCGCAGGCCCTGGTTGACGTGATGGACCAGCGAGATGTTGGAGATGTCGTAGAGCGCGCCCTGCTTGAGCAGCCCGACCTCGCGCAGCCGGCGCTCGATCTTCTCCGCGCCCTCCTCGGTCAGCGTGACGGTGCGCGCCTTCTCGTCCTTCTCGTAGTCGGCCTCGCCCAGCTCGGGGATCAGCTTGTCGACCGCGATGTAGAGCTCCGAGGAATCGTCGGTCGGGCCGGAGATGATGAGCGGCGTGCGCGCCTCGTCGATCAGGATCGAGTCGACCTCGTCGACGATCGCGAAGTTGAACGGCCGGTGGACCATGTGGTCGAACCGGAACTTCATGTTGTCGCGCAGGTAGTCGAAGCCGAGCTCGTTGTTGGTCGCGTATGTGACGTCGCAGGCATAGGCCTTGCGGCGGTCGTCGTCCGACAGCTCGTGGTAGATGCAGCCGACGGTGAGGCCCAGGAAGGTGTAGACGCGGCCCATCCATTCGGAGTCGCGCTTGGCGAGGTAGTCGTTCACGGTGACGACGTGGACGCCCTTGCCTTCGAGGGCGTTGAGATAGACCGCGAGCGTGGCGACCAGCGTCTTGCCTTCGCCGGTCTTCATCTCCGAGATCATGCCGCGGTGCTGGATGATGCCGCCCATCAGCTGGACGTCGAAGTGGCGCTGGCCGAGCGTGCGCTTGGCGGCCTCGCGCACCGTGGCGAAGGCGTCTTCCAGGATGTCGTCGAGCGTCTCGCCGTCGGCCAGCCGCTTCTTAAGCCACGCGGTGCGCGCGCGCAGGTCGTCGTCGCTGAGCTTGGCGATGTCGGCTTCGAGCGCGTTGATGGCCTGGACGTGCTTGTGGAGGCCGCGGATGTAGCGGTCGTTCGCGGAGCCGAACAACCGGCGGGCGATGGCGCCGAGCATGGTTAATCGCGACCTCGTTCTCGCGTTCTGGGGGCCGGAGGCTAGCTTGTCCGGGAGACTGGCAACAAATAGGCATCGGGGCGAGCCCTGTCAACGTGGCGGGCCGCCGCCTTCGCAGGTGCGGGAAGGGCGCGACAACCTACACGAGACGACACGAGATACTGAAACGGCACCGACGTCGTTCGTTCCGCGCCTAAACGGAGTTTAGCGGCCTGCCGCCGGATCAACTGAGGTCGATTGCCGTTCTCTGCGCTTATAGATGGGGCGTCTTTCGAGATCACGCAGAGCTTGCACGCCCAGCAGCCTTCGGGTGCTGAGAGAATCCGTCTGCCGTCGCAATGTGGAATATCGACCAAGCAACATGGCGATTAGGCCGTCAATCTGTTCGTCAAGCGTTTGGAAGATTGAATCATCGGCATTGCAGAACTGGTAGGCATTTCCCCATCCCCGAACTGTGTTGTCAATTTTCCAGAGATGATGCGTTAGACCGTTGGTCTTGTGGAGGTTGCCAATACGCCTCGCTGCCAATTCCTCCGTTGCTGCATCAACTTGCTCATGGATCTTATCTAAGATCCGCTTACGACTTTTCCGGTTGGGTCGGACGGAATTCAGGCGAATCTCACATCCGAGGAACTCAACGCCGTTCTTCACGTTGCCTTGTGACGCTTTGTGTGAGTCGTCACCGGGCCGGTATGCGGTTAGCCCATGTTTCTCGAGCAGTAACTCGGCTCGTGCAAATGCCAGACGTGCGTTCGCCTTGGTTCTTGCAAGGATTAGAAAATCATCGATATACCGGAGACACGCAACATCAGGCGTATTCAGCTCGACGTCGAATTCGTGAAGCAGCAGATTTCCCAATAGGGTGGACAGGCAAGAGCCTTGTGCAACACCTTCTTCGGGTCCGGGAAATCGCCTTGCGTCTTCGCCAAGTTCCGCAAGATTTGCGAGTTCAGTAATAGTTGCGTTTGCGCAGAGTTCAGCAAACGGCCTACTTGGGATTTGCCTCGAGATCAGGTCGAGAACGGTCCTGCGTGGGATCTTCGTGTAGAATTTGGCAATGTCCGATCCAACAAACTGATGGAAGCCGTCGTCAATGAGTTTGCAGCAGCGTCGGATTGCCTCTTCTCGCCCCTGTCCGTCGATGCCGCCGAATGATGTCTTTGACCTCAGGATGGCATCAATCCTTGGTCTCTTCTTTAATACTTCGAGGATTGATCGCTGGACAACCCGATTTGCGACGGGCGCAATTACGATGGGCCGTTTCTTGCCACGAGGATCGAGTAGCACGCCACGTTGCCGCTCGAATATGAAATGACCTGATCGAAGGTCGGACCTTATTGCCTTGAGGTTGGCACTGGCCTGGCTATCAAACGTTTTGATCTCGTTCTTAACTTGCTCGCTAAGTGAGAATCGCGCGTTCGCCTTAATGTGGTGCCATGCACGTTCAAGCGCACGCTCGTCGCTCACCTCTTCGATTAGCGACCGAGCCATACGCCATCGCACTTAGAGCGCACGTCGAGACTTGCCTGACCCCTCGATCCCGACTGCTTCAGACGACATGCCGCGGGGGTCTCCGGTGAACCGGCGCTTACCCGCCACCCGGCCTCAAAGAGGACGGTTGTGCATCGCCCCCCGGCCCAGGCACCCAATAGGGTGGCTGCCCCGAGTGATGCAAGCAGGATCATCGCGGCGGCGACCGCCAATACGACGAACCGTGCTGTGGCACGTTTTTGCAAGCGGAACAAATCATGAACATCATCTCCTTCTCCAATTTGGAGCGGGCTGACGACGCACTGGCCGCTCGCGCTCAACCGCCCGCCCCGATCCAAATTGCTCACCAACCGCTAGGCAAATCCCGAGGGACCAAGTTGCGGTTGTCCTGCGAGCAGTCGAGCGCAGACGACATGCCGCGGGGGTCTCCGGTGAACCGGCGCTTACCCGCCACCCGGCCTCAAAGAGGACGGTTGTGCATCGACCCCCGGCCCAGCCACCCATAAGGGTGGCTGCCCCGAGTGATGCAAGCAAGCCAGAGATGGTCTGATTCGGACAAATTTTCAAGTGGTAGCGCCAATTCCAACTTCAATTTAGGTGGAGCGGCAGCTGATCGAGGCGAACGCGATGTTGCGGGCTGTGGTGTGCGTTCACACCGCAGACCACGGCTGAATCGTGCCTGCCCACGCTTGTGCGTCCGCATCCGTCCGAGGCATGATGCGCGCCGCTGTGCCCGGCCGCCCGTTCGGGCGCGGCCGCGCCCCATTTCCCGCGAAGGAACGTCCTCGATGCGCCAGTCCCTCCACGCCGCCTTGCTGTTGACGGCGCTCTCCGCCGTTCCCGCTTGCGCCCCGGCGCCGGCACCAGCGAGCCCGGCCGCCCCGGCAGCGGCCGCGCCGGCGGCCGACGACCCGGTGGTCGCACGCGTCAACGGGCTGGTGGTCAACCGCTCGGAAATCGACGCGATGCGCCAGAACCTGCCGGCGCAGTACCAGCAGGTGCCGTTCGAGGTGCTGTT
>JAEUKZ010000105.1 GCA_016793045.1 Alphaproteobacteria bacterium
CCGGTCGCCAGCGCGCGCGCGACCTCGAGCCGCTTGCGGTCGGGCAATGTCAGCGCGCCGGCGCGCTGGTGGCGCCGGTCGGCGAGCTCGAGCCGTTCGAGCACCCTCAGCGCCGCGGCGCGGCCGCGCTCGACGTCGGGATCGGTGCGCAAGGCCCCGACCATGACGTTCTCTTCGACGCTCAGTTCCTTGAACGGCCGCACGATCTGGAAGGTGCGCGCGATACCGGCCCCGCAGGTCTGCTCCGGCGCCAGGCCGGCGATCGAGCGGCCGGCGAAGCGCACGTCGCCCTCGTCCGGCCTGAACACGCCCGCGATGACGTTGAACAGCGTCGTCTTGCCCGCGCCGTTGGGCCCGATCACCGCGAAGATCGAGCCTTCCGGCACCGCGAACGACACCGCGTTGACCGCGGTCAGCCCGCGAAATCGCTTGGTGACGCCCTCGACCTCGAGCAGCGGCGCGCTCATCGCCGGTCCTCGTCGGCGACGCCGAGGCGGCGCGCGAGCCACGGCCACACGCCGTCGGGGCGCAGCCAGATGATCGCAAGCAGCACCAGCCCGTAGAAGATCTGCTTGGCCCCCGGCACGGCGAGGCCGAGATGCTCGAGCACGCCGATCAGCGCCTCGCCCACCGGCGTCAGGATGAAGGCCCCGACGATCGGGCCCATCAGCGTGCCGAGCCCGCCGATGATCGGGGCCAGGATCAGATCGATCGAGGAGTTGATCGAGAACACCCGCTCGGGAAACAGGTTGTTGTAGTAGAAGGCGGTGAACACGCCGCCGAGCGCGGTCATCGCCGCCGACAGCACGACCGCGATCATCTTGTAGCGGAAAATGTCGATGCCGAGCGCGCGCGCCGCCTCCGGGTCTTCGCGGATGGCGAGCCAGTAGTAGCCGACGCGCGAGCGGGTGAGGTACCGGCACAGCGCCAGCGCGGCCAGCATCAGCACCAGCATGACGTAGTACCACATCGTCGGCCCGCCGCGCAGGTTGAGCAGATCGAACTGCACCTGACTCACCGGGATGAAAAATCCGCCGGCGCCGCCGGTCCAGGCGATGTGGTCGAAGCCGATGCGGGTGAACTCGGCGAAGGCGATGGTCAGCAGCGCGAAGTGCACCCCCTCGATGCCGAAGCGGAAGCCGAGGAAGCCGATCACGGCGGCGAAGGCGGCCGCGAGCGCCATGCCGACGAAGAGGCCGGCCCACGGGCCGATGCCGAAATGGACGTAGAGCGCCGCCGCGGCATAGGCGGCGACCCCGACATAGAGCGCGTGGCCGAGCGAGAGCTGCCCCGCGAACCCCATCATGATGTTCCAGGCCTGGCCGAGATAGGCCGCGGCGAACACCAGCACGAGCACCGAGACCACGTAGCGGTCGGCGACCAGCGGCACCAGCAGCAGGACGGCGACCAGTGCCGCGCCGAGCAGGCGCGCGCGCGGCGGCAGGCCGCCGAAGATGCGCCCGATCACGTGCGCCGCCCGAACAGGCCTTGCGGCCGGAACAGCAGCACGAGGATCAGCAGCCCGAAGGAGAACATCGCCTTCATCGACGGTGCGATGAAGAAGCTCGCGAGGCTCTCCGAGACGCCGATCAGCACGCCGCCGGCGAGCGCGCCGCTCTGGCTGCCGAGCCCGCCGATGATGACGATGGTGAAGGCGAGCAGCGTGTAGGACGGCGCGAGCATCGGCGTCGCGTCGGTCAGCAGGATCATCAACGCGCCCGCAGCACCGACGCAGGCCGCGCCGATGCCGAAGGTGAGCGCGTAGAGGTGCTTGACGTCGAGCCCGATCACGGCCGCGCCGACGAGGTTGTCCGCGCAGGCGCGGATCGCGGTGCCGGTGCGCGTGAAGCGGAAGAACAGGAACAGCAGCACCGCGACGGCGAAGGCCGCGAGCGCCGCATAGACGCGCACCTTGTCGAGCAGCAGCGGGCCGACCTCGAAGCTGTCGTAGCCGTAGGACACGTCGGCGTGGCGCGCGTCGGGGCCGTACAGCATCAGCAGGCCGTTGACGAGGATGATCGCGACGCCCACCAGCAGAATGAACTGCTCGTGCTCGGCGCGGCCGACGAACGGATTGATCAGCCCGGCCTGCAGCAGGTAGCCGAGCGCGAACAGGCCGGCCGCGATCGGCACCATCGAAACCAGCGGGTCGATGCCGAAGCCGCGGAACAGCACGAACGCCGCATACATCGCGACCACCGCCATCTCGCCATGGGCGAAGTTGACGACGCGGATGACGCCGAAGATCACCGACAGGCCGAGCGCCATCAGCCCGTAGACGAGGCCGTTGAGAACGCCGGTGCTGACGAGATTGACGTAGAAATCGAAGGGCATCGGAAATCGGCTACGGGCGCGCCGGTGGAAGCGCCCCCGCCCCGCCCTCCCCCGCTTGCGGAGAAGGGACGGGCCGGGGGTCGATCCGCAAGACCGCCGCCGTCACCCCCGCTGCTGCCAACCCGGCATCGGGAAGACCGGCGGCATCGTCGCCGCCTCGCTCGGCAGGACGACGGTCGGGTTGAGGTTGCGGTTCTGCACGCAGGCCGAACCGATGTTGTTGTTCTGGCCCTTCTCGTCGAACTTGATCGGGCCGCCGACCATGATGTGGTCGGCCATGTCGGTCGCGCGCAGCGCCTGCACCATCGCCTGCGGCGCCGCCGATCCGGCACGCTTGAACGCGTCGGCGGCGATCAGGATCGCTTCGAGCGTGAAGCCCGCGTTGAACGCGTGGAACTCGAACTTGTCGTTCGGGAACTGGGCCCGGAAGGCGCGCTCGAAGGGCTGCGCCATCCGTGCGCGCGGGTTGTACCACGGGACGTTGGAAATGCAGAACTCCGAGAAGCGGCCCAGCGAATCGTAGAACTCCTGGTCGTACATGCCCGGGCTGCCGGGGCTCACGATGCCCATCGGCTCGTAGCGCTGGCGCACCATCTCGCGGATCATCTTGATCGCGTCGCCGGCTCGCGTCGTCACCAGGACGAGGTCGGCGCGCGCCGCACGGATGCGCGCCACTTCGGCGTTGAGGTCCTGCGCGCGCGGGTCGTAGGCGATGTTCTCGACCAGCTGGAACGGCATGTTGGCGCCCGGGAACAGCCGGTCCATCGCGCCGCGGTTGGCCTGTCCGAACGTATCGTTGGCGTGGATGAACACGGCGCGCTGCGGGCTGGCGTTCGTCGCGGTCAACAGGGTCTTGATCAGCGCCAGGCCATTGGTGACCAGGTCGATCGAGCGCGGGAAGTTGCGGAAGATGAAGCGATAGCCCTGCTCGGTGAGTTGCGGGGCGGCGGCGACGTTGACGACGTAGGGAACGCCGCGCTGCTCGGTCACCTGCGCGATGGCGATCGACTGCGCCGAATCGAACGCGCCGACCAGCACGTTGGCGCCTTCGTTGATCAGCCGCTCGGCCTGGGTGCGGGCGATGTCGACCGACGACTCGGTGTCGACGTGGACGAGTTCGAAGCGATAGCCCATCTCGTTGAGCACGGCCGGCGCGATCAGCGCGCCGCGATGGCAGCCCTGCCCGGCCTGGGCGAAGAAGCCCGAGCGCGGCAGCAGTACGCCGATCTTGAGCGTCGGGGCCTGCGCACGGGCAATCGCAGGCGCGCCGGCGAGCAGTGCGCCCGCACCTGCGGTGGCGAGAAACGCGCGCCGCGAGGGGCCGGTGCGGCTGCGCGGAATTCGGTGCTGGATCATCAAACCCTCCCTGTTTGCGGCCCGGATTTGCCTCCAGGACGCAGGTTGGTGTCAAGCCTATGGGGACGTGGGGTCCAATTCAACGACGTCTTAGGCGCTGACTTATATTTCATCGCACGGCCCCCGTCGAATCGCACGGCAGAGCCGTCCTGCCGACACGATCCTAAGGACCGCCTCCGGTTAATCTCGCGATTACAATCGCCGGATATTCCTATCGATCCGCGGGCCGGCGTGGGGGAATTCGATCAAGTCTGGCCGACCCGCCCCAACCTCGCGTGTCCGTCCCCGCCGCCTGCGTCGCGGAGCGGTCCCGCATGTCCGTCGATTCGAGCGAAAGGATCATCGCAATGTCCGCCTTGTCCCGCCCTCTTCTTGCCGCCCTCGTCGCCCTCGCTCTCGGCTTCGCGCCGCAGATCGCCGTCGCGCAGCAGGGCGAGACCCCGCCGTCGCTCGACGGCGCCCGTACGGTCACGCCGGCGGAAGCCCGCGCGGCTCTCGGTGCCGGCGCCGTCGCACTCGACGTCCGCCGCCGCGCCGCCTATCTCGAAGGCCACCTTCCCGGCGCACAGTCGATCGTGCGCATGATCAATGCCGAGGCCAATACCGTGGACCCGGCCGCCTTCGGCGACAACCGTGCGCGGGCGATCGTGATCTACGGCCACGGATCCGACGGCTGGACCGCGGTCCATGCCGTGCGCGGCGCCGTCACCGCGGGCTTCACGCAGGTGCTGTGGATGCGCGGCGGGTTTCGCGAGTGGAGCAGCGCCGGCCTGCCGGTCGAACAGTAAGCGGAACGTCTACAGACCCTGGGGAGGGCGCCTTCGTGCATTTCTCGCTGCCGCGCTGGACCGCACGCCTCGGCGTGCGGCTCGGCCTCTGCCTGACGCTGATCGCCCTCGCCGGCGGCTGCGTGACCGCGACATTCGCGATGGCGCTTCAGCATCAATCGGTGCTCCTCGGCGAAATCACCGAGCGCGACCAGCCGTCCCGCGAGGCGAGCGCCGCGCTGCAGGCCGCACTGGAATCGATCAACGCGCGCCTGCTGAGCATCCTGGCGCGCGTCACCAATTCGACCGGCTCGGTCGATCCGGTCATGACCGATGCCGGGCGCCTCGCCGCGGCAGCAGGTCGCGTCACCGCTCTCGCAGCCGACGTCGCCGAACCGGCGCGGATCGAAGCGCTCAACCGCGCGCTCGCCGGCTTCGACTCGTTCCGCCCGGGCCTCATCGACGCGCTGCGCGCCAGCCGCAGCCTCGCCAACGTCTACGACGACTGGCTCGACCATCTCACCGCGCTGCGCCGCGCCTCGCGCGGCCTCGCCGAGGATCTCCAGCAGCGCACCGCCGCCCAGGTCGGCGCGACGCGGGCGGAGACCGCGGGCTACCGGCAGATCGCGCTTGCCGCCGGGCTTGCGGGCTTTGCCGTCCTCGTCCTCGTCGCGCTCGTCGTCTTCGGCGCCATCGTTCGGCCGATCAACCGCCTGACCGCGGCGATGCGCGGCCTTGCCGCCGGCGACGTCGATACGGCAATCGCCGGCGGAACGCGGCGCGACGAGATCGGCAACATGGCCAATGCCGTCGCCGTATTCCGCGACAACGCGATCGAGAACCGGCGCCTCGCGCGTGCGCAGGAGCAGGCCGGGCGCGACGTCGAGACCGGCAAACGCGCCGTGCTGGTCGAACTGGCCCGGGCGGTCGAGCACGAGATGGCCGGCGCGATCGAACGCATCGAGTCGCTGGCGACCGGCATGTCCGGCAATGCCGGGACGATGGCCGAGATGTGCGGCACCATGACCGAGCAGTCGCGCAGCGTCGCCAGCGCCTCCGCCGACGCGATGCAGACGGCGCAAAGCGCGGCGAGCGCGACCGACCAGATCTCGGCGTCGATCCGCGAGATCGGTGCGCAGATCGGCTCGGCGACGGCGGCGACCCGCGGCGCGGTCGACACCGCCGGCGCGGCGCGCGCGACGATCGCGTCGCTCGCGACCACCGTCGGCCAGATCGACGAGATCGTCACGCTCATCGGCGATGTCGCCGCGCAGACCAACCTGCTCGCCCTCAACGCGACGATCGAGGCCGCGCGCGCCGGGGAAGCCGGCAAAGGCTTCGCCGTGGTCGCCGCCGAGGTGAAGAACCTCGCCAACCAGACCGCGCGCTCGACCGAGGAGATCGCGCGCCAGGTCGACGGGATCCGCGTCGTCACCGGCCGCGCGGTCGAGAGCGTCGCCGCCATCGAAGCGAGGATCGGCGAAGTCGACCGGATCGCCACCGCGATCGCGGGGGCGATCCAGCAGCAGACCGCGGCGACCGAGGACATCGCGCAGAGCATCACACGTTCGGCCGACACCGCGCGCAGCGTATCGACGCACATCGGTGCCGTGTCCGAGCGAGCGGGGACGACCCAGACCCAGGCGGTGGACGTCCGCAACGCCGCGGGTGAGGTCCATGCGAGCCTCGTCGGCCTGCGCCGGTCGGTCGCCCGCGTCGTCGGCAACTTCACCAGCGAGATCGACAGGCGCCTCGCGGCCGCCGGTTGATGCGGCGGCCGCGCGGCTCGCGCCCCTGATGACAGAACGGGCTGGCGCGAAGCCGGCGACGCATGCTTTCCTCCCGCGATCGAAAAGGCCGGCGCCGCGCGCGCGCCGCGTGCAGGCACCGGCCGCATTCCTGGGAGAAGCCATGTCGTCGTCCGCCGAAACCGCCGCCCGCCTGCTGGTCGAAGCCCGCCGCAGCGGGCGCAAGCTCGCCGCCCTGCCGGCCGAATGCCGCCCCGCGAACGTGGCCGGCGCCTATGCGATCCAGGACGCGACCCTGCGTGCCATCGGCCCGATCGGCGGCTGGAAGGTCGGCGCGGCGTCGCCCGACGCCGAACCGGGCTGCGCGCCGCTGCCCGCCGCCGGGATCATCGCGAGTCCGGTGGCGCTGCCCTCGGCCCAGTATGGCCTGCTGGGCATCGAGACCGAGATCGCCTTCAAGTTCGCGCGCGACCTGCCGCCGCGCGCGACGCCCTATACGCGCGACGAGGTGCTGGCCGCGGTGGGCTCGCTGCATCCGGTGATCGAGGTCGTCGACACGCGGTACGCCGACATGAAGGCGCAGGACCCCCTGTCGCTGCTCGCCGACCTGCAGAGCCACGCCGCGCTCGTCGTCGGCCCGGCGCGTACCGGCGATCTTGCGATCGACCAGACCAGGCAAGTCGTCCGCCAGATGTTCGACGGCGTGGTCAGCGCCGAGCGCACCGGCGGCAACACCGCCGGCGACGTGCTGCGCATCGTCACCTGGCTCGCCAACCATGTCACGACGCGCGCGGGCGGCCTCAAGGCCGGGCAGATCGTCACGTCGGGGTCGTGCACCGGCATGATGCCGACGAAGCCAGGCAGCACGGTGAAGAGCGAACTGCCCGGCCTGGGCACGGTCGAGATCCGCTTCACGACATGACCGCCGCGGGCGACGCCGCAGCGGCGCTCGACGTCTATCTGCTGTTCGAACGCGCCGGGCGCCTGCTGATGGGCCGGCGCCGCAACACGCGCTGGGCGAGCGACCGCTGGCTGGTACCGGCCGGGCGTGTCGAGCCGGGCGAGACGGTGATCGACGCCGCGATCCGCGAGGCGCGGGAGGAGATCGGCATCGTGCTCGTGCCCGCGCAGCTGACGCTGCGCTACGTGCTGCACGCGCGCTGGACGGGCGCGCCGCGCGTCGGCTTCTTCTTCGCCGTCGCGGGCTGGGCGGGCGAACCGGTCAACGCGGAGCCGGACAAGTGCTGGGGGATCGGCTGGTTCCCGTGGACGGCGCTGCCCGAGGACACCATCGACTACGCCAAGGCGGCACTCGCAGACATCGCCGCCGGAAGGCCGCTGGGAATCTGGGGCTGGTAGGCCGCGGACCCTCGCCGTTGATCTGAGTCAACCCCCATTGGCCGCAGCAATGGGACAAGGTGACTTCATCTTCCGGCTGACGAGACGCTCCCATGGGTTGGCGCGCGCGCATCGGACTGGTCGTACTGCCGGCGCTTGCGGTCGCGGCGGCGGCTGCGTGGCATGTCGCCTTCCGCCCGGTCGAGGTCGCCGTCGCCGCGGCCGAGAACGACGTGCTGCTGCAGGTCTTCGGGCTCGGCACCGTGGAGGCGCGCGTCGTCTCGCGCATCGGCTTCGAGATCCCCGGCGCGATCGTCGAACTCAATGCCGATGCGGGCGAGCGCGTGCGCGCCGGGCAGGTCCTCGCGCGGCTCGACGGGCAGGAAGCCGAGGCGCGCCTCGCGCAGGCCCAGGCCGGTGTGATCCAGGCCGAGGCCGCGGCCCAGCAGGCCGCCGCCGCCCTGCCACGCGCGCGCGCGACGCTGCGCCAGCGCCAGCAGGCGAGCGAGCGCCGCCAGGAACTCGTGCGCCGCGGCGCCGTCTCGACGGAGGCCGCGCAGGACGCCCAGACCGCCCTCGACGTCGCCGGCGCCGACCTCGCCCAGGCGACGAGCGCCGTCGACATCGCGAACGCGAACCTGCAGCAGGCCCGCGCCACGCTCGCGCTCGAAACCGCCCGGCTCGACAAGCACATGCTGCGCGCGCGCTACGACGCGCTCGTCGTCACGCGCCATCGCGAACTCGGTGCCACAGTCAACCCCGGCGAGCCGACCTTCACGATCATCGATCCGGCGACGGTCTGGGTGCTCGCCTATGTCGACGAGGCGGGCGCGGGCCGGATCGCGGTCGGCCAGCCGGCGGAGATCCGGCTGCGCTCGCTGCCTGGACAGAGCTTCGCCGGGCGCGTCGCCCGCATCGACATCGAAAGCGACCGCGTGACCGAGGAACGCCGCGTCTACGCGACGTGCGATCGCTGCCCGCCCGCCTTCTTCCTCGGGGAGCAGGCGGAGGTCACGATCACGGTCGGCCGGCTCGCGCGCGCGCTCCTCGTGCCGCGGGCGGCGGTCACGCTCTTCCGCGGCGCGAACGGGCGGGTGTGGACCGTCGAGGACGGCCGCCTCGCGCAGCGCGACGTCGCCTTCGGCGCCCGCACGATCGACGGCCGGCTCGAGGTCGTCTCCGGCATGCCCGACGGCGCAGCACCCGTCGTGGCGCTGTCCGACGGGCTGCGCACCGGCCGTCGCGCCGCCGCCACGCGCGGGGCCGCGCCGTGAACTACGCGCTGCGCGACATCCGCCACAATCTCGGCCGCTTCGCGATGACCTGCGTCGGCCTGAGCCTGCTGCTCGGCGTCGTCCAGTCGATGGTCGGAATCTATCGCGGCCTGGTCGAGGAAGCGCTGGTCGTCGCGCGCGCGCCGGCCGCCGATCTCTGGGTGGTCGAGGCGGGCACGCAAGGGCCGTTCGCCGAGGCCTCGCGCATCCCCGGCGACGCGCGCGAGGCGATCGCGCGCATCGAAGCGATCGCCGCCGCCGGCTCGCTGACCTTCCAGTCCACCGAGGCGGACCGCGGCGGCACGCGCCTGCGGCTCTATGTCGTCGGCTTCGAGCGCGGCCGCCCCGGCGAGCCGGAGGAGCTGGTCGCCGGCCGGCCCATCGTGCGCAGCCATTTCGAGCTCATCGTCGACCGCCGCGCCGGCCTGGCGCTCGGCGAGCAGATCCGCATCGGCCGCAACGCCTTCACGGTCGTCGGGCTGGTGGCCGGGCACAGCGCCTCGGGCGGCGACCCGGTGGCGTACATGACACTGCTCGACGCCCAGCGCCTGCAGTTCGAACTCGAACCGTCCGCCGCGCGGGTCCAGGCGGCGCGCGGCGCGCCGCGCACGCAGACCGACACGGTCAACGCCGTGGTCGCGCGGCTGATGCCCGGCGAGGATGCCGCCGACGTCGCGGCCGTGATCGCGCGCTGGAAGCATCTGGCGGCGATGCCGCAGAGCGCGCAGGAGAACCTGCTGACCTATTCGCTCGTCGACCGCGCGCGCCGCCAGATCGGCTTGTTCACGGTGACGCTGCTCGCCGTCTCCGGGGTCATCATCGCGCTCGTCATCTACACGATGACGATGGACAAGCTGCGCGAGATCGCGACGCTGAAGCTGATCGGCGCGCCCAACCGCGTCATCGTCGGCCTCATCCTCCAGCAGACGCTCGCGATGGGCATCGCCGGCTGGGCGATCGGCCGGGTCATCGTCGCCTTCGCCGCCGACCTCTTCCCCCGCCGCGTGGCTCTGCTGCCGGCGGACACCGCGGGCCTGCTCGTGATCGTCGTGATCCTGTGCCTGGCCGCGAGCGCGATTTCGGTGCGCGTCGCGCTGCGGGTCGATCCGGCCACCGCGCTGGGCGGCTGAGCCATGGGCGCCGCATCAGCGCCGCTGATCGAGCTCCGCGGCATCTCCAAGCACTTCGGCAGCGGCGACACGCGCGTCGATGCGCTGCGCGGCGTGTCGATCGCGATCGAGCCGGCCACGGTGGTCGGGCTCCTCGGACCCAGCGGTTCGGGCAAGAGCACGCTGCTCAACGTCATCGGCTGCATCACCGAACCCAGCGAAGGCTGGATGAAGCTCGACGGCGAGGTGGTCTACGACGGCCGCTGGCTGCGCCGCAATCTGCCGCGGCTGCGGCTGGAGAAGATCGGCTTCATCTTTCAGTTCCACAACCTGCTGCCGTTCCTGACCGCGGTGGAGAACGTCGCCGCGGTGCTCGACCTCGCGGGCGAGCGGCGCGCCGCGGCGCTGGCGCGCGCGGAGGAGTTGCTCGACTATCTCCAGGTCGGTCGACGCAAGCATGCCAAGCCGGCCAAGCTGTCGGGCGGCGAGGCCCAGCGCGTCGCGATCGCCCGCGCCCTCGCCAACCGGCCGCGCATCGTGCTCGCCGACGAGCCGACCGCGGCGCTCGATTCCGAGCGCGCCGGCATCGTCATGGACCTGCTGCGCAAGGTCGCGATCGAACGCCAGACCGCGATCGTCGTCGTCACCCACGACGAGAAGATCTACGGACGGCTCGACCGCATCTACCGCCTGCGCGACGGCGTCATGCAGGCGGTCGAGGAGCGCGCGCCGGCCGCGCCCTGAGCGGTCCGCGCGTTCAGGCCAGCCGCGGCGGGGCGGCGCAGACGTGGCGCGCGACCAGCGCCGCGACGCCGACCCACACCGCGCTGCGGAAAACCATGGCGGCGAGCGTGCGCGTCTCGTAGGCGCCGCCGCTGAGGATGTGGACGCCCAGGGCGGCGAGCACGACGACCGTGGCGCAGGCGATCGCGGCAGCAAGCGCCGCGCCCCAGCGCGCGTCGCGCCAGATGCCGACGCCGGCGGCGATGTAGGCGAAGCCGGCCACCGCATTGAACCACACGACGAACGGCACGTAGGCGCCGGCCGCCGCGACCGCGGCCGCGTCGCCGATCAGGACGCTGCCGCCCTCCTTGAGGCTGAGCAGACCGAACAGGACCAGGAAGGCGCCGAGCGGCCGCGCCCAGCGCGGTCTCGACATCGTTTCGGGCATGAGAAGCCTCCATCGCGACGGCGGGCACCGGGCCCGCCCTTCATCGACGTAGTATCGGCCCGCCGGGAGCGAAGCGTCCGGCGCACTTCGTCCCTGCGGCATTGCGCCGCGCGCGGGACCTAGGCGCGCGAGAGCCCCGCCAGCGCCTGGCGGATGACGTCGTTGGAGCGCGACAGCACCATGATCTTCCACTCGAAGATCGCGGGATAGAACATCTCGCGGATGAAGGCCCGGATCTCCCTGCCCTGCGCGGAGTTCGGGTCGCCGTGGCACCACAGCCAGTTGTCGGCGCGGATCGACTTGAGCACCGAATTGACGTCGTGGGTGCCGTACTCGATGCCGCCGGCGGTGATGCGCGTGCTGGGCAGCAGCGCCAGCAGCCGTCGCGAAAGCTGGCCGGGGATCGCGTTGGCGACATGGCCGCCCGCCTTCTTCTTCGCGGCCTCGATGTCCTCCAGCGTCGGCGTGACGTGGTCGAACCAGTCGCGCGCGCGGCCCTCCTGCGGCGCGTTGCCGTAGATCATGTCGCCGTGGCCGAGCGGCCCGAGGCCGGTGTGGTAGTCGATCATGCACAGGTCGGTCGCGTCGGCGAGATGCTTGAGGACGATCGCCTCGAAATTCTGGCGCGCGCGCGTCGGCGCGAAGCCGCCGAAGTAGGTGCCCTTGTCGTTGACGTACTGGCCGCCGTGGATCGCGCGCGGCAGGAAGTCCGCGTTGGGCAGCCCGTAGTGCCGCGCGATCGCCTCGTCCGCGGCCGCGAGCGCCGCCGGCGACCATTCCCGCGGGTTGATGTGCTCGGCCAGCGCTTCGTAGTCGGGATTGCGGGGCAGCGGCTGCGAGAAGTCGATGAAGTTGCGGTTGAGATCGACGTTCTCTTCGGTCACGCGCCGGCCATAGGCGAAGCCGTACGGATTGATCGCGTGGACCAGATAGACCGCGGTGTCGGGCGTCGCGTCGCGATAGTAGTGGCGCGCGCGCAGCCAGCCGACCTGCGCACCGGAGCCGCAGTAGCCCTCGATGCCGTGGGTCGACGAAACCAGCAGCAGCTTCTTCCTCGCGCCGCCCGGCCCGATGCGCGCGACATCGGTGAACAGCCGCCCGCCGTCCGGCCCCTTGTTGGGGTTCTCGATGCTGTCGACGATCGCCGCGCCGGCATCCTCCGCGGCGGCAAGGAATTTCTCGCGGGCCTCGGCGTAGCTCTGCGAAAAGAACGAAGCGACGGACGGCATGATCTGGCTCCCCGGGTTTGGCGCATGTCGCGGCGGCGCCATGATGGGCCAGCACCGAGCGAGCGTCGAGACGGCTCGGCGCTAGTTTCCGCCCGGCGAAATCGCCGCAAGCCAGGCGCGGTCACGGCGCGACGGACGGCGGGCGAGCCGCGCGCGCAGCAGCGGCGCGGCGCGCGCACCCGTTCCGGCGCGCAGGCAGGCGACGATGAACGTATCCTCCACCAGCTCGCGCTGGGCATGGCTGCCGCCGATGCGCGGCAGATCGGCGAGCGCTTGCTCGAGCAGCGTCGCCGCCTCGCCGTACGCGCCTGCCGCGAAGGCGCAGGCGGCGCGGCTCACCAGCGCGACGACCGGCCCGGCGTCGAGCCGGCCCGCGGCGCCGAGCGCGTCGAGCGCAGCCGCCCGCGCGTCGGCCGCCTCGGCGGCACCGCTCGCCGCCTCGGCGAGCGCGGCGTGCAGGTCGGCGAAGGCGAGCCCGGGCCTGGCAAAGAAGCGCCCCGCGTGGTCCGCGACTTCGCGCCAGTCCGCTGCGGCGCCACCATGGCCGTAGATCGACCAGCGCCACAGGAAGGAGGCGCCGTCGGCAAGGGTCGGCATCGGCGCCGACCGCGCCCGCCCCGGCCGGATCGCCCGGTCGTAGATCGCCCACGCCCGCGAAGCGTCGCCCCGGGCGAGCGCGAAAAGCGCCAGATGCCAGGAGAGGTGGCAGTGCAGCTGGCCATCGGGCGCATAGGTTTCCAGGAACCGCGCGACGAAGGCGGCGCCCTCGTCGGCCTCGCCCGCTTCGACATGGCCGTGGGCGCGCGCGTGCACGCCGTGGGCGTTGCGCGGATTGAGCGCAAGGCCGCGCTCGATCATCGCCACCCCCGAAGCGACGTCGCCGGTCTCGACCCGCGACCAGCCGTGCCACGTGAGGAACCACCAATGGTCGCCCCAGTGCTGCGCCAGGCCTTCGAGCAGCGCCCGCTGCCGCTCGTGATGATCGCGCGCACCGCTGAAGCCGATCAGCCCGTAGACGCCGAGCGCCAGCGACAGCACCAGCGCATCGCGCGGGAATTCGGCGGCATGCGTTCGCACGGCGGCCAGCGCTTCCGCCGCGCGGCCTTCGACCGCCAGCGCCAGCGCCGCGACGTGGCCGCGCTCGCGCGCGCTCGCGCCGGCCGCCAGGCCCTGCGCCGTCGCGATCGCCGCCTTCGCGTCCGCGGCGCGCGCCTGGAGCTGCAGCAGCCGCGCCCGCGCCGCGTGGGCGAGCGCGAGGCCGGGGTCGGCGGCAAGCGCGGCGTCGAGCAGCGCATCGGCGCCGACATCCGCGGCCAGCAGCCGATCGAGCGCGGCGGCATACGAATCCGCCGCGCCGCGCGACGCCGTCGAGAGCGGAAGATCGAAGCGGTCCGACAACATGGCCAAGAATCTCCCCGGCGGGCGAAGCGCGATCCTAGCGCAGCCGCGTGCTATCGTCGCCGCAGCTTCGACACGACGAGGACGAGATGACTTCCAGCGCGACTCGACGCGGCTATTTCGACATGCCCTGGGGCCAGGTCCACTACCGGACCGCCAGTGCCGATCCGGCACTGCCCGTCATGATCATGCTGCACCAGTCGCCGCTGTCCTCGCGCAACTACGAGCGCGCGCTGCCGCTGCTCGCCGCGTTCTGCCGCCCGGTCGCGCTCGACACGCCCGGCCACGGCGCCTCCGATCCCGCACCGGCGGGCTGGGAGGTTGCGGACTACGGCGCGCTGGTGTGGACTGTCGCGGACCGGCTCGGCGCCGAACGCGTCCACATCTTCGGGCGCGCCACCGGCTCGGTCTTCGCCTTCGCCGCGGCCCAGGCGGCGCCCGCGCGCGTGCGCGCGCTCGTGCTGCACGGCGTGCCGATCTACACCGATGCGGAGCGTGCCGACCGCCTCGCCAATTTCGCCCCGCCCTATCCGCTGGCGTCTGAAGGCGATCATCTGGGCTGGATCTGGAAGCGCATCCGCGGCGAGTACCCGTGGATCGGCCCCGAGCTGGCGACGAATTTCGTGCGCGACTATCTCGCCGCCGGTCCGGACTTCGCCTCGGCCTATCGCGCGATCTGGCGCTACGACCTGCGCACGGCCGCGGCCGGCCGTGCCGCGATCCCGACCCTGCTGCTGGGCGGCAGCGCCGATCGCATCGCCTTCATGCAGGCGCGCGCCGAGGCGCTGATCCCGGAAGCCGAGCGCGCCGTGCTCGACGGCGCGACGGATTTCGTCGCCGAGCAGGAGCCGGCGCGTTTCGCCGATTGCCTCGGCAGCTTCCTGCGGCGGCAGGCGGGCTGAACCGCCAGCGTGCCGGCGCCCCGCCGGCGCTACGCCGCGCGGATCTGACCGAGGAAGCGGGCGACCTCGCCGCGCAGGGTCTCGGACTGCTGCGACAGGTCCTTCGCCGCCTCGAGCATCCGGCGCGCCGAGGTGCCGGTCTCGCCCGCCGCCTGCGTCACGCCCGTGATGTTCGACGACACCTCCTGCGTGCCTGCCGACGCCTCCTGCACGTTGCGCGCAATCTCGCGCGTCGAGGCGTTCTGCTCCTCCACCGCCGCCGCGATCGACGACGCCACCTGGTTGATGTCGACGATCGCCTTGCCGATCCCCTGGATCGCCGTCACCGCCTCGCCCGTCGCGCCCTGGATCGACGCAATCTGCTGGCTGATGTCCTCGGTCGCCTTCGCCGTCTGCGTCGCCAGGTTCTTGACCTCCGACGCCACCACCGCGAAGCCCTTGCCGGCATCCCCCGCCCGCGCCGCCTCGATCGTCGCGTTGAGCGCCAGCAGGTTCGTCTGCGCCGCGATGTCCGAGATCAGCTTCACCACGTCGCCGATCTTCTGCGCCGCCTCGGCAAGGCCCTGGACCTGGCGGTTGGTCTGCTCCGCCTGCTCCACCGCGCCGCCCGCCATCGTGCTCGCGGTCTGAACCTGGCGGCCGATCTCGGCGATCGAGGCGTTGAGTTCCTCCGCCGCCGCCGCGACCGTCTGCACGTTCGCCGACGCCTGCTCCGACGCCGCCGCAACCGCCCCGGCCTGGCGCGACGTCGTCTCCGCCGTCCCGGCCAGGCTGTCTGCCGTCGCCGCCGCCTGGCGCACCGACTCGCTGGTCTTCTCGAGCGCCACCGACGCCGAGCGGTCGAACGCCGCGATGTAGCCCTCGATGACCTTCTGGCGTTCGGCCTTCGCGGCCTGCTCGGCCTTCTGCTGCTCGTCGAGCTCGCGCATGCGCAG
>JAEUKZ010000118.1 GCA_016793045.1 Alphaproteobacteria bacterium
CGCCTCGACGGCGGCAAGCGCACGATGGTCGTGCTGACCGAGGCCGGCCGCGCGCGACTCGCGGAGAGCCGACAGGGCGATCCCCAGCCCGAACCGGCGCATGCGCATCGGTAGGATCCGCTGCGTCGCGCTCGCGCCGCCGTCCGCCTGATCGTCCGCTCCATCGTCTGCACCGTCACCGTCATCCTGCTCGTACCGCTGAACCGATCGGTGCGCCGATGCACCTCGGCCGTGCCCCGGACCTCTTGACGCAGCAGCCTGAGTTCTGATTTTGTTCTCATCATGCCCGACTACGATCCTCTCACCAAGCGCGAGGCGCGCTTGCCGGTGGAGGCGTTCGCCAAGCGCCGCGTCACCGCCATCTGCCGCAAGTGCGACCGCACGACAGACGTGCCGCTCGCCTACCTGATCGCCACAGGCCTGATCGCCCCGACGATGCCGCTCTACATTTTCGAGCGCCAACTGCGCTGCTCGGGCTGCGACGGCCGCTACGCCTGCGTGATCGTCGAAGGCCCGCCGGCGCCGCCGCCGAAACCGAAGCTGCGGCTGGCGACGTAGCCAGGCGGTGCATTTGAACCTCGGTCAATCCCGGCCGGCGCCGTTCGGGTATCGTTTCAATCCTTTGCCGCGCACCGAGGACCGATGACCGACGCCGCCGCTTCCGGCACGCTTGCCGTACTCGCCAATCCGACCGTCAACCTCTTCTTCACCGGCAAGGGCGGGGTGGGCAAGACGACCGTCGCGTGCGCGGTCGCGCTGGCGCTCGCGGACCAGGGACGCTCCGTGCTTCTGGTGAGCACCGACCCGGCTTCGAACCTCGACGAGATGCTCGGCGTTCCGCTCGCCAGCACGCCGCGGCCGGTGCCGGGGGCGCCCGGGCTCCAGGCGATGAACATCGATCCCGAGGCCGCGGCGGAGGCTTACAGGCGGCGTGTCCTCGCGCAGATGGAGCCGCACGCCGGCGACGCCGAGCGCGCGACGGTGCGTGAGCAGCTTTCCGGCGCCTGTACGACCGAGATTGCGGCGTTCGACGAGTTCGCGGGACTTCTCGCCGATGGCGCACGCGGCTTCGACCACGTCGTTTTCGACACCGCGCCCACCGGGCACGCGCTGCGCCTGCTCAGCCTGCCCAAGGCATGGACGGGGTTCCTCAAGGACAACGACCGCGGCGCGTCGTGCCTCGGCCCGCATTCCGGGCTCAAGATGCAGGAAGCCCGCTTCCAGGCGGCGCTCGCGGCGCTTGGCGATCCGGCGCGCACGACCATCGTCCTGGTGACCCGTCCCGACCGCGGGGCGATCCGCGAGGCGGCGCGCACGAGCGCCGAATTGCGCGCGCTCGGCCTCGCCAATCAGCGGCTCGCGGTCAACGGCGTGTTCGCGGCGCGCGATCCTGCGGACCCGGTGGCGTCTTCGATCGCCGCGCTCGGCGCGGCAGCCCTCGCCGATCTGCCCGAGGCGCTGCGCGCGCTGCCGCAGGACCGCGTGCCGCTGCGGTCCTTCGACATGGTCGGGCTCGCGGCCCTGCGCGGTCTGCTGCGCGACGAGCCGGCGGCGGCGCCTGCATCGGCGCCGGCCATCGCGGCGCCCGACCTGCCGGGGCTCGGCGCGCTCGTCGACGAGCTTGCGGCGGCTGGGCGCGGGCTGATCATGGTGATGGGCAAGGGCGGTGTCGGCAAGACGACCGTCGCCGCGGCGCTCGCGGTCGGCCTGGTCGAGCGCGGACACGGCGTCCATCTCAGCACCACCGACCCGGCCGCGCATGTCGCGGCGACGCTCGGCGGTGCGCTGGACGGGCTGCGCGTCGACCGCATCGACCCCAAGGCGGAGACGCAGCGCTATATCGACAAGGTCATGGCCGCCCGCGGGCGCGATCTCGACGCCGAAGGGCGGGCGCTGCTGCGCGAGGATCTCGAGTCGCCGTGCACCGAAGAGGTCGCGGTGTTCCACGCCTTCTCGCGCGTCGTCAGCGAGGCGCGCAGCGCCTTCGTCGTCCTCGACACGGCGCCCACGGGCCACAGCCTGTTGCTGATGGATGCCACCGGCGCCTATCACCGCCAGATGACGCGCAGCATCGCGCCGCAGGCGCAGGGCCGCATCGTCACGCCGTTGATGCGTCTCCAGGACGCCGCCTATTCGAAGATCATCCTGGTGGCATTGCCGGAGACGACTCCGGTTTCCGAAGCCGCGGCGCTGCAGGACGATCTGCGCCGTGCCAGGATCGAGCCCTATGCCTGGGTCATCAACCGCAGCCTGCTCGGGACCGGCACGCGCGATCCGGTGCTGCGGGCGCGCCAGGCCGGCGAACAGGCACAGGTGGCACGGGTGCGCCAGGGCCTTGCGCGCCGGGTCTTCCTGCTGCCCTGGCAGTCCGAACCGCCGGTCGGTGTCGCCGTGTTGAAGCGGCTCGCCATGGCCGGACGGACCGGTCAGGCGGCGGACTGACCGGGCGGACCGTCCGCCGGCCGTCGCGCGGACGACGTGGCAATGCCCGTTTGCCAGACCTGACGCGCCCCACCTATAACCGTGCCGACGCGGAGAACGCGCCTCGAATCCCGGGACAGCGCCGCGTGCCGGATCGATTGGCGCGGCCGATCGGGACAATTCACGGATAGCATGGCCACCGGACCTGCGGGACACGACCGTAATCAAGCGCCGCACGGGCCGATCGCACTGGTTTCGGTCGCGGTGCCGCCGGCGCCGTCCGGGCAGGGGCGGGCGCTTGAGGCCGTCCTCGGGCCGGAGATCGCCAATTCGATCCTGATCTCCGAGTTACTGCCGCCCGAGGCGCAGCGCATCGCGGGCGCCGCCTACGAGCCGCTGCCGCCGCGCAAGGCGGTGACGAACGTTCCCGCCTCCGTCTTCAAGTCGGCGAAGTCGCTGCTGCGCGTGTTACGCGGCATCGCCGCGCGGCGGCGCGACATCGACGCCGTGCTCGCGCGCCATCGCGCCGCGGTGGTGATCGCATGCAGCGGTGCGCCCTACGACCTCGCCGCCGGATGCATGGCGGCGCGGCAGCGCGGCGTCCCGTTCATCGCCTATCTGTTCGACGACCCGGTGTACCAATGGCGCAACCCCGCCCTGCGTTTCGCCGCCCGCCTGGGGGAGCGCTACTGGAGCCGTCACGCGGCGGCCGTCATCGTGCCCAACGAGCGCCTGCGCGACGACGTGCTGGCGCGACGGCGCGCGGCCCCGGTGGTGGTGATCCGCAACGCCGCCGACGACGCCGCATTCGAAGCGGCGGAAGCGCCGCCGGTCCGGGCGCCGGGCTCGCCCATCCGCATCGTCTATACCGGCAACGTCTATCACGCACAGGCCGACTCGTTTCAGCGTCTGGTCGCGGCGCTGGCGACGCTCGAAGGGCGCTTCCGCCTCGAGGTCTTCACCAGCCAGCCGGAGTCCGAACTGGCCGCGTGGGGCGTGAGCGGGCCGCATGTCGTTCGCCGGGACTACCTGTCGGCGCCGGCCGTCTATCGGGCGCAGCGCGCGGCGGACATTCTGTTCCTGCCGCTCGCCTTCCGCTCCGGCATCGAGCGGACGATCCTGTCCTCGGCACCGGGTAAGATGGGCGAGTATCTGGCGAGCGGTCGCCCGATCCTCGTTCATGCGCCGCCCGACAGCTTCGTCTGCGACTTCTTCCGGCGGCACCGCTGCGGGCACGTGGTCGACCGCGACCGCCACGATCTCCTCGCGCGCGCGCTGACCGAGATCGCCGAAGACGGGCGGGCGGTGATCGACCGCGTAGGCATGGCAGCACGCGCCGCGGCGGAATTCCGAGCGTCCAGCGTGCGCGCGGTTTTCCAGGCGGCGGTCGCGCGGGCGATCCAGCGCGGCGGCGGACGCTAGGTCGGCGGCCTTCCGCCGGCTCGACGGCGAATCACGCAGCCGCGACGGGCGGTTAGGTAACGGTACCGCGAGGGCGGGCGACGGAACGCGGTTCTCGCCATCGGGCGCGGGGTGCGCTATACGCCGGGCGTGATTGTGCGGAAAGAGGTTCGATGCGGTTTCTGGTGATCGGCGCGTCGGGGATGCTCGGCCATCGCCTCGCGGCGCGGCTGGCGGCGCAGGGCGAGGTGTGGGGGACGACGCGCGGGCCGCGCGCGGTGCCCGGCCTCGAGCGCGCGCGCACCCTCGCCGGGGTTCTGGTCGAGGAGCCGGCGACGGTCGCGCGCGCGCTCGACGCGGCACGCCCCGACGTCGTGCTCAACGCGGTCGGCGTGGTCAAGCAGCTCGACGCGGCCGCGGACCCGGCGATCGCGATCCGCGTCAACGCGCTGTTCCCGCACGAGCTGGCGCAGGCGACGCGCGCGCGCGGCGCGCGGCTGATCCATTTCAGCACCGATTGCGTGTTCGCGGGACGCGGCGGCCCGTATCGCGAGAGCGACCTTCCCGACGCGGCCGACCTCTATGGCCGCAGCAAGCTGCTGGGGGAGGTCGCGGGCCCGGGCTGCCTGACCCTGCGCAGCTCGATCGTCGGCCACGAGCTCGCCTCGGCGCATGGCCTGCTCGGCTGGTTCCTCGGCCAGCGCGGCAATCCGGTCAGGGGCTACGCCAAGGCGCTGTTCAGCGGCGTGACGACCGACACGATGGCGAGCCTTGTCGGCCGCCTCGCCGTCGAATTCCCGGCGCTCGAGGGACTATGGCACGTGGCCGGCCCGGCGATCGCAAAATACGACCTGCTGCAGCTTTTCGAGCAGCGCTACCGCACCGGCAGCGCGATCGCACGCGACGAGACGGTGGCGATCGACCGTCGGCTCGACGGCAGCCGGTTCGCCGCGGCGACCGGTTGGTCGGCGCCATCCTGGCCTGCAATGATCGACGAGATGGCGCGCGAAGCGACGCGGGCCGGACTCTGGAGCCCCGCGGAGGTGGCATGACGAAACCGCTCGATGGCAAACGCGTCCTGATCACGGGGGGAACCGGGTCGCTCGGCAAGACCCTGCTCCGCCGGCTGCTGAAGGGCGACGCCGGCGCGCCCGAGAAGATCGTCATCCTGTCGCGCGACGAAGCGAAGCAGTACTTCCTGCAGCTCGAATATCGCAGCCGCGGCCGCGACAGCGAGGACATCATCTATCACCGCGCGAGCGACGTGCTGGAGTTCCGCATCGGCGACGTGCGCGACCTTGACACGGTCGCGGCGGCTCTGCGCGGCATCGACGTCGTGTTCAACGCGGCGGCGCTCAAGCAGGTGCCGAACTGCGAATATTTCCCGATCGAGGCGATCCGCACCAACGTTATGGGGCCGGCCAACATCGTCCAGGCGATCCGCGTCCACCACCTGCCGGTGGAGACGGTGGTCGGCGTGTCGACCGACAAGGCGGTTAAGCCTGTCAACGTGATGGGGATGACCAAGGCGCTGCAGGAGCGCGTGATCGCCAAGGCCAATCTCGACGCGCCCGATACGCGCTTCGTGCTGGTGCGCTACGGCAACGTGCTGGCTTCGCGCGGCTCGGCGATTCCGCTGTTCCACGAGCAGATCCGCAAGGGCGGGCCGGTGACGATCACCGACGAGCGCATGACGCGCTTCCTGCTCAGCCTCGACCATGCGGTGAACGTGATCTTCGCGGCGTTGAGGGGCGCCAAGCGCGGCCAGACCTTCGTGCCCAGCGCGCCGGCGGCGCGGATGGTCGACATCGCGAAGGTGTTGATCGGCGGACGCGACATCGCGACCAAGGTGATCGGCGTGCGGCCCGGCGAGAAGATCCACGAGATCCTGGTCTCGGAGGACGAGGCGCGGCGCACGTGGCGCAGCGGCGAATACCTGGTGATCGACCCGATCCTGCCCGAACTCGCGACCGAGCCTGGCGGGCCGGCGATCGGCCAGGAGTACAGCTCGGGCGACGAGGTGCTCGATCTGCCGGACGTGGCGGCGCTCCTGGAGCAGCACGGCCTGCTCTACGACGAGGCGGCTCCGGCGGGCGACGAGGTCCTGCGGTGAGGGCACGGACGTGAAGGTCGCGACAGTCCTCGGCACGCGGCCGGAGATCATCCGGCTGGCGCTGATCGTCGCCGGGCTGGATCGGCGCGCGCAGCACGTGCTGATCGACACCAACCAGAACCATCACCCGCAGCTTTCCGCGGTGATGTACCGCGATCTCGGCGTCCGCAAGCCGGACCGCGAACTGGGCGTTCGCGCTTCGTCGTTCGCCGAACAGGCGGGGCAGATCATGCTCGGCTGCGAGCGTGCCTTCCTGGAGGACCGGCCCGACCGCGTCCTGATCCTGGGTGACACCAACTCGGGCCTCGCCGCGGTCGTCGCCAAGCGCATGGGCATCCCCGTGTTCCACATGGAGGCGGGCAACCGCTGCTTCGACGATCGCGTGCCCGAGGAGGTCAACCGGCGGATCATCGATCACTCGAGCGACGTGCTGATGCCCTATACCGAGCGCAGCCGGGCGAACCTGCTGCGCGAGGGGCTGCGCGGCGAGCGCATCTTCGTTACCGGCAATCCGATCGGCGAGGTCATCGACCACTATCGTCCGCAGATCGAGCGCTCGGATGCGCTCGCGCGCCTCGGCCTCGCGAAGGGCGGCTACCTGCTGGCGACGATCCACCGCGCCGAAAACGTCGACCGGCCGGAGCGGCTGGAGGAGATCGTCGCCGGGCTCGATGCCGTGGCGCGGGCGCAGGCCTGCCCGCTGGTGGTGAGCACGCATCCGCGCACGCGCGAGAAGCTGGAGCGGCGCGGCGGCGGTCGCGAGACCGGCGACCTGCGCTTCCTCGAGCCGTTCGGCTTCTTCGACTTCATCGCGCTCGAAGAGGGCGCGCGCGCCGTGCTCACCGACAGCGGGACGGTGCAGGAGGAATGCGCGATCCTCAAGGTGCCGGTCGTGACCGTTCGCGACACGACCGAGCGGCCGGAGACGGTGGAGTGGGGCGGCAACATCGTCACCGGAGTCGCACGCGGAGCGATCGCCGCCGCTGCGGCAGCCGTGCTCGAAACCGCGCCGCGTTGGGACGCCCCGCCCGAGTACCGCCGCCGCGACGTCTGCGAAACCGTGCTGCGGATCGTGCTCGGCTATCACCACGGGATCGGATAGGTGTCGGGGGCAGGGCGGCCGATCCGCCGAGGGAATGCGCGTTGACCATTGCCGCTGTAATCCTCGCCCGCGGCGGTTCCAAACGCCTGCCGGGCAAGAACGTTCGCCCGCTTTGCGGCAAGCCGCTGGTGGCGTACACGATCGACGCGGCGCTCGGCGCGAAGGTGCTCGACCGCGTCATCGTCTCGACCGACGACCCCGAGATTGCGCGCGTCGCCGCGGCGCACGGGGCGGAGGTGCCGTTCATGCGCCCGGCCGAATTCGCGACAGACCACAGTCCGCCGACGGAGGCGCTTGCCCACGCGGCCGACTGGCTCGATCGCAGCGGCCCGCCGGTCGATGCGGTCGTCCTGCTCCAGGCGACATCGCCGATGCGGCGCAGTGCGCATATCGATGGCGCGGTCGCGCTGTTCCGGACCTCCGGCGTCGATACGGTGACGTCGGTGTCGCCCGCGCCGGCGCATCCCTATTGGTGCTGGAAGCCGCACGGTGGCGAAATCGAGCCGTTCTTTTCCGCCGCGCATATCGCGATGTCGCGGTCTGAATTGCCGCCGGCCCTGATCGAGAATGGCGCGGTCTACGTGTTCCGCCGCAGCCTGCTGAAGGCCGGCACGCTCTACGGCGCGCGCGTCGCCGGCTATGTGATGGACGCGGCCGACGCGGTCGATGTCGACACGCTCGAGGATTTTGAGTATGCCGAGTTCCTGCTCGGCCGGCGGGCCGCCCAACGCCAGCAGCCGCGATAGGCAGCATGCGACGCATCCTCTCCATCACCGGGACCCGCGCCGATTACGGGCTGATGCGCCCCGTCCATCGCGCGATCGCGGCCGACGGCGGGCTCGAACTGCATCTCGTCGTCACCGGAATGCATCTGCTTCCCGAGTTCGCCACGAGCCTCGCCGAGGTGCGTGCGGAGGCGTTCGGCACGCTCCACGAAGCGAGCATGCTCCTTGGCGAGGACAGCGGCAAGGCGATGGCCCAGTCGCTCGGCCTCGGCCTGGTCGCGATCGCCGGCATCGTGCAGTCGGTGAGGCCCGACGTGATCCTGCTGCAGGGCGATCGCGGCGAGATGCTCGCCGGCGCGATCGCCGGCGCGCACATGAACGTTCCCGTCGTGCACATGTCGGGCGGCGACTTCAGCGGTTCGATCGACGATTCGATCCGCAATTCGATCTCGAAATTCGCCCATTTCCATCTCACCACCTGCGAGGCGAGCACGCGCCGGCTGCTGGCGATGGGCGAGGACGCGGCGCGCATCGTCGAGGCGGGAGAGCCCGCGCTCGACCTGCTGCGGACGATGACGTACATGTCGCGCGCGGATCTCGCCGCGGAGCTCGCCCTCGACGCCGCCATGCCGATCGCCGTCGCGACGCTGCACCCCGTGACCGACGAAGCGGCGCTCGCCGCGGGGCAGATGACGACGACCCTGGAGGCGCTGGCCGACGTCGGCCTGCAGACTGTGTTCACCTATCCCAATGCCGACCACGGCGGTCGCGCGATGCGGGACGTGCTCGAATCCTGGCGCGGCCGGCCGTTCCTGCGCATCGTCGCCAATCTCGGATCGCATCGCTATCTGAGCCTCCTGAGGCAGGCTGCGGTCCTGGTCGGCAATTCGAGCAGCGGCATCCTCGAGGCGCCGTCGTTCAAGCTGCCGGTGGTGAATATCGGATCGCGCCAGCATGGCCGACTGCGCGCGAGCAACGTCATCGACGTCGGCTTCGACCGTGCCGCCATCGCCGCGGCAATGCGCGCCGCGCTCGACGATCCGCAGTTCCGCACGCGGCTTGCCGATTGTCGCAATCCCTATGGCGACGGCCACACCGCGGAAAGGACCGTCGACGTCCTGCGGCGGCTCGCGCTCGACCCGGCGCTGACCGCGAAGTGGCGCGACGGCGCAGGACCGTTCCTCGCGAGGGCGGATGGCGCTTGAAGTCCTGGGCGCCGAGGGCCGGGATGCGGAGCGCTGGTCCGCGCTCGTGGCGGCGCTGCCGGCCGAACTGCGCGACCTCCATTATCTGCCCGAGTATGGACGGATCTATCGCGACACCTACGGGTTCGAGCCGAGCCTCGCCGCGTGGTGCGACGACGACGGCTGCGTGATCCAGCCCTTCGTCCGGCGCCCGCTCGCCGGCCTGCCTTTCCTCGCCGAGGCGCAGGACCGCGACCGGTTCGCCGACATCGCCAACGCCTACGGCTACGGCGGGCCGCTGTGCAGTGCCGCCGATCCGGCGGTCGCACGCGCACTTTATGCGCGGTTCTTCGCGGCCTTCACCGACTGGTGCATTGCGCGTGGAATCGCCAGCGAGTTCGCGAGCCTTCATCCCTTTTTCAGCGGCCGCCAGCTCGCGCTGCTCGACGGTGCCGTACCGTGCCGGCGCGAGAAGGAGATCGTCTACATCGACCTCGGCGGTGACGAAGCCGCGCTGCTGTCGGGGCTGAACCGCGGCGCCCGGTCGAGCGTCGCCAAGGCGCGCCGTGCCGGAGTGACCGTGGAGGCGATTGCGCCGACGCGCGCGGCGCTGGCCGCGTTCCAGGAGATCTATCTGGAGACGATGGCGCGCCGGCAGGCCGCCGAGCGATGGCGCTTTCCAGATACCTATTTTCCCGCCTGCGTCGCGCATCTTGGGCCGGCGCGCGTGTCGCTGCACGTCGCCCGGGTCGGAGCGGCGATCGAGAGCGCATACTTGCTGATGCACGACTTCGGCACGGCCTACTACCACTTCGGCGGCACGCGCAGCGCGCATCCCGAGCTGCGCGCCAACAACCTGCTGATGTTCGAGACCGCCCGGTGGGCGAAAGCCGCGGGCTGTACGCGCTATCACCTCGGCGGCGGCGTCACCCGCTCGGACGACGACAACCTGCTGCGCTTCAAGTCCAGCTTCTCGGATCGCCGCGCGACGCTGTATACTTATGCGCGCGTGCTGAACGCGACGGTTTATGGCGATCTGTGCGACCGCAAGCGCGCGTACGAGCGGGCCTCGTGCGGCCGCGAATCCGTTTCCGATTTCTTTCCACTATACCGGCGTTAGACACGTGGACTTCGTCAGCAAATCCTTTCGCTTCGCCGACGGCGATCCGACCGTCGTCATCGGGGAAATCGGCGTCAACCACAACGGCGATCCCGCGATCGCGCGGCGGCTGGTCGACGTCGCGATCGAAGCGGGGGTCGACGTCGTCAAGTTCCAGTCCTTCCGCTCGGAGAAGGAGATCAGCCGTTTCGCGGCGAAGACCCCGTATCAGGTGGAGACGGTGGCCGAGGCGGCCAACCAGCTCGAACTGTGCAAGGCGCTGGAGCTGAGCGGCGATGTCCTCAAGGACATGAAGGCCTATTGCGCCGCGCGCGCGATGCCGTTCCTCTGCACGGCGTTCGAGTTCGACAGCGTCGACCTGCTCGTCGACGAGCTGAAGGTCGAGGCGATCAAGATCGCGTCGAGCGAAGTGACCAACCTGCCGTTCCTGCGCTACATCGGCAGCCGCAAGGTCGGCGCGATCCTGTCGACCGGGGCGAGCACGCTCGCCGAGGTCGGGCTTGCAGTCGATGCGCTGCGTGGCGGCGGCTGCCCCGAGATCGTGCTGCTGCATTGCGTGTCGAGTTATCCCGCGCCTGCCGTCGATCTCAATCTGCGCGCGATGCACACGCTGCGCACCGCCTTCGGCCTGCCCGTCGGCTTCTCGGATCACTCGGAGGGCTTTGCCGCCGCGATCGCGGCGGCGGCGCTCGGCGCGGTGGCGATCGAAAAGCACTTCACGCTCGACCGAGCGATGCCGGGACCCGACCATCGCGCGTCGATCGAACCCGGCGAACTCAGGCAGCTCGTCGACGGCGTGCGGTTCGCCGGTCGGGCGCTCGGCGACGGGATCAAGCGGCCGGTGGCGTCCGAGCTGCCGAACCTGACGCTCATCCGCAAGTCGCTGGTCGCGGTGGGAGCGCTGCGCCAGGGCACGCGGCTCACGCGCGCGATGATCGACATCAAGCGGCCGGCGAGCGGCATCGACCCGGGCGATCTCGACAAGGTCATCGGCCGCACGTTGCGCCGCGATGTCGAGGACGACGAGCCGATCGCCTGGGACAGCCTTGCGTGAACGCTGAGGCGGCCGATCCCTACGACGCGCTGGCGCCGCACTATCGCAGCTTCGCCTCCGGGCGCGCCGCCTATCTCGCCGCGGTCGACGCCTTCGTGCGCGAAAACCTGCCGCCGGCGCCGCGTTCGCTGCTCGATGTCGGCTCCGGCGACGGGGTCCGCGCGATGGCGCTTGCCGCGTCGTGCAGCATCGGCCGGGTGGTGCTGAGCGACGCGAGCGCGGCGATGGTCGAGCGCTGCCGCGCGCTCGGCGCCGCGGATGTCTGGGCGGTGCCGGCGCAGGATCTGCCCGCGACGGAGACGTTCGACGTCGTCACCTGCCTGTGGAACGTGCTCGGCCACGTCCCCGGCCGCGTCGCGCGGCTTGCGGCCCTGCGCCGCATGAGGGAGGCCCTCGCGCCCGGCGGGCGGCTCTTCCTCGACGTCCAGAACCGCCACAATGCGGCTGGATACGGCTGGTGGCGCGTTCTCGGGCGGATCGCGCTCGACGCGCTGATGCCGGACGAACGCCGCGGCGACACCAGTTTCGACTGGCGGATTGCGGACAAGACCCTGCGCGGCCACGGCCACCTCTTCACGCCGGCCGAGGTCTCCAGCCTCTTGCGCGAGGCCGGCCTGCGGCCG
>JAEUKZ010000155.1 GCA_016793045.1 Alphaproteobacteria bacterium
CCCGATCCGGATGCGCCGCCGCGCCATGCGCCGGAAGGCCGGGTCGTCTACGCGATCGGCGACATCCACGGCCGCGCCGATCTGCTGTCGCGGCTGCTCGACAAGATCATGACCCATGCGGCGATGCAGACCGTCACCGACCGCGTCGTGGTCTGTCTCGGCGACTATGTCGATCGCGGCTCGGATTCGAAGGGCGTCATCGACATCCTGCTCGACCGCCACCTGCCGGCGACGACGCTGGTCTGCCTGCTCGGCAACCATGAGCAGCTGATGCTCGACTTCCTCGGCGACCCCGCGGCGATCGGCCCGATGTGGCTCCGCAATGGCGGCCTCGAGACGCTGGCGAGCTACGGCGTCGGCTTCGACCCGGCGGCGCCGCGCCTCGCCGCGCTCGAAAGCGCGGGCGTGCGGCTCGCCCATCAATTGCCGGCGCGCCACAAGGCCTTCCTGAAGGGGCTCAAGCTGCATCACCGCGAAGGCGACTATCTCTTCGTCCATGCCGGCCTGGTGCCGGAGGTGAAGCTCGAGGACCAGAAGGACTCGGACATGCTGTGGATGCGCGACCCCTTTCTGGAGACGCCCGCGGACTACGGCTGTGTCGTCGTCCACGGCCACACCATCACCGCCGAGCCGGAGTGGCGCGCCTGGAGAATAGGCATCGACACCGGCGCGTTCTCCAGCGGACGGTTGACGGCGCTTGCCCTGATCGGCGAGCGTCAGGAGATCATTCAGGCGGTCGGCTGAGGCGCCTCGTCCGAGGCAGCCCGGCACGCCGTCGTTTCGTCAGCACCGGAGTTCTCGATGGGTCCCCGCAAGCGCATTCTCGTCACCGGCGGCGCCGGCTTCCTCGGCTCGCATCTCTGCGAGCGCCTGCTCGCCGAAGGGCACGACGTGCTGTGCGTCGACAACTACTTCACCGGCACCAAGGCGAACGTCGCCCATCTCTTCGACAATCCGATGTTCGAAGTCATGCGGCATGACGTCACCTTTCCCCTCTATGTCGAGGTCGACGAGATCTACAACCTCGCCTGCCCGGCCTCGCCGATCCACTACCAGCACGACCCGGTGCAGACGACCAAGACCTCGGTCCACGGCGCGATCAACATGCTGGGACTGGCCAAGCGCACCCGCGCGAAGATCTTCCAGGCCTCGACGTCGGAGGTCTACGGCGACCCCGACGTGCATCCGCAGCCGGAAAGCTATCGCGGCAACGTCAATCCGATCGGCCCTCGCGCCTGCTACGACGAGGGCAAGCGTTGCGCCGAGACGCTGTTCTTCGACTACTGGCGCCAGCACAAGCTGCGCATCAAGGTGGTGCGCATCTTCAACACCTACGGCCCGCGCATGCACCCCAACGACGGGCGCGTGGTGTCGAACTTCATCGTCCAGGCGCTGAAGAACGAGCCGATCACGATCTACGGCGAGGGCACGCAGACGCGCTCGTTCTGCTACGTCGACGACCTGATCGAGGGCTTCATCCGGCTGATGAACACCGGCGACGAGATCACCGGCCCGATCAACATCGGCAACCCCGGCGAATTCACGATCCGCCAGCTCGCCGAAAAGGTCATCGAACTCACCGGCTCGCGCTCGAAGCTGGTGAAGATGCCGCTGCCCGCCGACGACCCGCTGCAGCGCAAGCCCGACATCACCCTCGCGAAGAAGCATCTCGGCTGGGCGCCGACCATCGCGCTCGACGAGGGCCTGAAGAAGACGATCGCCTATTTCGACGCGCTGCTGAAGGAGAACAAGGCGGTCGCGCGGGTCGGGCGCTGACCCTCGCCCCGGCCGCACCTCCGGCAGCGGCCATGCGGCCTCGCCCTCTCCCGCCGTGCGGGGGAGGGGTGCAATGCGCGGTGCTGCCGAAGCGCGCTATGGGCGCGGGGGCGGCTTCACCGCCAATACCGTTCCGCCCGTCAGCCGCTGCAACTCCGCGAAGCTCGTCCTGAACACCGCGTGCGGATGGCCGGCCGCGGCCCAGATCGGGTCGAGCGCCGCGAGATCGGCGTCGAGGAACACGTGGGGCGGTTCGGCGTGGCCGATCGGCGACACGCCGCCGATGACATAGCCGGTCTTCGCGCGCACGAAATCGGCGTCGGCCTTGCCGATGGCCTGACCGAGCGCGGCGGCCACCGCCTTTTCGTCGACGCGGTTGGCGCCGCTGGTGACGACCAGCACGGCGCGGCCGTCGGCGGCGCGGAAGACGATCGACTTGGCGATCTGCGCCACCGTGCAGCCGATCGCGGCGGCGGCCTCGGCGGCGCTGCGCGCAGTCGCGGCAAACTGGACTACGGCGGCAGGCGAGCCGGCGTTGCGCAGCAGCGCCTGCACGCGCGCGGCGGGCGCTGCGAGAGGTTCGTTGGAAGCGGCGTCGTTCATCGTCGGCGGGTTCGTTCCGGGGTGAAGTGACGCTGCCGAGTGTAGCGCAAGAGCTCCGCCGGCGGGCATACTCGGCCGCGAGGGAGCGCATGCCGACGTGAGTCTCCAGCATCTGCTGTTCGCCACGATGTGCGTGGTCTGGGGGCTGACCTGGATCGCCATCCGCACCGGGGTCGCCGCCGTGCCGCCGCTGTTCTTCGCCGGCTCGCGCTTCATCGCCGCCGGGCTGCTCATGCTCGCCTGGCAGGCCGCGCGCGGCGGCCGGCTGACCGTCCCGCGCGCCGAATGGCCGGGCTTCGCCTTCGTTTCGCTGCTGGTGATCGTCGCGTCCTACGCCGGTCTGTTCTGGGGCATGCAGTACGTCGCCTCGGGCCTCGCCGCGGTGGTCAATCTCGGTCTGATGCCGATCGCGCTGTTCGGCTTCGGGCTCGCCCATGGCAGCGAGCGCTTTGCGGCGCGCCCGGCCTTCGCGGCGCTGCTCGGGCTCGCCGGCCTTGTGCTGCTGTTCGATCCCGCGCTGCGCGGCGACAGCGCCGAGCGCTGGGGCCTCGCTGCGATCGTCGCCGGCACGCTCGCCTACAGCGGCGGTTCGGTGGTCAGCCGGCCGCTGGTGGCGCGCCATCCCCCGGTGCTCGTCGCCGGGCTCACCTGCCTGGCGGGCGGAATCGGGCTGACCGGGCTGGCGCTGATCTTCGAGCCGGTCGGCGCGGCCACCTTCGCCGCCTTCCTCGATCCCGGCGTCGCCGCGGGCTGGCTGTTCCTGCTGGTGTTCGGGTCCTTCGTCGGCTTCACGATCTATCTGCGCCTGGTGCGCGACTGGGGGGCCTCGCGCGCGGGACTCTACGCCTTCGTCTCGCCGATCATCGCCGTCGCGACCGGCGTCGGGGTTTCGGGAGAACGCTTTCGCGCGCGCGAGCTCGCCGGCATGGCGGTGATGCTCGCGGCGACCTGGATCGCGCTCTATCGGCCGGCTCCGGCGCGATGACGGCACACCCCCGCAAGCCGGCATGGCGGCCATGCGGCAACCGCGGCCGCGCCGGTTCGTTCTGTGCTACGGTGCGCGCGCGCTCGCGGCCGCGTCCGGCGCCGGTATTGCGACCATGATTCCCGTTCCCCCGATCCTTGCACCATGACCCCTGTCCGCCTGTCGATCGTCGCCATCGTCCTGTCGGTCGGCTGCATCCAGGGCGGCAACGGCATCCTCGGGACCCTGCTTCCGCTCGCGCTCGACCAGGCGGGCTATCCGGTGAGCGCGGTCGGCCTGCTCGTCACCGGACACGCGATCGGCTTCATGGCCGGGAGCTTCACCGGCGGCCAGCTGATCCGCGAGTTCGGCCTGACGCGGGCCTTCATCGGCTTCGCCGCCCTCGCCGCGGTGTCGACGATCTCGTTCGCGCTCGCCACCGATCCCTGGCTTTGGGGGGTGCTGCGCGCGGTGGTCGGCTTCGGCCTCGCCGGGCTCTTCGTCATTGCCGAGAGCTGGCTCAACCAGGCGACCGACAACGTCCATCGCGGCAGCCTGATGGGCTTCTATCAACTGACGCAGAAAGTCGCCTATGCGATCGGCCAGGCCGCGATCGCGACCGATGCATCCGATCTGCTGTTCTTCGCCGTCGCCACCGCGGCGTTCGCCGCTTCGGCCGTGCCGGTTGCGACCGCGTCGGGCGCGCGGCCGCCGGCGCCGCGGCTCGCGCGCATCAGCATGTGGACGGTGTTCCGCCGCGTGCCGTCGGCCGCCGCCGGCTGCTTCGCCGCCGGCCTGATCAACAATCCCGTTGCCGGCATGGCGCCGATCTTCGGCACCGGCATCGGGCTGTCGCCGGCGCGCAGTGCGATCCTGGTCGCGACGATGCAGCTCGGCAGCCTGTTCGTGCAGTGGCCGATGGCGCTCTACAGCGACCGGCTCGACCGGCGCTGGGTGATGCTCGGCTGTGCGGCCACGGCCTCCGCCGCGTCGGTCGGCATCGCGACGGTCGGCGTCCACGTCCAGTGGGTGCTCTACGTGCTGTTCGCGCTCTGGGGCGCCGCCGCGCTGTCGACCTACGCGATCTGCGTTGCCCAGGCCAACGACCGTGCGCCGCGCGGCGCCGCGGTCGCGATTTCGGGCAGCCTGCAGCTGCTGTGGTCGATGGGGTCGGTCACCGGTCCGCTGCTGGCGACGGCGGTGATCGGCTGGCTCGGCCCGGCCGGTCTCTTCGTCTACGGCGCCGCCCTGGCGGCGGTACTGGCCCTGTTCATCGGCTGGCGCCTGCATGTCCGGCCACCGTCGCTGCCGGTCCCGACCCACGTCCAGCGCGACCATTTGTGATCGGCGCCGCCGCGATGCGGCCGATTTGCGGTCCGGCGCGTTTGCTATCCTGGATCAATTCCGGACTGCGTCCGCCGGCGCAGCCTTGTCGCCGGTGAAGAATCATGCCGCGCACGCTCTATCGCTTCATCTGGACCGTCAGCAGCCGTGACCAGATCTGGCTGTGCGTCCTGACCGGTATCGTCGTCGTCCTGTCGACGGCCCCGCTCGACATTCAGCGCCGGATCGTCGACGACGCCGTGGCGGGCGGCGATCCGCGCACCCTGTTCCTGCTCGCCGCCGTGTACGTCGCGCTCATCCTCACGCAGGGCGGAGTCAAGTACGTGCTCAACGTCGCGCGCGGACGCCTGGTCGAGAAGGTGACGCGCGCGCTCCGCCTGATCATCATCGAACGCCTCGGCGCCGTCGTCTCGCTGCCGACCAACGACCGCGGCACCGTGGTGTCGATGCTGTCGGCGGAAACCGAGGACGTCGGCGGTTTCGTCGGCGAGAGCATCTCGATCCCGCTGCTCCAGGGCGGCACCGCGCTCGCGGTGATCGGCTATCTCGTCTGGGTGCAGCCCCTGATCGCGGTGCTCGCGGTGGTGATCTATCTGCCGCAGCTCGTCATCGTCCCGCGCGTGCAGGGCCGGATCAACCGTTTCGCCCTGCTGCATGCGAAGCTGCGCCGCCGGCTCGGCGACCGCATCGTGCGCGCCGGTGCGATCGAGACGCAGGCGCAGCCGGCCCCGCGGCGCGTCGCATTCAAAGGCCGCCGGCCGCTCGATCCCCACTACACCCGCATCATCGACTGGGAGTATCTGGCCCGCGTCCGGCTCTACAAGGCCAAGTTCTTCCTGACGTTCCTCGGCAACCTGCTCGACGCGGTCGGGCCGCTCGTGGTCCTGGTCGTCGGCGGGCTGCTGGTGATGCAGGGCACGACGCAGGTCAGCACCCTGGTCGTCTTCATCTCCGGCTTCCAGCGCATCTCCGATCCATGGGACCAGCTCGTGACGTTCTATCGGACCGTCGCCATCGCGCGCGTGAAGTACCACCTGATCGCGCGGACGATCGACGGGCAGGACGGCGCGCGCCCGGCCATGTGATCCGCAAAGCCCGGTCCGCTCACGGCGTGCGCGCCTCGGGCGGCAGCGCCGCGACGGCCATGCTCGCCGCCGCGGCGGCCGCCGTCGGCGCGCCGCCGGCGCCCTGGACCGTCACCGCGTTGCTCGCGAACTCGATGCCCTTGTCTGCGAACGTCTTGACGATGCGCTTGAGGGCCTGGCGCTGCACCCAGGTCGGCTTGACCGGACGCGCGGTGAACTTGAGGCGCACGACCAGCGCGTTGTCGGCGATGTCGGCGACGCCCTGCATCTTGAGCGGCTGGATCAGCTCGGCCTTGAGCTCGGGGTCGTCCATCATCTCCTGGCCGATCTTCTTCACGGTCTTGCGCACGAGCTCGACGTCGACGTCGCGCACCAGCCGGATGTTGAACTTCATCGTCGCCCAGTCGCGGCTGAAATTGGTGATCGAGCCGAGCTGCCCGAATGGGATCGTGTGGACCTGCCCGTTCTGGTGCCGCAGCTTGATCGAGCGGATCGAGATCGCCTCCACGGTGCCCTTGAGGCGCCCGGTGTCGATGTACTCGCCGATGCGAAAGGCGTCGTCGGCGATGAAGAAGATGCCCGAGACGATGTCGCGCACGAGCGCCTGCGAGCCGAAGCTGATCGCGAGGCCGAAGATGCTTGCGCCCGCGATCAGCGGCGCCGTGTTGACGCCGAGCTCCGAGAGCGCGACGAGCACGGTCAGGACCAGGATCGACACCGCGATCAGCACGCGGAACAGCGGCATCAGCGTGGTCAGGCGCGATGCCGGCGAGGCCTGTTCGTCGTCCTCGCCCGGCATCGACGGTCCGCGCGCGGCGCCGATCTTGTGGTCGATCCAATGGCGCAACGCTTCCCAGGCGACGAAGCCGAAGAGCACGACGCTGCCGGCTGTGAGGATCGAGCGCCGTGCGCTGCGCCAAGCCTCGGGGCCGATCAGCTCGAGCTGGCCGACGGCCCAGGTCTCGATGACGATCCAGCCGATCGCAAGGATGGACAGCAGCCGGACGGTGCGCCGCAGCGCCCCGGCGAGCGTGCGCTGCGAGGACAGGCCGAGCAGCGCGTCGGCGAGATAGGCGAGCACGACGACGATGGCGGTTCCGACCAGCGCGTCGAAGGCCGCGAGGTCGACGAGCAGCACGCCCAGGGTCCAGGCGATCCACAGCGCGCCGGTCATGACGAGCGCGCCGGTGCGCCACCGCTGCGCGAGCGGCGGCTCCATGCGCAGCAACGACGCCGCCGTCCAGCCCGCGACCGCGATACCGATCAGCAGTGCGAGCAGCTGCACGGCGGCGACGGGCGCGCCGGCGGCGATGAACACCGGCAGTGTCGCCATGGTCAGGACCACGGCAGCAATGACCGCCGCGGCAAGGTGGTGGAGGCGGCGCGCCGTGCCGTCATCGAGAGCGACGAGGCGCAGCGCCGGCAGGCCCGGGCGCAGGATCGCGCCGACGACGAGCATGGCGATCCAGAATCGCACCGCCGACGGTCCGAGGATCGCGGCTGCGAGGCGGCCCTGGTGTGTCACCGGCGGGAACAGCAGGCGCACGCCGACCACCGCCACCAGTATTGCGACCACGCGGTCGATCAGCTCGAGTCCGAGCACCATCAATGCGGCGCGCGCGCCGATGCGGCCTTCCGCCGGCGGCGTGGCGAAGCGCGTGCGCGCACCTGACGTCGCGCGGCGCGTCAGCACGACCAGTGCGGCCATGATCGCCAGTGTCGCGAGAAGCGCGAGGACGAACCCGGTCGCGGAGCGCGGGCCGCCCGCGGGCGCCGCGAAATCGGCTCGCCCGAGCGCACCGAGGAATTCCGGGCTGATCGCAGCGATCGCTTCGACGCTTGCGCGTATCGTCTCCAGCCGCTCTTCGATCAGCGACCCTTCGCGCTCGGCGAAGATCCGTTGCGGCTCGACCGCAAGCGCGGTTCCGGCTCCGCCGGCGTGGAGAAGCGCGGCGACCGCCACTTGACGGGCACCGCGCAGCCGTGGACGTCGCATGTACTCGCCCCTGTCTTTGACCGACGCGTTACCCGGTGCCGATGATCCTTGCCGCCGCGCCGGTGCCGGTCTTGGAATGCCGCGGCGGTCCCCTCTCAGCGGTCGAGCCAGGCAATGCGCAGCACGTTGGTGGCGCCGGGTGTGCCGAAGGGTACGCCGGCGGTGATGACCAGCCGGTCGCCCGGTCCGGCGAACTCCGATGCGCGGGCGACGGTCACGGCACGCTCGACCATCTCGTCGAAGCTGCGCACGTCCTGGGCGACCACGGTGTGGACGCCCCAGGCGAGCGCAAGGCGCCGCGCGGTGCCGACGTTCTCGGTCAGGCAGAGGATCGGCGGCGCCGGGCGCTCGCGCGCCGCGCGCAGCGTCGTCGACCCCGACGTGGTGAAGGTCACGATCGCCGCCGCGTTGATCGTCTCCGCGACCTGGCGGGCGGCCGCGGTGATCGCATCGGCGGCGGTCGCCTCGGGAACCGCATGATCGGCGGCGAGAATGCGGCGGAACAGCGGGTCGCGCTCGACGCGCACGATGATCCGTTCCATCATCGCCACCGCTTCGACCGGATACTGGCCCGACGCGGTTTCGGCGGAGAGCATCACGGCGTCGGCACCGTCGTAGACTGCGGTCGCGACGTCGGACGCCTCGGCGCGTGTCGGCGCGGGGGCGGCGACCATCGAATCGAGCATCTGCGTGGCGACGATCACCGGCTTGCCGGCGAGCCGGCAGGTGCGCAGGATCCGCTTCTGCAGCGAAGGCACGTCTTCCGGCGGCATCTCGACGCCGAGGTCGCCGCGCGCCACCATGACGGCGTCGGACAGCTCGACGATCTCGTCGAGGCGCTCGATCGCCGCCGGCTTCTCGAGCTTCGAGAGCACCGCCGCGCGGCCGCCGGCGAGGCGGCGCGCCTCGGCGACGTCGTCGGGCCGCTGCACGAAGGACAGTGCGATCCAGTCGACGCCGAGCTCGACCGCGAAGGCGAGGTCGCGGCGGTCCTTCTCGGTCATCGCCGACATCGGCAGCACCGCACCGGGCACGTTGACGCCCTTGCGGTCCGACAGCCGGCCGGCGGTCACGACCTCGGTCTGCGCGAAATCGGGGCCGCTCTCGATCACGCGCAGCCGCACGCGGCCGTCGTCGAGCAGCAGGTCGGACCCGGGACCGATCGCCGCGAAGATCTCCGGATGCGGCATCGGTGCGCGCGTACGGTCGCCCTGCGCCTTGTCGAGATCGAGACGGAACCCGTCGCCGGCTGCGAGATCGACTGCGCCCGCGGCGAAGGTGCCGAGGCGCAGCTTGGGCCCCTGCAGGTCCGCCAGGATGCCGACCGGCCGCTTGGCGCGGCGCTCGAGCGCGCGGATCGCATCGAAGCGTTTCTTGTGGTCGTCGTGCGATCCGTGGCTGAAGTTGAGGCGGAACACGTCGACGCCGGCAGTGAACAGCGCATCGATGCGTTCGGGCGTCGAACTTGCCGGGCCGAGGGTGGCGACGATCTTGGTGCGGTGAACGCGGCGCATCGGGCTTCCTCCGGCCGCCTGCGCGGCTCTGGCGTCAGAATCGCACGATCCACCGCCGAACGGTCAAGTTTTCCTGGCGGGAACCGGGCCGATCAGCCGCCGGAGCGATGGGGACAGATCGCGCCGCTGCCGCGCCCGCCGCTGTCGAAACGCAGCGCGATCCGGCCGTTGCGCTCGCTGGTCAGCGTCGCGGTGCGGCCGGCCAGCGGGCCGGTGGCGAAGGCGACGGTGCTGCCGCCTTCGACGCGATACTGGCCAGTGCCGCGCAATTCGGGCGCGGCATAGCCGCCGCCGCCGAGATGGATCTCGCCGAGCCCGCTCGGTGGCGCGCCGCGCCGCGCCGCGCCGCCCGGGCATTGATACGCGCCGGTCGGCACGCTCGCCTGCGCCCAGGCGATGGCGGCGGCAGATAGAAGCGCCGCGGCGCCGAGCGCGCCCGCGATCCGACCCGTCCACATGGTTCTGCTCCGATCTCCGTTGCCCGAAACCGCGCGATCACACGATAGACGGGCCCGTCCGGTCAAGCGTGCCGGCGCTGGGGGAGGTGGGAGGAATGGCCGCTCATCGCGGGGCGGGGGCCGGCGCGGGACGGTCGTCGTGACCGTGCTCGTCATGGTCGTGATCGTGGTGATGCGCCGGCGCGGGCTCCGGGTCCGGCGGCGGCGGCGTGCCAGGCGACGATCGGCCGGCGCCGGCGCAGGCCGCAGCCAAGGGGGCGATCCCGATCAGGGCGAGTGTGTGGCGGCGCGTGAAACCCAAAGTCATCCGGCGATCCTTTCGTCAATCGATGACACGACGGTATCGTACCTGCCGTCAAGGCGTCCCCAATGGCGGCACGCGCGACCCGGTTGACGGCCGCATCTCGCCACTCTAACGTGTCGACCATGCGGTTTCCGCGCGTTCAACGCTATGCACTTCAAGGCTCGGCCATGCTCGGTCGGGGCCCGGGGAGTCTGCGTCAGCGCTGAACGGGCGCGATCGGACGGAACACCAGGGCCCCCCGGCGACGGATGGGGCCCTTCTCATTTCGAGAGCGGCCCCTCACCCGCACGCGGCGGCAGGAGAGGGACGGATCATGATCAACGGGACTTTGGGGCTGCGGACCCGGCGGCCCGGCGGGTGCGGCACATGAGTGCGATCCGCGTCGAAGCCCTCAGCAAGTCGTTCCGTGTCAGGCCGGCGCCGGGGCGGGGCTGGGCGCGTCTGCGCGCGGCGCTGCGTCCGCCGCCGGCCATCGTCGTACCGGCGGTGCGCGGCGTCTCGTTCGCGATCGCACCGGGCGAGCGCGTCGCCTTCATCGGCCCCAACGGCGCGGGCAAGTCGACGACGCTGAAGATGCTCACCGGCATCCTTCACCCCACCGGGGGCCACGCCGAGGTCGCCGGCTTCGTGCCGTGGCGGGAGCGGCGGCGCCTCGCGGGCCGGATCGGCATCGTGTTCGGCCAGCGCTCGCAGCTCTGGTACCAGCTGCCGGTGCGCGCCAGCTTCGACCTGCTGGCGCGCATTTACGGGATCGGCCGCGCCGCCTACGGCGAGCGCGCCGCGCGCCTCGCCGCGATCTTCGCGATCGGCGACCTGCTCGACCGGCCGGTGTCGGCGCTGTCGCTCGGGCAGCGACTGCGCTGCGAGATTGCGGCGGCGCTGCTGCACGCCCCTTCAATCCTGCTGCTCGACGAGCCGACGATCGGCCTCGACGTCACCGCCAAGGCGGCGCTGCGCGACCACCTCAACGCGCTGTCGCGCGACGAGGGCACGACGGTGCTGCTGACCTCGCACGACACGGGCGACATCGAGCGCATCTGCGAGCGGGTCATCGTCATCGACCACGGCAGCCTGCTGCTCGACCGGCCGCTGGCGGCGCTGCGCGACGCCTATCTGCGCCGGCGGATGATCGTGCTGGTGACGGAGGAGGAGCACGCCGCGATCGATCTGCCCGGCGTCGCCGTTGCCGCGCGCGAGCCGCATCGGCTGACACTCGAGGTGGATACCGAGGTGACTCCGATCGAACGCGTCGTCGGCGCCGCGCTGACGCGGCACGTGGTGCGCGACCTGGTGATCGAGAACCCGCCCCTTGAGGAGGTCATCAAGGCGATCTATCGCGGCCGTCCGGAGGCCGCGGCGGGGCCAGGCCATGCGTGACGCCGATGCGCTGCACGCCTTCGCGACCCTGGGCTGGCGCAACGCGGCGGCGCAGCGCGCGGCCATCGTTGCGCGCGGCGGCCTCTACGTCCTGATCCTCGTGATCTGGTGGCAGCTCTGGCAGGCGACGCCGCTCGCGGAGCTCGCGCGCAGCGACGTCACCGCCGTCGGCCTGCTGTGGTACGTCGCCGTCACGGAATGGATCGTCTTCGCTGCCGGCATGCCCTACCGCGAGGTCGAAGCCGACATCCGCGACGGACGGATCGCCACGGCGTTGACGCGTCCTATTCCCTATGGCGCGGCCGTTCTTGCCCAGTGGGCGGGGGAGGCGGCGTACCGCCTGCTCGCGCTCGGTGCGATCGGTTTCGCGGCGGCTTTCCTGCTGACCGGCACGGTCCCTGTCGCCATGGGCAGGTGGCCGGGCATCGCGCTCGCCGGCATCCTCGGCACCGCGGCGCTGCTGCTGTGCCAGTACGCGGTGGGCATGGCGGCGGCATGGAGCGGCGTCGCGGCGCCCCTGTACTGGATCTGGCAGAAACTGCTGTTCGTGCTCGGCGGCCTGCTGATGCCGCTCACGCTCTATCCGCCGGGGCTGCGCGCGCTGGCCGACCTGACGCCGTTCGCCGCCATGCTCTTCGCGCCGGCATCGCTCGCTTTCGATCCGGCGGCGGCGATCGCCGCGGTGCTGGCCGCGCAGATTGCCTGGCTGGCCGTGCTGGCCGCCGGAGCCGCGCTGATCGATCGCGCCGCGATCGTGCGCCTGCTCGATCGCGGCGGGTGAGCGAGGCATCTATGGGTATCCTGTCGGCCATTCACTACGCCGTTGCGCTCCTGCGGATGAACCTGCGCGCCGCATTCGCCCGGCCGGTCGTCGCGTTGACGACTGCCGCGTTCATGTTCGGCAACAACATGATCTGGTACCTGGTCTGGGTGATCTACTTCGCCAATTTCTCGAACCTGCGCGGCTGGGTCGGTGCCGATCTGGCGCTGCTGCTCGGCATCGTCGCCTGGGCATTCGGGCTCGCGGTGCTGCTCGCGGGCGGCGGGCGCGAACTCGCACAGGCGGTCGCCGATGGCGGGCTCGACGTTCATCTCGGCCGGCCGCGCCATCCGCTGCCGAGCCTGCTCGCGAACCGCTCGCTCCCCTCGGGCCTCGGCGACATGGCGAGCGCGTTCGTGTTCTGGCTGGTCTTTGCCGGGCGCGGCGCGGCCGATCTGCCGTTCCTTCTTCTCGTCGCGACGGCTTCGTCGGTCGTCGTGGTGGCGACGATGGTGGCGACGCAGTGCCTGGCCTTCTGGCTGCCGCGTGCGGCGACGCTGTGCGAGGAACTGTTCCAGCAGTTCCTGATGGTCTGCTTCTACCCGCAGCATCCGTTCGGGTTCATGGCGCGGCTGGTGCTGTTCACCGTGTTTCCCGCGGCGTTCGTCGGGCTGCTGCCCGTCGAGGCCGTACGCGACGGCGACATTGCCAAGGCGCTCGCCATCGCCGCGGGGGCTCTGGTCTACGCCGCGCTGGCCGCCGCGATCTTCGCGCGCGGACTGCGGCGCTACGCGTCCGGCAACCGGCTCGTCGAATGGCGCTGAACCCTAGGGCTCGACTAGGATGGCGCGGAAATCGTTGACGTTGGTCAGCGTCGGCCCGGTGACGACGAGGTCGCCGAGCGCTGCAAAGAAGCCATAGGCGTCGTTGTCGGCAAGCCGCGCCTCCGCGTCGATGCGGATCGCCCGTGCGCGCGAAAGCGTGTCCGGCCCGCAGATCGCGCCGGCGTTGTCCTCCGATCCGTCGATGCCGTCGGTGTCTCCGGCGAGCGCGTGGATCCCCGGCTCGCCACCGAGCGCGATGGCGAGTGCGAGCAGGTATTCGGCATCGCGCCCGCCGCGGCCTCTTCCGCGCACCGTGACGGTCGTCTCGCCGCCCGAGAGCACTGCCGCGGGCGCCTTCACCGGCCCCCTGCCAGCCTTGATGTCGAGCGCGAGCCGCGCATGGGCGGCCGCGATCTCGCGCGATTCGCCCTCGATGTCGTCGCCGAGCACGAGCGGCGCATAGCCATGCGCGTGCGCCAGCCCGGCGGCGGCGTCGAGCGACTCGCGCGCGCTGGCGACGATCTCGAAGCGCGCGGCGGCGAGGCGGGGATCGCCGGGCTTGGGCGTCTCGCAGCCGGGATCGGCGAGGCGCTGGGCGATCGAGGCCGTCGGGGCGATCGCATACTTGCTCAGTACCGCCTGCGCATCCTCGCGCGACGTCGGGTCGGCGACGGTCGGCCCGGAGGCGATCGTCGAGGGATCGTCGCCGGGCACGTCGGAGATCGCGAGTGTGACGATCGGCGCCGGATGCGCCGCGGCGGCGAGCCGGCCGCCGGCGATCGCCGAGAGATGCTTGCGCACGGCGTTCATCTCGCCGATCGCGGCGCCGGAACGCAGCAGCGCCCTGGTCAAGCCCTGCATCTCGTCGAGCGTGATCGGAGCGGCGGGCAGGGTGAGCAGCGCCGAGCCGCCGCCGGAGATCAGGCACAGCACATGATCGTCGGCCGTCAGACCGTGCACGAGTTCGAGCAGCCGCCGTGCGCCCATCATGCCGTGCCGGTCGGGCACCGGATGGCCGGCCTCGATCACGGCGATGCGCCGCGTCGGATGGCCATGGCCGTGGCGCGTCACCACGGCGCCGTCGATGCCGTCGAGGCCGCGCGGATCGCGGTCGTAGTGGGCCTCGACCGCGGCGGCCATCGCGGCGGCGGCCTTTCCCGCGCCGATGACGATCAACCGGCCGGGCGGCCGCGGCGGCAGGTGCGGGGGCAGGCAGCGTGCGGGCACGGCCCGCGCCACCGCTTCGTCGAACAGGGCGCGCAGCAGGACTCGGTGCGGAGGGGACATCGGCGGCGTCGTCTCGTCGGAGGGCGCGCGAGCATATCGTCGGCCCCGGCGTTTGGACAGCGCCGGACTAGTGCTTGCGCGGCGAGCCGCGCAGGCGGCGGATCGCGCGCACGAGCGGGCGTTCCAGCGCCGCGAGTCCGAGCCCGTGCAGCAGGTCGCGCGCGAGCAGGCGGCCGCGATAGGGCGCCGGCGTCGAGGCGGCGCGCAGGCTCTCGCGCAGGCGGTACGCCGGCCCCGCGCCGGGAACGTCGTCGATTGCGAGCAGGGCATCGGCAAGCGCCGCGGCGAAGTCGCGCCGCGCCGCACCCCAGGACGGATCCGTCCAGTGCGCTTCGAGGATGGTCGGGTTGGTGTTGATCTCGAAGGTGCAGATCCGGCCATCCTTGAGGGCGTAGTCGATCCGGCCATAGTCGATGCGCGCGCGCTCGAAGATCGCCATCAGCGCGCCGGCGTGCGGGTTGCTCCGCACATAGTCCTCCTGCGCCGCATAGTGCGCGGCAACCGGGCTTTCCGGCGCCTCGGGCTTGGCCACCCAGTCGCGGCTGAAATCGAGATCGCCGGCGACGATTCGTGTCCCGACGCGGAAGGCGCTGTACTTGTGATAGAACCCGTCGCCGTCGCGCACGTCGACGAACTCGACGATCAGCTTGTCCGCAAGCGCGGCGCCGGACCTCGCAAGAGCGGCGATCGCCGCGTCGAGCGCGCCGGGCGAATCGAGCAGGCCGCCGATGGCGCCATCATGGTCGGCCTCGCCGCGCAGGAAGACCGGGAAGCGCGACGGCCGTGCGTCCTGGGCGACGCGGTACGCGCCGAACGGATTGAGCCCCTCCTCGTGGAGCGCGTGCAGAAGGTCGAAGCGGCGCAGCGCGCGTGCCGGATCGTTGAGCAGCCGCGAACGGCCGTCGCGCGACAGCGCGGCCCACAGGTCGCGCGCCCGGGCCATGGTGTCCGCATCGAGCCGTTCGAGATCGGCGAAGATATAGGTCGCCGGCGCGAGAGCCTGCATCCGGAACGCGCCGTCGTAGTCGAGGATGCGAAACCGGTCGTTGAGCGCGTGGCCGACCGTCTCCAGGAAAATCAGCGGCGTGTAGCGATGCGCGGTCGTGGTCAGATAGACGATCACGGCCGTTCTCCAGCCGCGCCCGTCCGCGGCCGCCGGCGAGATGGCTGGCCTCCGTCGCGCGCCCCGTGGATACTGCAACGGGGGAATCGATGACGTCGAAGATCGTCAAGTACGGGTCGCTGCTCGCCAATGCCGTGCGCTACGACGGCGCCGCCGTTCTGGCGTGGCGGGTGCTGCGCCAGATCGTATCGCCGTTCGGCAGTCTCGAAGCGCATGTATTGCTGGAGTGCGATCTCACCCGCGATATCCGCGTGCCGGCGGCGCCGCCCGAGATCACCGTGCGGACGGCCCTGCCGGAGGAAATGGCTTCCGTCGTCGCGATCGAGTTCGGCCCCGACGAGCCCGCGGGCGAACGCCGCTTTGATGTCGATGCCGCGGGCATGGCGGCGCTCGTCGCGACCGCGCGCAGCCGCATGGCCGTGGGCGACATCTGCATCGTGGCGGCAGCGGGATCGGACATCGTCCATTTCAGTTGGCTGCGCTTCGGCACGCTGCCGCCGGTCCTCGCACGCCCGGTGCACCTGCCGGACCGCGAATGCTACCTGACCGACGGATATACGGTGAGGCGCTGGCGCGGGCGCCGGCTGTTCGACGTCGTCTCCGCCTGGGCGCTCGAGGAGGCGAAGCGGCGCGGCTACGTGCGCGCCTACGCGATGGCCGATTTCATCAAGGCGCCGTCGCGCCGCATGGCGCGCCGGGTCGGCTTTTTCGCGCGCGGGCGCGTTCTCGTCTTTCGCCGCCGCGGCCGTGACGACGGGCTCGTGCTGCGCCTGACCGGCCGCGCCGATCCCCTCTTTCATGCGCTCTGGTAGCAAGCGGCGTTCATGAAAGCGCCGCACGCGCGCCGGCGGACTGCCGGGCCGACAGGCGAAAGCCCTCGCGCAGTTCGGCGCGGAACAGCAGGTCGAGATGGCGTTGCAGCCACCGCCTCGGCAGCAGCGGAATCGCGACGAACGCCAGGCTCGATACGATGCGCTTCGGGAGGCGGCTGTGCGGAAACCGCCACGACGCGCCGATCGCCGCGAGCACCAGCTTGATGACTCCGTCGCCGGCGACCGGATGCGCGGCGGGTTCGAGAAGCAGCGAAAGCAGCCGCGACTTGCAGTGCTGCGGGATCGTCATGCAGAGATCGCGGTCGATCGAGCGGCCGAGGGTGGCGGCATGCGCCTTCAGCGCCGCTTCGCGATCAAGTTCGTTGCCGAGCCGGCGGCGCAGCAGCGCCACGGTGATGCCGCCGGTTTCGGACTGGTTGCCGCCGTGGGCGCGATAGAGGCCGAGCGAACGATCGATCGAGACGATCGGGCCGTAGAGCGCCGCGAGCGCGACGGTGTAGCCGTCCGCGCCCTTGCGCCAGCGCGCTGCATCCATAGGCAGAATGCGCTCGAGTACGCGGCGGGCGTAGAGGTTGCCGCTCGCCGCGGGGCTCGGATAGTAGCCGTAGTATCGGACCAGCGACTCCTCCTTGCCGGGGGTGAAGGCCAGGTTCGGTTTGCGGCGGCCGAGGGGGCGTTCGTCGGCGTCGACGACGTCGAGATAGAACTGGACCTTCGCGACGTCGTCGCGCCACGCGGCCATCGCGGTCGCGATGGCGTCGGGATACAGCGCATCGTCGGCGTCGAGAAACAGAACGGCCTCGCCGCGGCTGGCGGCGAAGCCGGCATTGTAGGCGCCGCCCTGGCCGAGATTGGGCTGGGTGACGACTTTGCAGCGGCCGTGAAAGGCGGCGAGGATCGCAGCCGAGTTGTCGGTCGAGCCGTCATCGACGACGATCACCTCAACCGCGCGATAGGTCTGCCGCAGGGCGCTCGTGACCGACCGCTCGAGAAACCGTCCGTAGTTGTAGTTGTTGATGACGATGGTCACCAAGCGGTCAGCCGTCATCGTCCCTCCCCCTGGAACGTCAGCGGTTGCGCCGTCGGCCCCGTGCCGCGCGTGCCGCCGGACACGGTCACGCGGCGCGTCGGGCGCGGGTCGTCGGGAAGAGTAGACGGATTGTGGTTCCGCGGCCAAGCTCGCTTTCAATTTCGAGACGTCCGCCATGCGCTTCGATCAGCGAGCGGGTGATCGGCAGGCCGAGGCCGATACCTTCGATCTTGCGCGCGATCGACGAGGTGCCGCGCCCGAACGGCTCGGTGACATGCGCGATGTCGGCCGCAGCGATGCCGATCCCGGTGTCGCTGACGCTGAGCGCGAGCGCCGCGTCGGTCCGATGCGCGGCGAACACGATCTTGCCGCCCTCCGGCGTGAACTTGATCGCGTTGGCGCCGAGATTGAGCAGCATCTGCCGCAGCGCCCGGCCGTCGGCGACCAGCTGCGGCAGATCGGCGTCGACCTCGACCCGGACCGTGACACCGGCCGAGGCGCTCTGCTCGCGAAGCGTCGCGATCACCTCGTCGATCACCGGGGCGATCGCGATCGTCTCGTCGTGAAGCTGCATCGCGCCGGCCTCGATGCGGGAAATGTCGAGGACGTCGTTGATCAGAGCCAGAAGATGGTGGCCGCTTCGATGAATGTCCGACGCATAGTCGCGATAGCGGTTCAGCAGCGGGCCGAACAGCGCGTCCTTGATGACCTCCGAGAAGCCGAGGATCGCGTTGAGCGGCGTGCGCAGCTCGTGGCTCATCTTGGCCAGGAAGTCGCTCTTGGCGCGGTTGGCCGATTCCGCAGTGACAAGCGCCTTGTGGAGGCGCTCGGTCTCGCGCTCGCGCAGGCGCAGCAGGATCCAGATCCACGCCGACAGGCCGACGACCAGGGCGGACGTCACGGCAAGAAAGGCGGCCTGGGCGTAGACCTTGCGCCACCAGGGCAAGAGCACCTCGTCGAGCGAGAGGCCGGTGGCGACGACGAGCGGCAAGGTACGGACGCGGGCAAATCCGTAGATCCTCCGTACGCCGTCGGATTCCGGGTCGGAGACGTAGGTGCCCGAGTCGGCATGCTGCACTTCGCGAAACAGCGCGCGCGACGAAAGATCCGCGCCGATCGATCTCAGCTGCGTGGAGTCGGCCGCGAGCATGATGCCGTCGTCGCGGAAGAGCGCGAGCCGGCTCGATTCCCCGAGCCGAATGCTGTCGTAGAGCGCAGTGAAGCTGCCGAGGCGCACGCCGATCGCGATCACGGCCACGCCATAGGGGTTGTCGCTGGCCCGCATCGCAATCGGGACGAGCTGCGCACTGGTATCGCGGGCGAAGATCGGCGCTCCGATCGCGATGGTTCCGGTGCCCTCCGCCGCGGGCCCGGGCGCAAGCAGCCGTTGCATGAAGTCGCGGTCGCGGGCGTGAAAATCGGACGCGAGGCCGTGGAATGGCAGGCTCTCGCCTGCGGCGTTGAACAGTCGCACGTCGAGCGAATCCGGGCCGACGCGGATGAGCGGGAGGATCGCCGGCGCAAGGTCGGCCAGCGTTTCGCCGTTGCCGCGCATCCGGCGATCGGAGAGCAGGCCGTTGATCGCGCGCAGCATCACCTCGACGCCGTCATAGGTGCGACGGACGTGCGCCTCCATCATCTGGACCGTGCGCATCATGTCGGCGCGCGCCGCGTCGAAGCGCGCCCGTCGGTCGTTCGACAGGCTCCAGCCGACCGCGAGGCTGAGCGCCGCTATCACGAGAGCCGACAGGAGGACGACCAGCCGGATCGGCTGTCCCTGGGTCGGCCGTGTTCGCACGGTCCTGCGGCTGGCGGAATGCGGCGCGGCGGATTGAATGGGCATTGGCGCCTATGAAGAGGATTCGCCCCTTAGAATCGGTTAATAGGTAGGCGCTCGGCTTCAATCGACCGCCGCCGGAACCGACTTGACGTTGCCGGTTACCGTGTTCGTGCGCGGACGGCGCAGGAGCAGCAGCATCGGGATCGCGGCCAGCGTCACCCACATCATGAGCCGGAAGTCGTTGAGGTAGGCGATCGTCGATGCCTGCGCACTTATCGCGGCATCGATCGTGGCGAGGCCGGACGGTTCGGTGAGGCTCCAGCCGTCCGGCAGCCAGGGTGCGCGGAACATCGGATTGAACGGGTTCACCTGTTCGGCGAGGTTGGCGTGGTTGATCTGCGTCGACTGCGACAGCACGACGGTCACGACCGAAATGCCGACCGAACTGCCGACATTGCGCACGAGGCTGAACAGGCTGGCGGCTTCGGTGCGCAGATGGGGCGGCAGGGTCGCAAACGTGATCGTGCTCAACGGAACGAAGATGAAGCCCAGGCCGAAGCCCTGGGTCATCCCGGTGACCAGGATCGTCGAACGGTCGACCGCGGCGGTGAAGCCGGTCATCTCCCACAGCGAGAATGCGGTACAGGACAGGCCGAACAGGATCAGCAGCCGCGGGTCGACCCGACCGATCAGGCGGCCGACGATCGTCATCGCGATCACCGTGCCGATGCCGCGCGGTGCCAGCACAAGGCCGGTCGTGATGACGGGATATCCGGCCAGGTTCTGCAGGAACGGCGGCAGCAGCGTGAGCGTCGCCAGCAGCACGATGCCGACCAGGAAGATGAACAGCAGGCCGGTCGCGAAGTTGCGATCGACGAAGAGATGGGGATCGAGGAACGGCCGTTCCGCGGTGAGCGAGTGGACGACGAACATGTAGAGGCCGAGCGCCGCCAGGCCGGCCTCGACGATGATCTCCGTGGATGCGAACCAGTCCTTGATCTCGCCGCGGTCGAGCATGAACTGAAAGCAGCCGACCGCGAGGCTCAACATGCAGAACCCGAAGACGTCGAACCGTCGGGTGCGGTCGATCGCGGTTTCCGGGACGAAGGCAAGGATGCCGAACAGCGCCAGCGCGCCGAATGGCACGTTGATGTAGAAGACCCAGCGCCAGCTGTAGAACTCCGTCAGATAGCCGCCGAGGGTCGGCCCGAGAATGGGCCCCAGCATCACGCCCATGCCCCACATCGCCATCGCCTGGCCGTGGCGTTCGCGCGGAAACGTGTCGAGCAGCACCGCCTGCGAGAGCGGCACCAGTGAAGCGCCGAAGACGCCCTGCAGCAGGCGGTAGATCACCATCTCCGGCAGCGAGGTCGCGATGCCGCAGAGCATCGAGACCACGGTGAACCCGCCGACCGCCCAGGCGAAGACGCGCCGCCGGCCGAAACGCAGCGCGAGATAGCCGGTCGGCGGGGTCATGATCGCCGCGGCGATGATGTAGGAGGTGAGGACCCAGGATATCTGGTCCTGCGTCGCCGACAGGCTGCCCTGCATGTGCGGCAGCGCCACATTGGCGATCGTCGTATCCAGCGCCTGCATGATCGTCGCCAGCATGATCGAGCCGGTGATCAGCCCGCGATGCGGCGCGCCCGGGCCGGCGTTCACTCCCGGTGTCCTGCCCAGGCAAGCGCCGCCCGGACGAGCGAGGGCAGCGGCCGCCGATGGCCGGTGTCGATTTCGACGATCACGCTCATGCCCGCGCGCAACGGCGGCTGATCGGGATGCGGCTCGATCGTGAGCCGTACCGGAATGCGCTGGACGACCTTGACCCAGTTGCCGGTGGCGTTCTGCGGCGGCAGCACGGCGAACTCGGCGCCGGTCGCCGCGCTGATGCTCGCCACGGTCGCCTGCCATTCGCGGTCGGGATAGGCGTCGATCGTCACCGTTGCGCGCTGCCCCGGTCGGACATGGGTGAGGTCGGTTTCCTTCAGATTGGCTTCGACCCACAGGCCGTGATTGGCGAGCAGCGCGAAGACCGGCGTGCCGGCGGTGACGTAGTCGCCGCGGCGGAAGCGGTCGATGCGGCTGACCACGCCCGCCCACGGCGCGGTCACGGCCGTGCGGCGCAGGTCGAGCGCGGCCTGGTCGCGTTGCGCCTGGGCGTCGCGATAGCGGGGATGGCGCTCGATCGGCAGGTCGGGCTCGCCGCCGAGACCGGCAAGGATCTGCGCCAGGTCCTGGCGCGCCATATTGAGCTGCTGGCGCGCGACCGCGAGCGCCTGGCGCGAATCGTCGAAGGTGCTCTGCGCGGTGTTGCCGCGCCGCGCGAGCTCGGACTGGCGTTCGAAATTGCGCTCGGTGTAGCCCACGGTGAATTCGTTGAGCCGCACCTGCTCCTGCTTGCTGCGATAGCTCGCGCGCAGTGCGTCGATGTCGTTGCGCACGGCCTGCATCTGTGCCTCGGCACGGGCAAGGGCGAGCTGGAACGGCTCTGGATCGACGCGGAACAGCACCGCGCCGGCCTCGACCGCCTGGTTCTCGCGCACCTCCACCGCAATGACACGGCCGGAGATGTCGGCGCTGATCGAGACCCGGTCGGCGCGCAGATAGGCATCGTCGGTGCCGACGAAGCGGCCGGAGGTGGCGTAGAAGTAGCCGCCGACCAGCACCGCGACGATCGGCCCGAGCGCCAGCAGGGCCGCCCGCAGCAGGCGCCGCCCGATCGGCCGGCGCGCGGCGGCGGCGAGGGAGGGATCGCCTGATGCGTCAGGCATCTTGGGCCGCCCTCGGCGCCGGCGCCTGGTCGGGCTCGGGCCGCTCCGACAGATTGGCGCGGATCCTCGCGAGCAGTTCGACCAGCAGCGCACGATCCGCGGGCGCCACGCCGGCGAGCGCGGTCGCGCGCGTCTCCGCCGCCAGGGCGCGAATCTGGTCGATCACCGGCCAAGCTTTCGCGGTGATGTAGAGCGTGTAGACGCGGCGGTCGGTCGGGTGCGGGCGGCGTTCGACCCAGCCGGACTCCTCAAGACGGTCGAGCAGACGCACGAGCGTGATCGGCTCGATGTCGAGGATGTCGGCGAGCCCGACCTGATTGATCCCTTCGTTGCGCGAAAGATGGGCAAGTACGGACCACTGCGCGCGCGTCAAGCCGATCGTCCGGGCGCGCCGGTCGAAGTCCCGCCGCAGCAACCGGGCGGCGTCATAGAGCAGAAATCCGAAGCTGCGCTGATAGTCCGAGGGATCGCCCTGGGGCATAATAAGCAAGCTTATGATAGTGCCTGCGCACGAGCAAGCTCACGCCCATGAATTGGGCGCAAGGCTGCTCCGTTCCCAGCACAAGTGCCCGCCGGGGCGGGCCCGGCCACCGCGTCAGACGGTCAATAGACCCAGCTTCGGGCCGGCCCGGTATCGATGTGGATGAAGTTCGAGCCCTCGTAGAGGCCGACGCCGCCGGCGCCGATCTCGCGCGCATGTCGCGCCAGCGTTTCCGGAGCCATCCCCTCGACATAGATGTCGGCGGCCATGCCCCGGGTGTGGAAGCTGTTGCGCGCGACGTTCGAGCTCGCGCGCGCCATCGCGAAGTTGGTCTGGCGCGAGCGGTAGCCGCTGACGAGGTTGAAGGGCTGACGGATGCGGCCCTGCAGCCGCGCCAGCAGGTCGTAGAGCCGCACGTCGCAGCGCATCATCGCGCCCGAGCGCGGATCGCGCATGATGCGGTTGAGCTGCGTCACCGACGCCGGGTTGAACCGGCCGTTGGCCCAGACCACGCCATTGAAACGCTCGCCGGTATTGACATTGTTCAGCATCAGCCGCCGGCCGGCCTGGCGCGCGGCCTGCGCCTGCGCGTTCGACTGGCGTGGCGTCGCTGCCTCAGCCGGCACGATCGCGGCGAACGCCGCGAGGCCGGCAAGACCGAGCAGCGCGCGCCGGCCGAGCGCGACGGGGGCCGAACCGTCGAAGCGGAATCCTTCGGCCGCGTGGCCTTCGACGTAGAGGCGGGGCTTGCGTCCGCCGCCGCAGATCTCGCAGGCGCAGCCAGCCAGCTCGTCCACGAGAGCGCCGCTGGAACTCGTCATCGTCGCGGCGCTACTTGAGTTCGTCGATCGACTTCACGATGTGCGCGACGATGCCGTACTCCTTCGCCTCCTCCGCCGACATCCAGAAGTTCCGGTCGGTGTCGCGCTCGACCTTCTCGAAAGGCTGGCCGGTCGCCCGCGAGATCGCCTCGTTGATGCGCTTGCGCATCTTGATGATCTCCTTGGCCTCGATGGCGATGTCGCTCGCCGGACCGCCGGCGCCGCCGGCTGGTTGGTGGATCATGAAGCGGGTGTTGGGCAGGCAGTAGCGGTTCTGCTTCTCCGCCGCGAGGAAGATGTGCACCCCGGCGCTCGCCACCCATCCGGTGCCGATCACCTGGACCTTGGGCCGCACGAAGGCGATGACGTCGTGGATCGTGTCACCGGCCTCGACGTGCCCGCCCTGCGAATTGATGATCAGGCGGATCGGATCGGCGCTCTCCTCGGCCAGCGCGAAAAGCTGCGCCACGATCGACTGCGCGACCTTCTGGTTGATTTCGCCGAACAGCAGCACCGTGCGCGACTTGAAGAGGTTGTCGACGACCTTGCTGCCCGTCGGGACCTGGGGCTCGGACGGCTTTTCCGAATCGTTGTCCGCACGAAACTTCGCCATCGTGGACCTTTCACTGGAAGGATTGGCCGCGCTGGGCCGGGGCCGCGCGCTCACATAGGGGGTGATTAGCCTACCCGGCGGGCCTTGGCAACGCCGATGCATCCGGCTGCAATCAGGCCCGACGGCCGGCCGGCCGAGCCTCGAGATCGGCGACATCGAGGCGTTTGAGTTCGAAACGCTCGTTGAGCCGCACATAAGACCCGCCGCCGCCAAGCCGCCCGATCAGGGCGAGCCGGTCCTGGTCGATCCGCAGGCGATCGTCGACGATGTCGTCGCGGACATGCAGCTGGACGACCTCGCCCAGGATCAGCTTGCGTGCCGGACCCGGCAGCGCGATGGTCCGCCACGCGCGGCATTCGAGCGCCGCCGGCGCGACCGCGATGCGCGGCGGCTTCACCTTCGCGGACCTTGCCATTTCGAGTCCGGCATAGGCGGTCTCGTCCTCGCCGGCCGGCAGGGCCACGGCACAGACGTTCATCGCCGGCAGCAGCGTCTCGTCGACGAGATTGACCACGAACTCGCCGGTGTCGCCGATGTTGACGGCGGTGTCCTTCGGAACCGTTTCGTCTTCCTCGCGCGCATCGACGCTGATGATGACCAGGGGGGGCTCGTCGCTCAGAACGTTGAAGAAGCTGAACGGCGCCGCGTTGACCCTGCCGGCCGACGAGACCGTGGTGACGAGCGCGATCGGCCGTGGCACGACCAGGCCGATCAGCAGCTTGTAGCGGTCCTCGGCGGATAGCGCCGCGAAGTCGAAATCCATGTCGTCAACCTTGCTGTTCGTAACCTCGCGCCCATCGTGGCGCCCTGCCGGCGCAACCGCAATTCGCCTTGCGATACGGCTGCAACTTACCGCGCCTGCCGTGGTCAAAGGAACTCTCTCGCGACGGCGCGCAATCCCGCCGCGATCCTGTTCATGCCCGGCGCCGGCAACACTCCGGCCTTCGTCTGCCGTCGCTTTGCGATGGATCGACGGCACACCGACCAGGCTTTCCCGCGCCGACATCGGCGTCCCGCTCGCGGTTGGCGCTCCGCGGATCATCGCCGGGCACAACGTCGACGGCGTCGGGCAGCCCCGCGCCTTCGGCGCTTGCCCGACAAGGTGTTCAAGCCGCTCTTCCCGGTCGACGTACCTGGCGGGCAAATGCGATGCCACCAGGCTGGCGCTTGCCATCGCGGGGGCGCTCGTGACGCTGCCCGGGCTTCCTCGTCAGTCGCGCCGACCGGGGGTGGGATTTGCCGGCGGCTTCGCTATAGTCGCGTGGCATGTCGAATCGTTCCGATCCCAATCCGCTTCTCGCCGACGACGAACCGCCGCCGGTCGCCACGTTCCGGCTGGAAGGCCGGGCGCCCGTGCTGCTCCTGTGCGACCATGCAAGCCGCCGCGTGCCACGTGCGCTCGGCGATCTCGGCCTGCCGGCCACGGCGTTCGACCGCCACATCGCGTGGGATATCGGCGCGTCGGATGTTGCCCACGACCTTGCGCGCGCCTTCGATGCGCCGTTGATTCATTCAGGCTATTCGCGGCTGGTGCTCGATCTCAACCGCGCGCTCGACAATCCGGGTTCGATCCCGGTCGAGAGCGACGGGACGGTCGTCCCGGCCAATGTCGGCCTGCCGCCGGCCGAGCGCCTGCGCCGCGTCGCGGCGCTGTTCGAGCCCTATCACGCCGCGATCGAGGCGGCGGTCGCCGCCGCGCGGCGCAGCGGCGTCGCGCCGGCGATCGTTTCGGTCCACAGCTGCACGCCGGTCTTCAAGGGCTTTGCGCGCCCCTGGCATGTCGGCGTGCTGTGGAACCGCGACGGCCGGCTTGCTCGCCCGCTGATCGAACGCCTCGCGGCGATGGACGGCGTGACGGTCGGCGACAACGAACCCTATTCGGGCCGCGGCGGCGAGGGCTACACGGTGAAGCGCCATGCCGAAGCGCTGGGCCTGCCGCACGTCACCCTCGAGATCCGCCAGGATCTGATCGATACCCACCATGGCGCCCGCGAGTGGGCGGCGCGGGTCGCCGAGGCGCTTGCACCACTGCTGAGCGATCCCGCGCTGCGTGCCGCAAGGTCGGGCTGATGGCGATCGCCGAACCCACGCTGACGCTCGGCCTCGAAGAGGAGTACTTCCTGGTCGAATGCGCGACCGGCGCACTCGCCGCGGAGCCGCCGGCTGAACTGCTCGCCGAGTGCGAGAAGCGCCTCGACGGCCGCGCGAGTCCAGAGTTCCTGCGCGCCCAGATCGAGGTCCAGACGCGCGTCTGCCGCACGATCGCGGAGGCGCGAGCCGACCTCGCCTTCGCACGCAAGACGGTTGCCGAAGTCGCCGCGCGCTACGGCCTCGCACCGATCGCCGCGTCGACCCATCCCTTCGCGCGCTGGGAGGCGCAGCGGCCGACGCCGCGCGAGCGCTACGCCTCCCTCGGCCATGACCTCCAGGCGGTCGGCCGGAGGCTGGTCATTTGCGGCCTGCACGTCCACGCAGGCGTCGAAGACGAGGAACTGCGCGTCGACCTGATGAACCAGGTCACGTATTTCCTGCCGCATCTGCTGGCGCTCTCGACCTCGTCGCCGTTCTGGCGCGGCGAGGAGACCGGACTGCAAAGCTACCGCCTGTCGGTGTTCAACGAGATCCCGCGTACCGGCCCGCCCGATCATTTCGAGAGCTGGGGCGAGTATCGCCGCCAGCTCAACCGGCTGGTCGAGGCGGGCCTGATCAGCGACGCGTCGAAGCTGTGGTGGGACCTGCGGCCCTCGGCGTGGTTTCCGACGCTCGAGATGCGCATCACCGACGTGACGACGCGGCTCGACGACGCGATCGCGATCGCGGCGCTATATCAGGGCCTGCTGTCGATGCTCTGGCGGCTCCGGCGCGACAACCAGCGTTGGCGCATCTACCCGCATCTGCTGGTGAAGGAGAATCGCTGGCGCGCGCAGCGCTACGGTCTCGACGAAGGGCTGGTCGACTTCGGCAAAGGCGAGATCGTGCCGTATGGCCATCTGCTGGAGGAAATCATCACGCTCGTTCGGCCGGATGCGCAGCGCCTCGGCAGCGTCGCCGAGACCGAGCAGGCGCGCGCGATCCTCGCCCGCGGCACGTCTGCCCACGGCCAGCGCAGGGTCTTCAAGGCGGCGCTCGACGGCGGTGCGAGCCGCGACGCGGCGCTCAAGGCGGTCGTCGATTGGCTGATCGCGGAAACCGTGGCCGGGCTCTGAGATCTGCCCACTTCCGCAACGCGCCGCGCGGCCTATATTCTGCGTCATTGCATCAGTCCCGCGAAAGCGCCGGAGACGCCCCATGGACGACAAGACCCGCACCGAGCTCGAAGCCGCGACCTTCCGCCGGCTCGTGCAGCATCTGCGCGAGCGTACCGATGTGCAGAACATCGACCTGATGAATCTGGCCGGATTCTGCCGCAACTGCCTGTCGAAGTGGTATCGCGCGGCTGCCGAGGACCGCGGCGTGGCGCTCAGCGACCCGCAGTCGCGCGAGATCGTCTATGGCATGTCCTACGACGCCTGGAAGGCGAAGTACCAGAAGGAGGCGTCGCAGGACCAGCGGGACAAGTTCAAGGTCGAATCGGCCAAGCAGCACTGACCGCTGCGTTCGCCGCTATTGCCGGATCGAGCTGCCGACGATCTCGTATTCGAGCGGACGGCGAGCCACAGGCCGCAGGGTTACCGAAAAAGTGCGGCCCTGGATCGCGGCCTGGTAGAGCTGCATCGCCTGTTCCGCCCGCGCGTCGGCCGGGCGCGCCGCGAGCGTCACGCGCGGCGACTGGTCGGCTTGAACTTCGACCGCCAGGATCAGCGACTGGCGCGTGCTCATGCGGATCATTGCCGGCGGGGTGCGCTGCCGGCCAGGCTCGTCGGTCCAGGCGCGCTGGATCGACTCGCGCAGCTTGGTGTCGCCGGTCGCGCATTGCCCGGCCGTCGGCGGCTGATCCGGCGCGACATCCGACATCACCGCCCGGAGGACGAGCACGACCTGCGAGGCGTTGTTGAAGGCCGGAGAAACCTCGACGACCATCGAACCGCCGCCCTGACAGATCATGGTCAGGTCACGGTTCTGGGCGTCGGCGTCAGAGGCGGCGCCCGCCAGCCCCGCGGCCATAAACGCCGCCGGCACGACGCGGCGCGGGGCAAGATAGCGCTTGATTTCGGCGATCACGGTGTCCGCCTCCCTGGTCTTGGCGACGTTCGATGTCGATCCGCGGGTCGAGCCTGCCCGGGACTGCCGGGCGCCGCAAGAGCCGGCGCGACCGTTTGGTTATCCCCGGCTTATCCACCGAATCCACAGCCTGGAGGTCTCGCCGGCCTTGAAGGCAAGGGCGCGTGCGTCTTAGATCGCCCTTTCGCGACGAATCTCATCTGGAGTCGACCATGGCCGACGGAAGCGGCGCCATCACACCCGGCAAGCTCAAGTCCTTCATCGAGCGGATCGAGCGGCTTGAAGCAGAGAAGGCAGAGCTGGCGGCCGATATCCGCGAGGTCTACGGGGAGGCCAAGGGCGAGGGCTACGACACCAAGATCATGCGCCAGCTCATCAAGCTGCGAAAGCTCGACAAGCAGGAGCTGACCGAGCAGGAAGAGCTGCTCGACACCTACCGCAAAGCGCTGGGAATGTAGCGGACTTGGCCGGCGGGGCCGCCCGGATCGGCACGAAATCGTCCCGCGATTGACATGATCGCCGTCGTGCGGCGCTATTGGGGGCCATCGCCGTTCGAGGGCCGATGCAGCGCTTCCTGATCGTCCTTGGGCTCGTGCTCTTTCTGGTCGGGTTGGCCTGGCCGCTGGTCATGCGGCTCGGCCTCGGGCGCCTGCCCGGCGATGTCGTGATCGAACTCGGCAGCCTGAAGCTCTATCTGCCGATCGCGACATCGCTGCTGCTCAGCCTGCTCCTGTCCGCGCTGCTGTGGCTGTTCGGGCGCTAGCGGGGGTGACGTGGTCGAACTGATCATCGAGCACTGGAGCAATCCCGACGGCAGCAGCCACTTCCTGTGGTCGGTCTGGCGCGACGGCAAGCGGGTCGAGATGGGCCGGCCGACCGTCGACGCCCAGGCGGCCGAACAGGCCGGCGGGCAGTGGTGCTGGCGCGTTCTCAAGTCGCCGCCGGATCGCATCACGCGGCTGTAGCCGGTCCTTCGCGGAATTGCCCGCGCGGCGAAGGCGCGAACGGGATCGTGATGCCGCCGGGCGCATGTTAGAGTCGCGCGGATTCGGGGGAACGACGATGCCGGACACCGCCCAGTCAGATCACGCGCTCGCCGGCTTCATCGGCGAATGCCGGCGCATCGCCGATTCGGTCCACGATGCGGCCGACATCGTCGGCGCGATCGCGCCGCTGATGATGCGTCTCGTCCATGGCGATCGCAGCTTCCTGCGCGCCGAGCATTTCCGTTCGAACCCCGACCACTATACGCGCAACGCGATCCACATTTCCGACGACGAGAGTCTGTCGCTCTATGCGCTGGTCTGGCTGCCGGGGCAGTGGACGCCGGTCCACGATCACGGGAGCTGGGGTGTCGTGGGCGTCGTCCAGGGCATCCTCGAGGAGCGCAGCTACATGGCGGCGGACGGCGAGATCCGGAGCGATTGCGGCATCCGCCTCAAGCGCGGCGGGGTCATCCTGCTCGACCACGGGTCGGTCACGACCTTCGTGCCCAATCCGGATCACATCCACATGACCGGCGTGGCGGCCGATCGCGAGCGCGTCGTCAGCCTGCATCTCTACGGCCGCAACATGAACTCCTTCCACGTCTACGACGTAGCAGCCGGGACGCGGAAGCTCATCGACGTTCCCCATCAGAAGAGTTGACTCCGTGCCGGAATTCACCAGCCGGGCCCGCGCGATGGCCCTCGCGGTCCTCGGCGCCGCCGCCGTCGCATCCTGCTCGCCCCAGCCGCGCTGGAGCGTCGCGCCGGCGGCTGCGAGCGCCCTGTCGCGCGTCGATCGGACCTCGGTGCTCGGCATCATCTGCCGCGCCGATCGCCAGACCGTCCCGTGCGGCGACTACCTGCTCAACCGTCTCGTGCCGATGCTCGAACGCCGGCCGGAGATTCGCGACCTTTCGATCGCGGACGCGAATGCGAATTGTCGGCCCGATGGCCGCGGCACGATCTGCGACCTCACCGCGCGCGTGCGCTTCGTGCAGGACGGGCGAACGTGGCCGCTGCGCGTCGACATGCGCTATCGCGCGCCGGAGCATTTCGCCTATGCGGCGAGTGCGCGCGGCGGCAGCAATCCGCTCGCCAACGCCTCGGACCCGGCGCTGGCGCCGCTGCGCGACGTGATCGACCGGCTGGTCGCATCGATTGCGCTGGAAAGCGAGCGGGCGTCGCGCATTCGCGGCATCTGATCCGCGCGGACCCCGGATAGAACGCGGATTTCGGCTGCAGCCGGAGAAACGCCACCGGCCCGCGCCGGACGCCGCGTGCCGGCGTCAGCGCCGCGTCGACCGTGCGCGTGGAGGGGCTGCAGGTGGCGGCGGTGCGGGCACCGCTTCGTCCTGACTCGCCGCCGGTACGCCGCCGCCAGCTTCGGCGAGCAGCCACTGGCAGAACAGCGCGACGTTGGGATTGTCCATCGTCTCCGGCAGGGCGAGCAGGTGATACGAGAAGACCGTCGGCGCCTCGTGCGGCAGCACGCGGACGAGCCGGCTCGACGACAGATCGTGGTCGACCAGACTGCGCCGCGCAAGCGCGAGGCCCAGGCCATTGGCCGCCGCCTCGAGCGTCAGCGTTGCGTCGTCGAAGCGCAGTCCGTCGGAACAGGGCAGGTCGGCGGCGCCGACATGGGCGAGCCAGCTCGCCCACGAGCTGCCGCTGGCGTCGTGCTCTGTCGGCGCGTCGTGCAGCAGCGGAAAGCGCGTGATCTCTCGCGGACTGTCGATCGGTCCGATCTCGGTCAGCAGGCGAGGACTGCACACCGGAAAGACGGCGTCGGACATCAGGCGGACCGCGTGCAGACCGGGGTAGGGTCCGCGGCCGAAGCGCACGGCCATGTCGGCCGCGCCGGCCCGCAGGTCGACGAGGTGCGGGTCGGCGATGATGCGCACGTCGACGTCGGGATAGAGGCGGCGGAAGCGCTTGAGCCGCGGAATGAGCCAGCGGCCCGCGAGCGAGGGCAGCACGCTCACGCGCAGCGGCCCGCTCGCCCGCTCGTGGTCGAGTGCCGCAACGGCGCGGGCGATCTCCGAAAGGCCGCGGCGCACGCCCTGCGCCAGCATTTCGCCGTCGCGGGTCAGCTCGAGCGCCCGGGTGACGCGCCGGAAAAGCTCGACCTGAAGCTCGTCCTCCAGCGCCTTGATGCGGTGGCTGAGAGCGCTCTGGGTCACATGCAGCTCGTCACCGGCCTTGGTGAAGCTGAGGTGGCGGGCCGCCGCTTCGAAGGCACGCAGCGAGTCGAGGGATGGCAGCCGTTTCATAGGGTGCATCATGCATGAGATCGCCTCATGCACAACCCCGCGCAATCTCATTTGCGCCTTGCGGCCGGTTCCGCCATCTATCCGCGCCCCGAAGGACCGGCAGCGCCCGTCCTCGGAGTCCCTGGTCAACACTGCGCCGCGCGATCGCGGCTGGAAGGAGTAGGTGTCATGTCGGTGCGCTCGCATGCCTTGAAGCCGTTCTTGCTGAGCGGCCATCTGCGCATGCCGTCCGCGTCTGCGATGGGTGCCGCCCTCGCACATGTCGTGCTCTGGCCCTTGCGGATCCTGGTCCGCTTGCAGGCCCGCGCGTTCGAACGCGAGACCATCGCCCGATTGGACGACCGCATGCTCCGCGACGTCGGCCTGACCCGTGCCGATCTTCGTGCCGAGGTCAAGAAGCCGGTCTGGCACTAGATCGCTACCAGCCGTCATGTGCGCGCGATGACGGGTTCGTCATCGCGCGCTACGACGGCACGCTTCAATTCACGAAGGGAAGGGGTCGTGATGGTGAAAAGGTTTCAGTGGATCGCGGGCTTGGCCATCGCCGCAGCGATGGCGGCCTTTGGAATGGCGCGCACGCTGTCCGGTCGCAATCGCGCCTCATGGCGCTGGGTCCGTCGCGCGCCGGAGCATGACAGCGTCACCATCGGGGCCGATCTGCGCTGACCCGCGCGGCATCCGATCAGTGCTGGCCGTAGCCGATGTCGCTGCGCACCTTGCCGCGGAACACCCAATAGGACCAGCCGGTGTAGCCGAGGATGACCGGCAGCAGGAACAGCGTGCCGACCATCAGGAACGCCTGCGCCTTGGGCGACGACGCGGCGCCCCAGAGGTCCAGCGTGTGCGGTACGATCATCGGCCACAGGCTGACCGCAAGTCCGAAATAGCCGAGCACGAACAGCGCCATCGCCAGCACGAACGGCAGCAGGTCGCTGGTGCTCGAGAGAGCCCGCCATAAGCCCCAGCCGGCGAGCAGCGTGAAAAGCGGCACCGGTGCGAGCAGCACGATGTTCGGCCAGCCGAACCAACGCCCGGCGATGCGCTCGTGCAGGAACGGCGTCCACAGGCTCACCGCCGCCATGACTGCAAGCACCGCGATCGTGAGCCAGCGCGCATGACGGCGTGCCCACGCCTGCAACTCGCCTTCGGTCTTGAGAATCAGCCAGCAGGCGCCAAGCAGGGCGTAGCCGAAGATCAGGCCGACGGCGGTGAGCAGGCAGAACGGGCGCAGCCAATCGAAGCTGCCGCCGGCAAACTGCCGCCCGGAAATCGGAAAGCCTTCGATGAAACTGCCGAGGACGATCCCCTGCGCAAATGTGGCGACCAGCGAGCCGACATGGAAACCGCGGTCCCAGAATCGGCGATTGGCGCCCGGAACGTGCCGGAATTCGAAGGCGACGCCGCGGAAGATCAGTCCGACGAGCATCAGCAGGATCGGAAAGTAGAGCGCCGGCATCAGAACGGCAAATGCCACCGGGAAGGCCGCAAGCAGGGCGATGCCGCCGAGGATCAGCCAGGTCTCGTTGCCGTCCCAGATCGGCGCAACCGAGCCGATCATCTGCTCGCGGGCCACGTCGTCCGGCGCGCGGCCGAACAGGATGCCGACGCCGAGGTCGAAGCCGTCGAGCAGCACGTACATGAACACGCCGAAGCCGAGGATCGCCGCCCACAGCGGCACAAGGTCGAGGCTCATGGGGTGGTCTCCGGGCCGGGTGTCGCGGCGGAGATCGGACGCGCCGGACGTGCGCTCGGGGACGGCTCCTCCGCGGCGACGGCTGGTCCGGCGGCGATGAGCCGCAGCAGAAGGCGCAGGCCGGCGCCGAAGACGAGCAGGTAGACCGCGACGTAGATGGCAAGCGAGATCGCGACGTCGCCGCCGGTGATCGACGGCGATACCGCGTCGCGCGTGCGCATCAGGCCGTAGACGACCCAGGGCTGCCGCCCGGCCTCGGTCGTGATCCAGCCGGCGATCACGGCGACAAAGCCGATCGGCGCCGAGTACTGGAGCAGTCGCAGGAACCATGGGCGGTCGAACAGGCGCTGGCGCAGGCGCAGCCACTGGCCGACCGCGACCACCGCCAGCATCAAGACGCCCATGCCGACCATGACCCGGAAGGCGAAGAAGACGATCGCGACAGGTGGGCGGTCGTCCGGCGCCCACTCGCGCAGGCCGCGCACGACGCCGTCGAGGTCGTGCGCGAGATACAGGCTGGCGAGACCGGGGATCGCGATTTCGAAGCGGTTGCGTTCGGCGCTCTCGTCGGGGATGGCGAACAGCACGGCAGGCGCGCGCGTTCGCGTTTCCCACAGGCCCTCCATCGCCGCGATCTTGGCCGGCTGATGGTGGAACGTGTTCACGCCGTGCAGGTCGCCGATGACGATCTGGGCGGGGACGAGCAGCGTCACGAGCCAGAGCCCCATCGTGAGCATCGTCCGGCTCTCCGCCACGAAGCGGCCGCGGCGCAGGTGATAGGCCGCAGCCGCCATCACGACGAAAGCCGTGGTGATGAAGAAGGCCGTCAGCGTGTGCGCGAGGCGATAGGGGAAGGACGGGCTGAAGATGACCTGCACCCAGTCCTGCGGATAGAAGCGGCCATCGAACAGCGAGTGCCCTGTGGGCGTCTGCATCCAGCTGTTGACGGCGAGGATCCAGAACGAAGACGAGAACGTGCCGATCGCGACGAGCACGGCCGAGGCGCAGTGCGCCCAGGGTGGTACCAGCTTGCGCCCGAACAGCAGCACGCCGAGAAATGCCGCCTCGAGAAAGAATGCGGTCAGACCTTCATACGCCATCAGCGGGCCGACGATGTCGGCGGTCGCGTCGGAGAATCGGCTCCAGTTGGTGCCGAACTGGAACGGCATGACGATGCCCGAAACGACGCCGAGGCCGAAGGACACCGCGAAGATCTTGATCCAGTACTGCGACAGGCGGAGGTAGACGGCGTTGCGCGTTGCCAGATGCAGACTCTCGAGCACTGCGATATAGGACGCCAAACCGACCGTGAAAGCCGGCAGCAGGATATGCAGCGCGATCACCCAGAAGAATTGGATGCGCGAAAGCAGCACCGCATCGAGTTCCATTCGCCCCTCCAAGCGCCGTCCACGCCCCTTCGCGGCGGCACCGAACAATGCTGGTGTCGCGCGCGCGCGAAGTCCATGACCCTTGCGCCGGATGATCATGCGGCAAAAAGCCTCTACGATCACGCCGATGACGAATGACGGCGCCAACGACGCGCGGCTGAGCCTGCGCGTGGATTTCGACGGCGACACGCGGCTCGGCCCCGGCAAGATCCGGCTGCTTGAGTTGGTGGGCGAAACCGGTTCGATCTCCGCCGCCGGACGTGCGATGGGCATGTCGTATCGCCGCGCCTGGCTGCTGATCGACACGCTCAACCGGTACTTCCGCCGCCCGGTCGTCGTCGCTCAGCACGGCGGCAAACGCGGCGGCGGGGCCACCCTGACCGCCTTCGGTGCCGACCTCGTGAAGCGCTATCGGCAAATGGAGACGGTCGCGGCGCGGTCCCTGCGCACGCATCTGCGCGCGCTGGCGGCCGAGCGTCCCGGCGGCCCGGGCGCCGGACGCGGCTAGGGATCGGCCGCGGCCCGAACGGCACCGTCGTCACCGGCGCGCGGACCGGGGGAGCGGGCCGACCTGCCGCACGGCGAAATCATCGACCGCGCGCGAGGCGCAGCATCTCGTCGATGGCATGGCTCGCATGGGCGACCGGCCGCACCCCTTGCGGAGGTCGAGGTCCCTTCGCTACGGTCGCCCGACATAACGCGCCGTTGCCCAGGACCATCATGACCGATCGTGCCGACATCCTCGCCCGCGAACTCGAGGCGGCGTTTCGCAGCCGGGCGCTGCTCTATTGGTCGATCTATGACGAACTGAGGCGCGAGGTCGGCGCGGAGCGCGCCGAGGCGATCCTTGGCCGCGCCATCGAACGGCGCGGTGCCGCCGCGGGCGCTGCGCTGTTCGCCGGGCTGGCGGAGCGGACGCCTGCCGCCGTCGCTCAGGCTTTTCTGGCGGTGAGCCCGAACGGCGGCACGATGTATCCGCACGAGGTGCAGCGCGATCCCGACGGCGCGGTGCATGTGAAGGTGACGCGGTGTCCGCTCAAGGATGCATGGACCGAAGCGGGCCTCGGCGGCGAGGACCTTCAGACGATCTGCCGAATTGCCGGGCGCTTCGATACCGGCTGCTTCGGGCAGTCCGGAGTTGCGTTCGCTGCGGATACGTGGGCGCCGGGATCGACAGGCTGCTGCCAGCTCCATCTCCGCGCCGCGCCCGGGGGCGCGCGCTGAACCGATCCTTGACGCGGCCCACGCGCGCGCGTCGTACGACGACAATGACAGGCAACGAGGATACGCCCATGAAGGCGCTTGGACTGGCCACGCTCGCCAAAGCGACTGCGATGCTGTTCGTGGCGGCTGTCGCCGCCGCCGGGCCGCTTGCGGCGCAGGACCTGCGCATCGGGCTCGGCTCGGCCGTCACCTCGACGGACCCGCAGTTCACCGTGCTCGGCAGCAACAGCGCGCTCGCCCGCAACGTCTTCGACGGCCTGATCAACCAGGACAACCGCCAGCAGCTCGTGCCCGGGCTCGCCACGGCGTGGCGAGCCGTGGACGACACGACCTGGGAACTCACCCTGCGCCGCGGCGTGAAATTTCATGACGGCAGCGACTTCACGGCCGAGGACGTCGTTGCCTCGATCCGCCGCATCCCTTCCATCCGCAACAGCCCGAGCTCTTTTCTGCCCTTCGTGCGCCCGATCAGTGCGGTTACCGCCGTCGATACCCACACCGTACGCATTCAGACCAACGGTCCATACCCGCTGCTGCCGGCGGCGTTGAGCCGCATCGCCATCGTCACGCGCAGCGCCGAGCAGGCGACGCAGGAGGATTTCAACGCGGCACGGCTCGCCTTCGGCACCGGGCCGTACAAGCTTGTCGAATTCGTGCCCGGCGATCGCATCGTCCTGCGCCGGAACGATGCCTACTGGGGCGAACGTCCGCGCTGGCAGAACGTCATCTTCCGTATCATCACCGGCGACGCGCCGCGCGTTGCCGCGCTGCTCTCCGGCGATCTCGACGTCATCGAGAACGTGCCCACCGGCAGCGTCCAGCGGCTGCGCCAGGACGGCCGCGTGCGTCTGACGACCGTGGTCAGCAACCGGATCATGTACATCCATCTCGACAGCGATCGCGCGCAGTCGCCGTTCGTGCGCGATCGCGCCGGCAACCCGGCCCCCAATCACCTGCGCGACGTGCGCGTGCGCCGCGCAATCAGTACCGCGATCGATCGCCAGGCGCTGGTCCAGCGCATCATGGACGGCGAGGGCGTGCCTGCCGGCCAGCTCGTGCCGGAAGGCTATTTCGGCTACGTGCCGAGCCTTGCCGCCCCGCGCGGCGACCGCGACGAGGCCCGCCGCCTTCTGGCGGAGGCCGGCATTCCCGATGGATTCCGCCTGACCTTCCATGCCCCGAACGACCGCTATCCGAACGACGAACAGGTCGCGGTGGCTATCGCATCGATGCTGTCCCGCGCGGGGATCGAGACGCAAGTTGTCGCGCTGCCGGCATCGGTGTATTTCACCCGCGCTTCGAACCTGGAGTTCAGCTTCATCCTCGGCGGCGCGGCTGCGGAGACGGGCGAGGCCTCGGGAACTCTGCGGCCGTTGCTGGCGACCTTCAACACCCAGCGCGGGGCCGGGTCGGGCAATCGCGGGCGCTATTCGAACGCGCGCTTCGACGCCTTGCTCGACAGGGCGCTGGCGACGGTCGACGATCAGGCGCGCGAGCGCCTGCTGCGCGAGGCGACCGAGATCGGCATCGGCGAGCTCGGCGTCATCCCGCTGTTTTTCCTCGTCAACACCTGGGCGGCACGTCCCGGCTTCGAGTATGCCGGACGCAGCGACGGCTACACGCTGGTCGAGAATGTCACCAATGCCGCGCGCTGACCGCATCCCGGTCGTCATCGACACCGATCCCGGCGTCGACGATGCGGTGACGATCCTGGCGGCGCTCGCGGCGCCCGAGCTCGACGTGCGCGCAATCAGCGTCGTGCATGGCAACGTCGAGCTCGATCGCGCGATCGAGAACGCGCGGCGCGTCGTCACTTTCGCCGGCCGCGGCGACGTGCCGATCCATGCCGGCACGACGCGCCCGCTCCTGCGCTCGCCGATGCGCGGAAAGTTCCACGGCAGCAAGGGCCTCGGGCCGCTCGAACTGCCCGAACCGACGGTGACGCTCCAGACCGAGCACGCGGTCGATGCGATGGCGCGCATGCTGCGCGCGGCTGCGAGCGGCGCGGAGCCGCTGCTGACCATCTGCGCGATCGGACCGCTGACGAACGTGGCGCTCGTTCTTGCCAAGGAGCCGGCGCTCGTCGCGGGGATTGCGCGCATCGTCCTCATGGGCGGCGCCTTCGCCGAAGGCGGCAATCGCACCGCGACCGCCGAATTCAATCTGCTCGCGGACCCGCACGCGGCGCAGATCGTGTTTGCCAGCGGGGCTCCGATCGTGATGGCGCCGCTCGACGTCACCCATCGCGCAATGGCGACGCCGGAGCGCGTGGCGGAGCTGCGCAGGCGCGGCGGGCGCATGGCCGTCGCCGTCGCCGATCTGCTCGCCTTCTTCGATCGCAAGGACCCGGCGCGCTATGGCGTGCATGGCGCGCCCGTCCACGACCCGACCGTGATCGCCTATCTGCTGCGGCCGGAGCTCTTCACGATCCGGCGGACCTATGTGGAAGTCTGCACGTCCGAAGGCCTGGCCTTCGGGCAGAGCGTGGCCGACTGGTGGGGAACCACAGGCAGGCCGGCCAATACGGACGTCATGATCGGACTCGATGCCGACGGCTTCTTCGATCTGCTGGGCGGGCTGCTGGCGCGCTATCCCGCCTGACCGTCGCGATCAGCCTGCGGCCAGGGCGTCGCCTTCGAAGGCGATGATGCCGGCCCGGAACGAATCGGGCAGCGGCGTCGACTTGCGTGTGGTCTGGTCGGTGTAGACCCAGATCATCGTCACCGTAGCCCTGCAGTCGTCAATCCCGCGCGGATGGATCTCCCCCGCAAAGGTCAGCGAGGAGCGGCCGATGCGCGCGGCGCGCACGCAGATGTCGATCTCCGCGTCGAGCGGAACCGGCGCGCGGTAGTCGATATCCGCCTTGACGATGTGGAAGTCGGCGCCCGTGTCTCTCGCATGGGTCGCCGGCGCGAAGCCGAACTGGCGGAAATAGTCGGTCATCGCGTTGTCGAAAAACGTCAGGTAGTTCCCGAAAAAGACGATGCCCTGTGCATCAACCTCCGCGTAGCGGACGCGATGCGGCAACACGAAGCGGAACGCGGAGCGGGCCATGGCGGGTGCTCTGGGCTGCGGCGGGGGAGGCGGCACTCTTCGCGGCGCCGCTACCGCTGTCAAGCCGGGGATCGCGCGTGCGCGGTCGGCTCGCGCGCGACGGGAGCGCGGAGCCCGGATCAGAGCGTGCGCGCGATCCGCGTCAGCGCTTCCTCGGTCGGCTCGATCTCGCCGACCAGGGCGATGCGGATGTAGCCCTGGTTGGGATTGCGGCCATCGGGGTCGGGCCGGGTCAGATACGCGCCGGGCAGCACGCGCACGCCGGCATCCGCCCACAGCTTGCGCGTCGCCGCTTCGCCATCGCCGACGTCGAGCCAAAGGTAGAACCCGCCGCCCGGCCGGTAGTAGCCGAACCGCCCGCCGAGCACGCGCTCGGCGATGTCGAACTTCTGCCGGTACAGCGCGCGCGTCGCGGCGACGTGGGTCTCGTCCCGCCACAGCGCCGTCGCGGCTTCGAGCGTCGCAAGCGGCGTTGCCGCGCAGGCATAGGTGCGCAGCCGGTGCAGAAGGGCGATCGTGCGCGGCGCACCGGCGGCGAAGCCCGAGCGCAGCCCGGGCACGCTCGAGCGCTTCGACAGCGTGTGAAAGACCAGCAGGTTGTCGAGCGAGCCGCCGAGTGCGGCCGCGGCTTCGAGTGCGCCCGGCGGCGGCACGTCGCCGGTGTAGATCTCGGCGTAGCACTCGTCGACCACCAGCATGAAGTCGTGCTTGCGCGCCAGCCCGATCGCCTTCTTGAGATAGGCGAGATCGGCCACTGCGCCCTGCGGGTTCGACGGCGTGCACAGATACATGATCTGCGCGCGGTCGAGCTGGGCTGGTGCGAGCGCGTCGAGATCGGGCAGGAACCCGGTTTCGCGCGTCGTCGGCATGAACACCGGCTCGGCGCCGGCGAGCAGCGATGCGCCGACATAGACCTGGTAGAGCGGGTTGGGGATGAAGGCGAGCGGACGCGGCCCGCCGTCGTCGCGCCGCGTCACCGAGACCGTCGCGGCCATGTAGAGGCCTTCGCGGCTGCCGGCGCAGGGCGCGACCATCGTGTCGGCGTCGATCATCGCCGCGGGCAGGCGATAGCGCCGCGTCAGCCAGTCCGCGCAGGCCTTGCGGAATTCCGGCGTGCCGTTGATGGGGGGATAGCGGTTCCAGGTCTTGGCATTGCCGTCGATGATCGCGCGCACGAAATCCGGCGGCTGGTGCTGCGGCTCGCCGACCGAAAGGCTGATCGGCGCCACGTTCGTCCGCGGCGTCAGGCCCTTCAACAGAAGCGTCAGCCGTTCGAAGGGGTAGTCGCGCAGCGAATCGAGATCGGCATTGAGCATGGCGTGTCACCGGGCGCAGGCGCTGCGGCCGAGGGGCCGCGCAAGGCGGCGGACGTTAGCAACCGCTCCGCCGCTTGTCGAGGCGGCGGCCCCTCAGCCCGCGAAGCGCGCGGCGACCTCGGCAGGGATCGGCAGCGCCTTGATGCGCTTCGGGTCGTCGGGATGGGGCGCGGCCCAGACGCGCGTCTCGATGCCTTCGACCGCGAGTGTCTCGCTCTTGAGGAGCCTGTGGCGGATCTCGAAGCTGCTCCGCCGCCATTCCGCGACATGCGATTCGATCACGACCTCGTCGCCGTAGCTCGACGGCGCGACGAATTTGGCCCGCGCGTCGACGAGCGGCGTGCCGATGATGCCGTAGCGTTCCATCAGCGTGCGCTTGGGAATTCCGGCACGCTCGAACAGTGCGAAGGTTGCTGCGTCGAAGTACGCGAAATATCGTGGGTAGTAGACGATCCCTGCAGGGTCGCAGTCGCCCCATTCGATCAGGATCGTTTTGCGGTTCACGAGCATGGCTCAGGCTCCAGCTGGCGCGGCGCGGAAGCGATACCATAGTGCACGCCTTCCTGCGCGCACACGCGCGCAGGCGTGACGGCTCGCCGCACCCCGGCGCGGCCACGGCGCCCCTGTGGCCGTTGTGCCGGTGCGGGCGGCGGTCTAAAACGCGGGACGCGAGGAACGGTCCGGGCGGGTCCAGGAGTCGGCGTGCCGACGGCGTTCAGCGGTGTCGACGGAGAATCCAATGACAGAAGAAAAAGCGGCGAATGACGCCGTCGTGGCGACCGAGCGGCCGCGCCCGCATGTCGCGGTGGTGCGGATCGACCGGCCGGCGTCGCGCAACGCGCTCGACATGAACGTGCGGCGCCAGCTTGCCGAGGCGTTCCGTGGCCTCGGCGCCGATGACGAGGTCCGCGCCGTCGTCGTCACCGGCACGGGCAAGGCCTTTGCCGCGGGCGCCGACCTCCGCGACATGGCCGAGGCTTCGGCGGTCGAGATCATGGCGCGCCGCACGCATCTTCTTTGGGGCGCCATCGCCGACTGCCCGAAGCCGGTGATCGCCGCGGTCAACGGCTTCGCACTCGGCGGCGGCTGCGAGCTGGCGATGCACGCCGACATCATCGTCGCCGGCGAAAGCGCCCGGTTCGGCCAGCCGGAGATCAAGGTCGGCATCATGCCGGGCGCCGGCGGCACCCAGCGCCTGATCCGCGCGGTCGGCAAGTTCAAGGCCATGAAGCTGCTGCTCACCGGCGCGATCATCACCGCGCGCGAGGCCGATGCGATGGGGCTGGTCAGCGAAGTCGTGGCCGACGACCAGGTCCTGGCGCGCGCACTGGCGCTGGCGGAGGAGATCGCGGCGCTGCCGCCCCTGGCCGCCCAGGCGATCAAGGAGGCTGCTCTGGCGAGCGAGGACATGCCGCTGTCCGCCGGCCTCGCGCTCGAGCGCAGGGCCTTCCAGCTCCTGTTCGCGACCGCCGACCAGAAGGAGGGCATGCGCGCCTTTCTGGAGAAGCGCACGCCGAAATTCGAGGGGCGCTGACGATGGCTGATGCGCGGATCGTCAACGTGCTCGGCGTCGTCGGCACCGGGGCGATGGGGGCGGGCATCGCGCAGATCGCGGCGCAGGCCGGCATCGCGGTGCGCCTGCTCGACGCGCGGCCCGGCGCCGCGGCGTCGGCGGCGCAGAAACTCGGCGAGGTCTGGGCCGGTCTCGCGGCCAAGGGCCGCATGAATCCCGAAGCCGTCGAGGCCGCGAAGGCGCGGCTGCATCCGATTGCATCGGACGCGGAGCTCGCTGGCTGCGACGTGGTGATCGAAGCGATCGTCGAGGATCTCGGCGCCAAGAAGGCGCTGTTCGCGGCGCTCGAGCCGATTGTCGGCACCGACTGCGTCCTCGCCACCAACACCTCCTCGCTGTCGGTGACGGCGATCGCGGCCTCGTGCACGGCGCCGGGCCGCGTCGGCGGGTTTCACTTCTTCAATCCCGTGCCGCTGATGAAGGTGGTCGAGGTCATCGATGGCGCGCTCACCGAACCCGCGGTCGGCGCGACCCTGACGGCGCTGGCGACGCGCATGGGGCACCGTCCGGTGCGCTGCATCGATTCGCCGGGTTTCATCGTCAATCATGCCGGCCGCGGCTTCGGCACCGAGGCGCTGCGCATCGTCGCCGGCGAGAGCGCCGCGCGGCCCGTCGACGTCGACCGCGCCTTGCGCGATCAGGTCGGCTTCCGCATGGGACCGTTCGAGCTGCTCGACCTCACGGCGCTCGACGTATCGCAGCCGGTGATGGAATCGATCTACCGGCAGTATCACGAGGAGCCGCGCTACCGCCCTTCCTGGCTGCTGCGCCAGCGCCTCGATGCCGGTCTGCTCGGGCGCAAGGTGGGGCGCGGCTTCTACGCCTATCGCGACGGCAAGGCGGAACCGCTGCCGGAGCAATCCGTGCCGGTGGCAGCGCCAAGGCCGGTCTGGGTCTGGGGCGACGATCCGGACTGGGAAGCGGCGCTCGCGTCGATGGTCCGGGACGCCGGATGGCCGGTTGAGACCGCTTCGCGGCCGTCGGATGCGGCACTCTGCCTGCTTGCACCGCTCGGTGACGACGTGACCGCCGCGGCGCAACGCGCTCGCATCGATCCGGCGCGCTGCGTTGCCGTCGACGCGCTGTTCGGCCTCGCCAAGCGCCGCGTCCTGATGACCAATCCGGCGACTCACGCCGAGTTCGCCGCGGCGGGCCATGCATTGCTGGCTGCCGGCGGGGTGCCGGTCACGCGAATCAAGGACAGCCCCGGCTTCGTCGCCCAGCGCACGGTGGCGACGATCGTCAACATCGCCTGCGACATCGCACAGCAGGGCGTCGCGACGCCTGCCGACATCGACGCAGCGGTGACGCTCGGGCTTGGCTATCCCAAGGGACCACTGGCGCTCGGCGACGCGCTCGGCCCGGCGCGGATCGTCACGATCCTCGCCCGTTTGTCGGCGCTCACCGGCGACCCGCGCTACCGCGCCAGCCCCTGGCTGCGCCGGCGGGCGGCGTTGGGCCTGTCGCTCCTGCACGTGGAGGCCTGAGGATTGCGTTCTGCGTTGCGCGAGACGACACTCGGGTGCCAATCGACACGAGGTCCAAGGCAATGACGCAGCGCATCCTGGTGATCAATCCGAACTCGTCGCAGCGCGTCACCGATGCGATCAGCGCCGCTGTGGCGGCCTTGCGGCTGCCGGGCGGCCCCGCCGTCGATTGCATCTGCCTTCCCGATGGCCCCGCCGGCATCGAGACGCAAGACCATGTCGACCATGCGGGCCGACTGGTCGCGCGAGCGGTCGCGCAGCACGAACATGCCGCTGATGCCTTCGTCGTCGCCTGCTTTTCCGATCCCGGGCTGCACGCGGCACGCGAGGCGACCGCGAAGCCGGTCATGGGAATCGCCGAGAGCGGCCTTCTCACGGCGATGGCGCTTGGCAATCATATCGGCGTCATCTCGATTCTTGCGGCCTCGTTGCCGCGCCACTGGCGCTATTTCAGGGCGATGGGAATCGACGGCCGCGTGGTCGCCGACCTGCCGGTCGGGCTTGGTGTCGCTGCGTTGTCCGACGAGACCACGACATTCGCCCGCATGCGCGAGGTTGGGCGCGCCTTGATCGAGGAGCATGGCGCAGACGTGCTGGTGATGGGCTGCGCCGGCATGGCGCGCTATCGCGCCCCGCTCGAGGACGCACTCGGCCGCCCCGTGGTCGACCCGTCGCAGGCGGCGGTCGGCATGGCGTTGACGGCGCTGCGTTTCAACATGCGCACGTCCATCGCGCGGCCGGAAAAGCCGCGCGTCGCTGTGGCCGGCGAGTAGTTCAGGCCGACGGCAGGGCTGCCGAGCGCTCGCGGCTGTAGAACCTGCCGCGGCCGCGCTGGCCGAGCACCTTGCCGCCGTCCCATACCACCTCGCCGCGCGAGATCGTCGTCACCGGCCAGCCCGTGACCTGCCGACCCTCGTATGGGGTGTAGTCCATCGCGTCGTGCAGCATCGACTGGGTGACGGTCAGCCTGCGCTCCGGGTCCCAGATCGCGAGATCGGCATCGCCGCCGACTACGATGCTGCCCTTGCGCGGATAGAGTCCGTAGAGCTTGGCGTGATTGGTCGCGGTCAGCGCGACGAACTGCTGCAGCGTGATCCGCCCCGTCCGCACGCCCTCGGAGAACAGCAGCGGCAGACGCAGCTCGAGGCCGGGCACGCCATTGGCGATCTTCTTGAAGTTGGCGTTGAGCCCGAACTTCATCTTGCCTTCGGGATCGTTGAAGCGGAAAGGCGAGTGGTCGGAGGAGAAGACCTCGAACACGCCGCCGGCGAGCGCTTGCCAGACCTTCTCCTGGTTCGCCTTGTCGCGCGGCGGCGGGCTGCACATGCACTTCGCGCCTTCGAGGCCGGGCTTGTCGAGATCCTCCTCCGACAGGAAGAGATATTGCGGGCACGTCTCGGCATAGACCTTGTTGCCGCGTGCCTGCGCCCAGCGGATCTGCTCGATCGCCTCGGCGCCGGAAACGTGGACGATCAGCACTGGCGTGTCGGCGATCTCCGCAAGCGCGATCGCCCGGTGCGTCGCTTCGCGCTCGACCGGCTGCGGACGCGACACGGCGTGGTATTTCGGCGCGGTCAGCCCTTCGCAGATCAGGCGGTTGGCGCGCCACATCATCGCGTCGTGGTTCTCGGCGTGGATCATCACCATGGCGCCTTCGCGCCGCGCGACGTCGAGCACCTCGAGAAGCTGCCCGTCGCTCACCTTGAGCGCGTCGTAGGTGAGGTAGACCTTGAACGAGGTGTAGCCGTCCTTGATCAGCGCCGGCAGCTCCTGGCCGACGACTTGCTCAGTCGGGTCGGAGACGATGAGGTGGAACGCGTAGTCGATCACGGCCTTGGGGCCGGCAGCCTCGTGATACTGCTTCACCACCTCGCGCACCGACATGCCGCGATGCTGGCAGGCGAACGGTACGATGGTCGTCGTGCCGCCGCACATCGCAGAGACCGTGCCGCTGTAGAAGTCGTCGGCGGACATCAGCCCGGTCGAAGTGCGCTGCTCGATGTGGCAGTGGCTGTCGATCCCGCCGGGCATGACCAGTCGATCGCGCGCGTCGATTTCCCGCGCGCCCTTGGTCAGACGCTCGCCGATCGCGGCAACGCGCCCGCCGCGGATCCCTATATCCGCGGTGAACACGTCGGCTGCGGTGGCGATTTTGCCGCCGCGCACCACCAGATCGAATTCGCTCATCTTGTCTTTCCTCGTTCGTACTACATGCGCGCGGCGTGGCTCGCGATCATGCGGCGCTCCATCCGGGAAACGACGCGCACCAGCGGCCACAGCAGCACGAAGTAGATCAGCGCCGCGGCGATCAACGGTGTCGGATTGTAGACCAGTCCCTGGAGGAGTTGCGCCGAGCGCAGCAGCTCGGGCAGCGAGACGGCCGCCGCAATCGACGTGATCTTGATCAGCTCGAGCGTGTTGGTGGTGAGCGGGGGCAGGACGTTGCGTACCGCCTGCGGCAGAACGACATGGCGCATGGTCGCGAGCCATCCGAGCCCGGTTGATCGGGCGGCGTCACGCTGGCCCTGCGGCACCGCCTCGATGCCGGCACGGAAGATCTCCCCGTAGTAGCTGGCGCCGTTGATGACGAGCGTGAAGACGGCCGCTTGAAACTCCCCGAGGCGCAAGCCCAGGAACGGCAGTCCGTAGTAGACGAGGATCAGCAGGACGAGCGGCGGGAAGGCGCGCAGCAGGTCGACGTATACGATCAGGACCGCGTTCAGCCAGCGCAGGCCCAGCCCCTGCAGCATCGCGACGATCAGCCCTGCCATCACCGAGAGCGGCACGATCACGAGCACGAGCTTGAACGTCATCCACAGCCCGCTCGCGAGAATCGGCCAGCCCTCGCGCAGGGTCTCGAGATTGGCGAAGTTGTGGAGAAATACTTCCATCAGCGCCTCCAGCCGTAGCGCCGCTCGAGCCAGCGCGTGAACATCACCAGGGGCGCGAAGATCACCAGGAAGAGGAACGCGGCGAAAGTGAGCGGCGATGGATTTGCGAGCGAGGACTGCGCACTGGAGGCCTGCGACAGGATCTCCGGCACGGCGACGAAGCTGCCCAGCGCGGTCGACTTGGTGATCGCGATCACCCAGTTGGTGAGCGGGGGGATCGCGAGCCGCACCGCCTGCGGCAGGATGATGTAGCCGAGCGTCTCGAGGAATCCGAGCCCGGTCGAGCGTGCGGCCTCCCACTGGCCCCGATCCACGGCTGTAATGCCGGCCCAGAAGACCTCTTCGGAGAATCCCGCGAGCACGAGGATGAGGCTGATCGTCGTCGCCCAGAACGGGCTGAACGTCAGTCCGGCAAAGGGCAGGGCGAAGAACACCACGACGATGATCACGAGCGCCGGCACCGCCCGGAACAGGTCGACGAAGAAGATGATCGCCCAGTTGAGCGGTCGGATCTGGAACGCCCGGACCACCGCGAGCGCGAGGCCCAGCGCGGTCCCGCCCGTCACCACCAGGGCAGCCATGCCGAGCGTCAGCCAGAACCCCGCCATGATCTCGGGCGCGGCCTGCGCCATCATGTCGAAATTGAAGAAGTAGTAGAGCAGCCCGTGCGGTTCGGGGTTCATGTGCGCTCTTCCCGAATCCGCCTCACCGGTGCAGCACCCGCGCGAGGAAGCTCGCGGTTCGCTTGTGCTGGGGCGCGCCGAAGATCTGCGCTGGCGGGCCCTGCTCGACGATCTCGCCTTCGTCCATGAAGATGACGCGGTCGGCCGCCTCGCGCGCGAAGCCCATCTCGTGGGTCACGACGAGCATCGTCATGCCGCGCTCCCGCATCCGGCGCATAACGTCGAGCACGCCGCCGACCAGTTCGGGGTCGAGCGCCGAGGTGGGTTCGTCGAAGAGCATCACCTTGGGTTCCAGCGCCAGCGCGCGCGCGATGCCGACGCGCTGCTGCTGGCCGCCCGAAAGCTGGCCGGGATGGACCGCCGCCTTCTCCGCCAGGCCGACCTCGGCAAGGACGGCCCGGCCGCGCGCCTCAGCCGCTGCTTTGTCCATGCCGAGCACGCGGCGCAGAGCCAGCGTCACGTTGTCGAGCGCGGTGAGATGCGGATAGAGATTGAACGACTGGAACACCATCCCGATGTCCTTGCGGACCTTGTTCATGTCGACGCCGGGATCGGTGATGGTGCGGCCGTCGAACATGATCGTGCCGGCGCTTGGTTCTTCCAGGCGGTTCAGACAGCGCAGCAGCGTCGACTTCCCTGAACCCGAAGGCCCGATGACGACGATGACCTCGCGCCGCAGCACGTCAAGATCGACACCCTTGAGAACGTCGAGCTTGCCGAAATGCTTGGTGAGGCCGCGGATCGTCAGGATCGGCGGCGACGCCCTGTCCACGCTCACGGCCGCTCAACCACGGAGACAGCGGGGCGCGGAGCCGCGAGGGGAGGCCCCGCGGCGTGTCCGGGACGCCGCGCCCTGCATTCTCGGTGCTCCGTGCCGCTGCGGCCGGCTCTCAAGGCGCCTTGTATCCGGCGAAGTTCGGCTGGCCGCGGCCCGGTTGCGGCGTGACCATGATCGAGCCCGGCTCGGCCGGTGCGCCGAAATAGGTCTGGTGCGTGCGCGAGTAGAACCCGTCGCTCTTCATGCTCTCGACCACCGCGTCCACGGCGTCGCGCATCGCCTCGTCGTCGAGACGGAACGGGTAGCCGAGGAAGGTGCCGGTCGGAATGTTGAAGCCGAACTTGAGTGCCGGCTGCTGGGTTGAGATGTAGCGCGCCACCGGCGTCTCGGAAATGTTGGCGAAGGCGCGATTCGACAGCACGGCCTGCACCGCATCGGGGTTGCTGTTGTAGCGCTCGACGGTGAATCCGTACCGCGTCGCGTTCTCGGTCGCCCAGGTGTCGGAGATCGAGCCGCGGTTGACGCCGATCACCTTGCCGCGCAGGTCCTCGAGCGTGCGCACGTCCGGCGCGTTGCGCGCCATCAGGAAGCCAAGTCCGCTCTCGAAATAGCCTTCGCTGAACAGCATCTGGGTCGCGCGCGCGGCGGTGATGTTGACCGGCCCCACGAAGGTCTCGAATCGCCCGGCGAACAGGCCGGCAAAGGCCTCCGCGAAGCGCACGTCGATGATCTCGGTCGATGGCCGCCCGAGTCGACGGCCGATCTCGCGCGCCGCGTCGATCGAAAATCCGGTCAGCTCGCCGTTCGGTCGGCGAAAGGCGAACGGCACGAAGCCGACCTCGATCCCGACGGTGAAAGGCTGGCCCGCACGCGGATCGCGCGCCTGCGCCCGCGCCGTACGCAGGCCTGGAATGACGGCGGCCGCAGCCATACCGCCAAGCAGAGTCCGGCGCGTGAACCGGAAGGCGCCCCGTGCTGTCTTCATATTTCGCTCCTTGAAACTGGCTTGCGCGAACGCGCGTGGTGCGGAAACTCCGATCAAGTATGATCGCGGTCCTAGTCACGCGCAATCGCCGTGCCGACACGCGCAGCATCGGGCATACGTCATGGATCTCATACTCAAGGGCCGCTACCTCATCGCCGATCCGCGCAGCGGGCCGTCCTCCATACAGGCCGACGCGGCCGTCGCGATCAAGGACGGGCTCATTGCAGAGGTCGGATCGGCGGCGGCGCTGATCGCCAGGCATCCCGGGACCCGCGTGCTGGGCAATGGCAGGCAGCTGCTGATGCCCGGGTTGATCGACGCGCATTCGCACGGCCGCGGCCTGTCGCCGATCCAGAAGGGCGTGCGCTACGACTTCCTGGAGAACAACCTGCTCGATTGGGCGCACATGGTCGTGCTGCCGCCGGAGCTCTGCGCCGCGGTCTGTGCGGTCAAGCATCTGCGCGCCGGTGCGACGACAATCCACCACTACGGTTTCAATGACGAAGGCCCGCAGGCTGTCGCGAACGCGGAAGCGGGGATCAAGGCATATCTCGGCACCGGCATCCGGCTTGCATATTCCCCGGGGGTACGGAACATCAACCGGATCACTCTCGACGACGCGGATTTCGTGCAGTCGTTGCCCGACAATCTGCGCAGCCGCGTGGCGCCGCTGGCGAACTACGATCCCGATGCGATCGAGGATGCGTATTTCGCGCTGTTCGACCATCTCCACGCGCGATTCAACAGCACCGACACCAGGATCATCCTCGGCCCGAGCTGGGCGCACGGTTCGACCGCCCGCTTCCTCAGAAACTGCAAGGCCCGGGCCGATGCGCTCGGCAAGATTCCCGTCCACGTTCACACGCTGCAGACGCCGCACCAGCGCGCCTACGGTGAATGGAAGTACGGCAAGTCGCTGGTCGCTATGCTCGACGACGTCGGGCTCGTCGACAGCAACCTCGTGCTCGGCCACGCGATCTACTCGACCGAGGCGGACATCGAGCGGCTGGGGGCCGCGCGCGCCACCGTGACGCACCACCCGAGCTGCAACTTCAACATGCGCAACGGCATCGCGCCGATCCCGCACATGATGGCGGCGGGGGTGACGATCGCGCTTGGTCTCGACGACAAGGGCATCAACGACGACGAGGACGCGATCATGGAGCTGCGCATGGTGCACAAGATGCACCGCCTCGCCGGCTACGATCTCGCCGCCACGCCGGCGATGGACGCGTTCGACGTGCTGCGCATCGGCACGGTCAACGGCGCGCGTGCGACCGGATTTGGCGACACGCTCGGGGCGCTCGTTCCGGGCATGAAGGCCGACGCCATCCTGGTCGACCTCGACGAGGTTCTCGAGGACCCCTGGTGGTCGGGCGACCTCGACATCGCGGAGATGTTCGTCCACCGCGCCAAGGGCCATCACGTGGCGAGCGTTGTCGTCGGCGGCAAGGTCGTGATCGAGGATCGCCGATTCAAGACGATCGACGTCGAGGCGCTCTGGCGCGAGGTGCGCGCGGTCTGCGCGCGCGGACTGCCGCCGGCGCAGAAGGAGTACGCCGCGCTGATGGACGCGATCAAACCGCATGCGCAGGCGTGGTACGCGCGATGGCAGAGGCCTTTCGGCGAACCCTATTATCGCGTCAACGCGCGCAACTGAGAGCGGAGCAGATCCAAGATGGCACGGAATGTGACCGTAGCCGGCTGCCAGATGGGGCCGGTCAGCCGCAATGAAGGCCGGCAGGTTGTCGTCAAGCGCCTGATGGACATGATGCGCGCGGCACACGCCAAAGGCGCGCGGCTCTGCGTGTTCCCGGAGACCGCGCTGACGACTTTCTTCCCGCGCTGGTACATGCCGGACTGGAACGAGGTCGATACGTTCTTCGAGACGGAGATGCCCGGCCCGGCGACGCGCCCGCTCTTCGATCTCGCGGCCGAACTCGGGGTCGGCTTCTATCTCGGCTATGCCGAGAAGATCCAGGAGAACGGCGTCTGGCATCGCTACAACACCGCGATCCTGGTCGACCGCCAGGCGAAGATCGTCGGCAAGTACCGCAAGGTCCATCTTCCGGGCCATTCGGAGCTCGATCCCAAGCGGCCGTGGCAGCATCTCGAGAAGCGCTATTTCGAGGTCGGCAATCTCGGCTTTCCGACCTGGCGCCTGCATGATCCCGAGCTCGGCAACGCCGTGATGGGAATGTGCATCTGCAACGACCGGCGCTGGCCGGAAACCTGGCGCGTCATGGGCCTGCGCGGCGTCGAGCTCGTGATGCTCGGCTACAACACGCCGTCATGGAACGCGCTCGGCGGCGGCGAGGATCCCAAGTTGCGCCTGTTCCACAACCAGCTCTCGCTGCAGGCCGGCTGCTACCAGAACGGCTGCTACGCCGTCGGCGTCGCGCGTGCAGGGCTGGAGGACGGCGTCGAGATGATGGCCGGCAGCTGCATCGTCGCGCCGTCGGGCGAGGTGATGGTCGAAACGAGGACGTCGGGCGACGAGGTGATCGCCGCGACGCTCGATCTGGACGTCTGCCAGTTCAACAAGTCGACGATCTTCAACTTCGCCGCCCATCGCCGAATCGAACACTACGGCATCATCACCAGCCAGACCGCGGCGACGCCGCCGGAGTGATCCGAATGACCAGCCGCATCACCGAGACCGCGAAGGGCGTCTACATCATCGCAGCGACGCCGTTCACCGACTCCGGGACGCTTGATCTCGAATCGACCGACCGTATGGTGGATTTCTACCTCTCCTGCGGGGTCGACGGGCTCACCATCCTCGGCGTGATGGGCGAGGCACCCAAGCTGTCGGCCGAGGAATCGACGGCATTCGCCGACCGGGTTCTGAAGCGCGTCGCCGGCAGGGTGCCGGTCATCGTCGGCGCGAGTGCGCCCGCCCTCGCCCCGATGCAGGCGCTCACGGCCAAGGTGATGGATCTCGGCGCCGCCGGCGTCATGGTCTCGCCGATGACCGGCTTGCGCACCGACGAGGCGACCGAGAATTACGTTGCCTCGGTCGTGAAGGCGCTCGGTGCCGACGTGCCGATCGTACTACAGGATTATCCGGCACTCTCCGCCGTCTACATGTCGGTGCCGCTGGTCGACCGGCTGTTCAAGACGTTCCCCAGCCTCAAGGTGCTCAAGCACGAGGACTGCCCGGGGCATCGCAAGCTGACGCGGCTGCGCGCCAGCGAGGCGCGCGGCGAACGCAGGCGCATCTCCATCCTGGTCGGCAATTCCGCACTCTATCTGCCGCAGGAGCTGCGTCGCGGCGCCGACGGGGCCAACACCGGCTTTGCCTATCCGGAGATGCTCGTCCAAGTCTGCAAGCTGTTCTTCGCCGGTGATGCGGACGCGGCGGAGGACCTCTACGACGCCTATCTGCCGCTCGTGCGGCACGAGCAGCAGCCCGGCGTCGGCCTCGCCATCCGCAAGGAGGTGTTGCGCCGCCGCGGCGTCATCGCTTCGGCGGCTTGCCGGGCTCCCGGCCCGTCACTGGATGCCGACGACCACAAGGAACTCGACGGCCTGGTACGCCGCCTCGATCGCAAGCTTGCCGATCTCGGCGAAGCATCGCAGCCTGCGCGGCGCGGGGCGAGGTAGGCTCGGCGTCGTCGACGTTCAGGGCCGGCAAGCGGGCTGCGCGCTACGCCTTCGCCAGTTCCCGCTTCAACTCCGCGGCCAGGAAGCCCGGTAGCGCTTCGGGCAGCACCTGCCGCGTCTCGTTGATGTGCAACGGCTCGTAGAGGCCGGCCCGGGTGTAGGGGTCTTCCGCCAGATAGCGGTCGAGCGCCGCACGGTCAGGCAGATCGAGGACCATCAGGCTGCCGACCATCCTGCCGGCGTCGTCGAGCAGCGCGCCGCCGTAGCGGAAAATCTCCGTCCGCGAACTGATGAATGCAAGATGCGCGGCACGGGTCCGTCGTCGCACCTCTGCGCCGTCGGGCTTGCGGTCGTAGCCGTGAATGACGAAAAGCATGCGGTTGTCCTCTGCGGTTCGGCGGTGCCAGATCAACCAAGACTG
>JAEUKZ010000191.1 GCA_016793045.1 Alphaproteobacteria bacterium
CGAGCGCCTGAACGCGGCGCAGCGCGCCGAGCTGTGGCCCGACTGGCCGTCGGACAACTCGGTCGTGCTCAACCAGCTCACCGCGCTCTACCGGACGCTCGACCTCGACCGCCTCGCGGCGGCGCTGCCGGCGATCGGGCCCGAGCGCGCGTCGAACGAATGGGTTATCGCCGGCGCGCGCACGACGACCGGGCGGCCGTTCCTGGTCAACGACCCGCATCTCGGCCTCAACGCGCCCGGCCAGTGGTACCTGGCCCGGCTATCGGCGCCGGGCCTCGACCTCGTCGGCGCGACCGCGGCCGGCGTGCCGGCGGTGCTGCTCGGCCACAATGGGCGCATCGCCTGGGGCTTCACGACCACCAACGGCGACAGCAACGACCTGTTCATCGAACGCGTCGATCCCGCCGACCCGGGCCGCTACCTGACCGAGGCCGGCTCGGAGGCATTCGAGATCCGCCGCGAGACGATCCGCGTGCGCGGGCAGGATGACGTCACGCTGACCGTGCGCGCGACGCGCAACGGCGTCGTGCTGTCGGACTTCAACGGGCCCGCGCAGGCCTCCGCCCCCGCCGGCCACGTCGTCGTGCTCGCCTCGACGCGCTTCGGCCGCGTCGATACCACGCCGCGCGCGCTGTTCGCGATGCAGAGTGCGCGCAACTGGGACGAGTTCCAGGCGGCGCTGCGCGACTGGCAGGCGCCGATGCAGAACATCGTCTACGCCGACGTCGACGGGAACATCGGCTTCGTCGCGCCGGCGCTGCTGCCGCTGCGCGGGCGCGGCGACGGCAGCGTGATGCTGCCGGGGTGGATCGAGGCCAATCGCTGGCGCGGCACCGTGCCGTTCGAGGCGCTGCCGCGCGCGTTCAACCCGCCGTCGGGCCGCCTCGCCAACGCCAACAACCGGCCGGTGCCGCCGGACTTCCCGGTGCAGATCACGGCCGATCCGGATTCGCCCTATCGCGCGCAGCGCATCGTCGAACTGCTCGACGCGCGCGCGAGGCACGACGCCGCCAGCATGGAGGCGATGCTCGCCGACCCGGTGTCGCGCTTCGCGCGCGAGATCCTGCCGCTGGCGACGCGCCGCGCGCCCGTCAGCCCGCGCGCGGCGGCGGCGCTCGCACTGCTGCGCGACTGGGACGGCGCGATGCGCCGCGACCTGCCGCAGCCGCTCATCTTCACCGCGTGGATGCGCGCGCTGGCGCCCGCGCTGCTGCGCGGCGCGCTCGGCGACGGCGCGGGCGATCTCGGCCGCGAGTATCCGGCGATGCTGCGCGCCGCATTCGAGGGCCGCTCGGCCTTCTGCGGCGCCAGTGCGGCCGAATGCGGCGCGCTGGTCGATGCAGCGCTCGAGCGCGCGCTCGACGGTCTGACCGCCCGCTACGGCGCCGACATGGCGCGCTGGCGCTGGGGCGATGCCCACGTCGCGCGCTTCGCCCATCCGGTGTTCCAGCGCATTCCCGTGGTGCGCGACCTCATCGGCTTCCGCATCGCGACCGACGGCGATTTCTTCACCATCAATCGCGGCACGCCGCGCGGCGACGCCGAGCATCCCTTCGCGCACGTCCACGGCGCCGGCTATCGCGCGATCTACGATCTCGCCGATCTCGACCGCTCGCTGTTCGTCGCGACACCGGGACAGTCCGGCCATCCGCTGTCGCGGCACTGGGGCGACCTGGCGCAGGGCTGGGCCGACGGGCGCCACTTCACCATCGCCGGCTCGCGCGATGCGCTCGCCGCGCGCGGCGCCGTGCTGCGCCTCGTACCGGCGCGCTGAGGGCGCCCGCGATGAGCGACGTCAGGGTCGAGGACATCCGCGCCGCGGCGACGCTGCTCAACGGCATCGTCTGGCCGACCCCGACGTCGCCCGCGCGCCGGCTGTCGGCGACGCTCGGCGTCGACGTGGCGCTCAAGCTCGAGAACCTGCAGCTCACCGGCTCCTTCAAGGCGCGCGGCGCCTTCGTCAAGCTCGACAGCCTCGACGCCGGGCAGCGCGCGCGCGGCGTGATCGCGATGTCCGCCGGCAACCACGCCCAGGGCGTCGCCTTCCACTGCCAGCGGCTCGGCATCCCGGCGACGATCGTGATGCCGAAATCGACGCCCTACACCAAGGTCGAGCGCACCGCGGCGCTCGGCGCGACGGTCAAGCTCAAGGGCAGCTCGCTCGCGGAGGCCGCCGACTACGCGCGCGAGCGCGCGCAGGCGAAGGCGCTCGCCTTCATCCATCCTTACGACGATCCGCTGATCGTCGCCGGCCAGGGCACGGTCGGGCTGGAGATGATCTTCGCGCGGCCCGACCTCGACGTCATCGTCGTGCCGATCGGCGGCGGCGGGCTGATCGCCGGCATCGCGACCGCGGTCAAGGCGCTCAAGCCGTCGATCACGGTCATCGGCGTGCAGACGCAGCTCTATCCCGACATGGCGCGGCGCTTCGGCAAGGACGTGCCGGACCGCGGCGACATCGCCCTGGCGACGCTGGCGGAGGGCATCGCGGTCAAGTCGCCCGGGCGGCTCACCGGACGCATCGTCGCGGCGCTGGTCGACGACATCGTGCTGGTGAGCGAGACCGCGGTCGAGCGCGCGGTCAACCTGCTGATGGCGGAGGAGAAGCTGGTCGCCGAGGGCGCCGGCGCGGCCGCGCTGGCGGCGATGCTGACCGAGCCGGCGCGCTTCGCCGGCAGGAAGGTCGGCCTGGTGATCTCCGGCGGCAACATCGACCAGCGCATGCTCGCCTCGATCCTGATGCGCGGGCTCGCGCGCGACGCGCGGATCGCACGGCTGCGCATCGAGATCAACGACGCGCCAGGCATGCTCGCCAAGGTCTCCGGTGCGATCGCCGCCGCCGGCGGCAACATCATCGAGATCTACCACCAGCGCCTGTTCTCCGACGTGCCGGTCATGCGCGCCGACCTCGACGTCCTGATCGAGACCCGCGGGGCCGCGCATCTCGCGGAGATCGAGGCGCGGCTGGCGCGCGAAGGCTTCGCGAGCCGACGCCTCGGCAACACGGCCGGCGCGTGAGCTATGCCGACGAACGCTGGGCGCGCAGATTGAGCGAGATCGGCTGATCGAGGAAGCGGCGTTCGCTCTGGTCGTTGAACAGGCCGAAGGAATCGACGCGCCGGATGCGGCGGAAGCCCGCCTCCTGCAGCAGCGCGCGCAGCAACGCCTCCTCGAGCCCGACATGGTGGATGTCGTAGGCGTCGGCGTGGCCGCCGAACATCATGTTCATCACCTGGAAGCGGTCGTGGAGCCCGAGGCGCGGGTCGAGATAGAGCCGGCACAAGGTCGGCAGGTCGGGCACGCTGATCATCAGGGTGCCGCCCGGCACCAGGACCCGCCAGATGCCGCCGATCACGTCGCGAAGGCGGTCGTAGTGGACATGCTCGAGCACGTGCGAGGCATAGACCTCCGCCGCACTCGCCGCCGGAATCCCCGACAGGTCGGTGATGTCGGCGACGATGTCGACCCCCGGCCCTGGCTGGATGTTGACGATCGTCCAGCCCGGCTTCGGCTCCATGCCGCCGAGATGCAGGCGCAGTTCGCTCACCCCCTCGGTCCCTCCTAAGGCCGTCGTACTTAACAAGAATTCCCGCGCCGCGCCACGCCGCACGCGGCCGGGGGCGATCCCCGAATTTATCAAAACTTAAGCCTGACCGGGGATGCTGCGGGCAGCCCGGGCCAGTTTCCGGGAAGGGGCGAATTGTGGCCGGCAAGGACGACAACAAGCGACCGATCATCATCAAGAAGATCAAGAAGGGCGGCCATGGGCATCATGGCGGCGCCTGGAAGGTCGCCTATGCCGATTTCGTGACCGCGATGATGGCGTTCTTCCTGCTGTTGTGGCTACTCAACTCGACCACCCAGGAGCAGCGTCGCGGCATCGCCCAGTTCTTCACGCCCGACAGCGTCTCACGGTCCTCGGTCGGTTCCGGCGGCATCCTCGGCGGCCAATCGGTTTCGCCCGGCGAGCTGCCGCGCACGAGCGGCGGCGTCGTGATGAGCGTGCCGGTCATGCCCTCCGGCGAGACGCCGGAGGAGGAGCAGGACCCCGCGGAAACCGGCGAGGAGGGCGACCAGCAGGCCGAGGGCCCCGCGCCCGGAACCGCCCCGGGCACCCAGCCCGGCCAGCAGCCGGGACAGCAGCCCGGCGACCAGCCGGGGACCCAGCCGCACCAGGCCGCCGTCCCCGGCGAACCGCGCGACGAGGCTGCCAATCCCGAGCGCCCGCAGACGGCCGACGCGACGCCGCGCGACCCGACGGCGGCCGAGTTGCGCCGTGCCGCCCGCGAGCGCGAGGAGCGCGAGTTCCAGCAGGCCGAACAGGATCTGCGCCAGGCGCTCCAGCAGCTGCCTGACCTGCGCGCGCTGGCGCCCAACCTCATCATCGACCGCACGCCGGACGGCCTGCGCATCCAGCTCGTCGACCAGGAACGCTCGACGATGTTCCCGCTCGGCTCGGCGACCCCGAACGACGGTCTGCGCCGGCTCTTCAGCACGATCTCGCAGGTGGTCGCACGCATGCCCAACCGCATCTCGGTGACCGGCCACACCGACGCGACGCCGTTCCAGCGAACGAACTATTCGAACTGGGAGCTGTCGACGGACCGCGCCAATTCGAGCCGCCGCGGCCTGATCGAGGCCGGCGTGCCGGCCAATCGCATCAGCTACGTCGTCGGCAAGGCCGACCAGGAGCCGCTCTTCAACGACAACCCGTTCGACCCGCGCAACCGGCGGATCTCGATCGTCCTGCTGCGCCAGAACCAGGACGCGCCGGGCCGCGCCGGCGAGAACTGAACTACGCCGCCGCCGGCAGCGGGCCGACATAGCGCGATTCCGGCCGGATCAGCCGGCCGGTGCGCTCCTGCTCCATCACATGCGCGGTCCACCCCGCGGCGCGGCCCATCGCGAAGACCGCGGTGAAGGCCTCGCGCGGCAGGCCCACGGCGTCCAGCAGGATCGCGGTATAG
>JAEUKZ010000213.1 GCA_016793045.1 Alphaproteobacteria bacterium
GCGCAGGTCGCGATCAAGATAGAGCCGCTCCACCGCGCCGACCAGGGCATCGACGTCGCGGATCGGCACGATCAGCCCCTCCTCTCCGTCGCGCACCACCGAGCCCGCGTTGAGCGTGGTGATGACCGGCAGGCCGCTCGCCAGCGCCTCGTAGGTGACGAAGGCCGAGCCTTCGTGCAGCGAGGGATAGACGAAGGCATCGGCATTCTGGAACAGCGTGTGGACTTCGTGGAACGGCACGTGCGGGACGTGGGTGAAGAACTCGCGCCACGGCGCGAGCGCCGCCGGATCGCAGGTGATGCGTCCGACGAGGGTGAGGCTGACGCCGCGGCCGGCGAGCCGTCGCATCGCCTCGAGCAGATAGCGGATGCCCTTGCGCTGGCCGATGTGGCCGACGAAGAGCAGGCGGAATCCATCGTGGCGCCCCGGTGCCGATGCCGGCTTGAAGCGCTCGACGTCGACGCCATAGGGCAGGATCGCGAGCCGCGCCGGATCGGCGCCGCGCGCCACCAGCGTGTCGCGCACGTAGTCCGACGGCACGAGGATGCGGTCCGCCTCCGCGATCTCCCTGCGATGGCGCGCGATTACCGCCGCCGGCAGGTCCGGCGCGGCCTCGGCGAACTCGGGCGCGGTCGCAGCCTCCTCGCGGAACAACTCGAGCGCCGTCTCGACATGGCCCACGACCTGGTTGAGCACCGCGAGCGCGCCGACCGACTTCGCGGCGCGCGCCGCGAACTCGGCCGAGCCGTCGTGGCCGATGACGATGTCCGGCTTCGTGCGGCGGACCTGGCGCGCCACCGCCGCGTCGAAGCGGTCGTTGCGCCAGGCGATGAGGCGGGCGAGCCGGTCGGCGCTCAGGCCGAGCCGGTTGGCCGCGACATAGATCAGCTCCGAGAACGGCCGCAGCCCGAGCCGCGCGACGTCGACGCCAGGATGATGGCGGCGGCGCAGCTCGCGCGTCATCTTCGCCCCGAGCGCGCCCGGCAGGCTGCGCGCGAGCCGGGCCGCGGGTGCGCGCTCGCGATAGAAGAAGCCGGTCTCGAAGCGGCAGTCGAAGCCTTCGCGCTGCAAGGCGGCGACGAGGTTGTAGGCGAGATGGTTCGAGCCGGGATGGTGGACGAGCACCGTCGTCGCCGCCCGGCTGGCGCGGTCGCTCATCGGCGCAGGCCCTTCACCAGGTCGAGCGCGAGCGCGACGTCGGACGGGCCGGGGATCAGCATCGCCAGCACCGGCGCGCCGCTGCGACTATGGAAGAGATAACCCATGGCGAAGGCGGTGAAGAGCTGGGCGATGACCAGCGCCGTCGCGGCGCCGATCAGCCCGTAGGTCGGCACGAGGGCCAGCAGCGCGATGGCCGCGAGGACGAGCCCGGCGATCTCGGCGCGGCTGACCGCGAGCGGATGGTCCCAGGCCTTCAGCGCCTGCATGTACATGAGCTTGAGCGTATAGGGCACGAGGCCGACCAGCAGCACCGCGCAGATCGGCACCGCCGGCGCGAAGGCGGCGCCGAACAGCAGCGGGATGGCCCACGGGACCAGGACCAGCAGCGCCAGCGCGATCGCGACCGACGCCGCCAGCGACAGCCGCAGATAACGGCCGAACACCTCGCGGCGCGCGCCTTCGCTGCCGGCCTGGCTGATCTTCGGGAAGGCGACATAGGCGATCGTGCTGCTGACGATCTGCGGGGCGTTGGCGATCGTCAGCGCGACGACGTAGAAGCCGAGCTCGCTGCTGCTCAGCCACAGCGCCACCGTCGCCTGATCGAGGCGCAGGCGCAGCGCCTGCAACACGTCGCCGACATAGACGCGGATGCCGTAGGCGAACAGCCCGCGCATGACCGCGAGCTGCGGCGCGATCGAGAACCAGCCGGCGCGGATGACGAGCGCGATCCCGACCGCGACGGCGAGCAGATGGGCCGCGACGTTGGCCGCCGCGAACCCGCCGACCATCGGCCCGATCGTCGCCCACAGCACGGCGATGGACGCGAGGTAGCCGAGCGGCACGAGGCACCGCACGACGTTCCACGTCACCATGTCGAGCTGGCCCTGGAACAGCCCGCCGAGCAGCAGCGCGCCGAAATAGGCCGGCAGGTAGACCGTCGTGTAGACCTGCGCGGTGTAGATGAGTTCGCCCTGCTGGGCACCGAAGGCGATCGGCAGAACGACCCAGGCGACCGCGACGAGGATCAGCGACAGCGTCAGCGACAGCGCGCTGACCGCTGCGAACAGCGATCGCGGGTTGGCCGCGCCGGTCGCCGCACGATAGAGCAGCGCATCATAGAGGCCGAGGCTGCCGAACTCCGCGAGCAGACCGGCCCACAGCATGATCTCGGCGAGTTCGCCCCGGCCTTCGGGCAGCAGCAGGCGCGCCGCCAGGATGCCGGTCGCGACGTTGGCGACCTGGATCACGCCGGTCGCGGCGATCGAGACCGAGATGTCCTTCATGCGCGCGCGGCCGCGACTCGGCCCGGGCAGACCGCTTCGAGCGCTGCGCGCAGCCCGGCGATGTCCGCCGCGAAATCCCAGCGGTTGATGATCGCCAGGCTCTCGCGGCCCATCGCCTCGAGGCGCTGGCGATCGCCGATCACCGCGGCGATGGCGCGCGCGAAGTCCTCGACGTCGTCGCAGCGGAAGATCGCGCCGTTGCGGCCGGGCACGACGAGGTCGACGGCCGAACCGATGCGGTCCGAGGCGATGATCGCGCGCCCCGCATTCATCGCCTCGTTGACCACGAGGCCCCACGACTCCTGCCCCGACGGCAGCACGAAGGCGTCGCAGAGGTCGTACCACTCCGGCAGCTCGGCCTGGCCCTTGAAGCCGAGGAAGCGCACCGCGCCCGCGGGCAGCGATGCCGCGCGCGCCTCGAGTTCGGCGCGCTGCGGGCCGTCGCCGCACAGCAGCAGCACGGGATTGCGCATCGCCGGGTCGGCGAGCACGCGCGTGAACGCGTCGATCAGCAGCGCCGGGCGCTTGCGCTCGATCAGCTTGGCCGCGAAGAGCAGCGCCGGCTGGTCCGGCGCGAGACCGAGCGCGGCACGCCGTGCCGCGCGCGTCGCGTTGGCCGCCGCCGCCTGCTGCTGGAAGCGCGCGTTGTCGACCGCATAGGGGACGAGGAAGATATGATCCTCGGCGATGCCGTTCTCGACGTAGTAGCGCTTGTTGAGCGTGCCGATCGACAGGAAGCCGTCGACCAGCCCGCGCAGCAGGCCGAAAAAGGCGCGCTTGGCGACCTGCTTGGGCAGGCTGCGCGCAGCCGAGATCGACGTCGCCTCGTCGCGCAACAGCACCTTCACGCCGCGCCGCCGCGCAGAGGCCATCGCGGCGATGTGCGTCCAGTGCGCGTAGCCGTGGACCCACAGCACGTCGAACCTGCCGGCCGAGAGATGGCGCGCGAAGCCGCGCGACAGCGGATGGACGAAGTCGAGCGGCTCGAGCTTGCCCTTCTCGCGCTTGGGTTCGATCAGCCGCGGCAGCAGCACGTGCCTGTAGCCGTCGAGCAGCGGCACGTCCCAGGTGATCGTCTGGCCGAACTCCTCCGCGGTGAAGGTGCGCGCGGTGAAGTCGGTGCCGAAGAACACCGTGAGGTCGATGTCCGGCTCGGCCGCGATCAGGCGCAGCAGCGGCGCCTGATACTGGATCGGGTGCGTGACGAGATAGGCGAGCTTGAGCTTGTTCATGCCGGGAATCCCGGTCCGGTCAGGCGCTGCGGGCGAGCGCGTCGGCGCCGTCGGTTCCCGGAGCGGAGGCGTAGACGAGCCGCGCCCAGCCGCGCAGGCCGCGCTCGCCGCCGAAGCCGCCTTCGCCGGCGATCCAGTCGCGCACCGGCACGACGAAGCCGGTCTTCGGGCGGCTGCGCACCGCCTCGGGCAGCGACTGACGAGGGCAGCTCGCCATGTCGGACTTGCCCGGCGGCTCCGCCGAAGCGAGCAGCGGCGCGAGCCGTTCGATGAGAGCGACGTCGACGAAGGGAACGCGGATCTCGACCGAATGAGCCATGCCCGCCCAGTCGGCGTCGCGCAGCAGCTGATGACGCATGTACCATTGCAGTTCGAGTGCGGAGACCTTGAGGCGCGCGGTCGGCAGGCCGGCTACCGTACGCTCGAGCCGGCTCGAGAGGTCGAGCGCTTCGAGGCCCTCGCGCACCGTCGCCGCCGGCAGCAGCCGATCGAGTTCCCACGGCATATAGAGCGCGCGGCGGAGCAGATAGGCCCCGCCCCAATGGCCGCCATATTCGAGCAGCCCGGCATATTTCGGGGACGTGAAGCTGCCGATCCACGGCGCGGTCGCGTGGCGCACCGCGCGGCCGAGGGCCGGCATCAGCGCCAGCGGCGCCAAGGTCTCGGCGAGCTTCGGCACCTGGCGGAAGCTCGGATAGCCGCCGAAGATCTCGTCGCCGCCGAGTCCGGAGAGCGCCGCCTTGAGGCCGCTGTCGCGCGCCGCCTTGGCGACGAAGTAGGTGTTCACGCCGTCGATCGACGGCTGGTCCATCGCCGCCAGCAGCCGCTCGCGCTCCTGCGCGAAATCGCGGCCGAGCACCCAGCGCGTCTGGTGCGCGGTGCCGCGCTGCTTCGCCACGGCCTCGGCGAGCGTCGTCTCGTCGTTCTCGGTGCCGTGGAACTCGCGAAAGCCGAGCGTGACGGTGTGGAGATTGGCCGCCCCCTCCTCCGTCGCCAGCGCCGCGATCGTCGTCGAATCGAGGCCGGCCGACAGGAACACGCCGACCGGCACGTCCGCGATGAGGTGGTGCGACACGCTGTCGGCGAGTGCGGAGCGCAGCAGCTCGTGACGCGCGCCCGGCCCGGCCGGCGGAGGTCCCGCCTCGGCGAAGATTTTCGCGAGGTCGAAGAACGGTGTCGGCGGCGCCGCGCCCCTGTCGTCAACCCAGGCCCAGGTGCCCGCCGGCAGCGCGCGGATCGCGCGGTAGAGCGTGTGCGGGTCGGGAACGTTGCCCCACAGGAAGAAGCCGACATGCCCCGCAGGATCGGGCGCGAGACCGATCTTGCCGCCGGCGAGCAGCGCCTTGACCTGCGAGGCGAAGCGGAAGGTCTTGCCGTCGTCGGCGTAGTAGAGCGGCTTGATGCCGAACGGGTCGCGCGCCAGGAACAGGCGGCGCTTCGCTTCGTCCCAGATCGCGATCGCATACATGCCGCGCAGCCGGCGCAGCATGGCCGGGCCGTCGCGGTCGAACAGGTGCGCGACGACCTCGGTGTCGGACTCGGTCGTGAAGACGCGGCCTTCGGCCACCAGCTCGCGGCGCAGGTCCTTGTAGTTGTAGATCTCGCCGTTGAAGACGATCTGCATCCGGCCGCCATTGATCGCCAGCGGCGGGTCGGCAACGTGGCGCAGGTCGACGAAGGACAGCCGGCCCTGCGCGACGCCGAGCCGGCCGTCGGCGGAATACCACGCGCCCTGCCCGTCCGGTCCGCGCGCCCGCATGGCGTCGCGGATCGTGGTGAGCTCGCGCGGGTCGACCGGGCCCGCGTCCGCGCCATAGGCGAATATGCCGGCGATGCCGCACATCTACTTCACCGCGACGGCCTGGAGATTCTGCGTGAACACGGCGCCGCGCGCCGAGCCGGTTTCGATGACGTAGTAGGCGCGCAGGAACTGGCGGAGCGCGAGCCAGGCGACGCGCCGCACCGTGCTCTTGAGTCCGTGCGCGACCGGCACGTCCTCGTAGCAGGCGAGCGACGTGAAGCCCACCGAATAGGTGAGCTGCGCCAGCGATTCCGGCGTGAAGGCGAGCTCGTGGGTAAGGTCCCCCCAGCGCATCGCCCCGGCGAACGGCGCCATGCCGTTGGGCACGTGGATGACCCAGCGTCCGCCGGGCTTGAGAACGCGGAACGTCTCGTCCGCCATCAGCATCAGCTCGTCGCGGTCGAGATGTTCGAGCACGTCGAAGGCGACCACCGCATCGTGGCTCGCGTCGGCCTCGCCCTTCAGCGCAGACAGGCCGTCGCCCTGGCGCACGCCGACGATGCCGAGCCGTTCCGCCGCCGCGACCTGCGAGGGGCTGCCGTCGACGCCCGACATGTTGGTGTAGCCCGCTTCGGTCGCGACGTGCAGCAGCGCGCCGTGGCCGCAGCCGATCTCGATGATGCGCGCGGTGCGGTCGGGCGGGAAGTGGCGCGCGACGATGTCGGCGAGAAACGGCTGCCGCGGCGCCAGGCCGGCCAGCGTATCGGGCGCCAGCGGCGTCGAGGCGGCGGCGACGTAGTGCCGGTAGATGCGTTCGCGGAAGATCTTGGCCACGGGACCGGCGCGCCTCAGGCCGAGCGCTTCTGCGCCGGCCCGGCCGCGCGCGCGACCAGTGGGGCGAGGTGCTCGCCCTGGCGGCGCCTGAACTGTTCGAACGCGAACACCGCGTCGACGACGTCCTTGCCGTTGCGGCCCATCGCGTGCGCGCGCTCCGGCGCGGCGGCGAATGCGGCCAGCTTTTCGGCGAGCGCACCGATGTCGAGCGGCGCGATGGCGACGCCCGACGGGCGCGCCGGATCGATCGCCTCGACGGAGCCGTCCTCGTTGCCGCAGATGAAGGCGGTGCTGCACGCCGAGGCCTCGATGAGGCCGAGCGGCACCGCCTCGCCCCAGCCCGGGCCGCCGCGCGACACCAGCACCGCGACGTCGGCGGCGCTGTAGAGGAAGGGCAGCGTCTCCTGCGGCACGAGGCCGAGCAGCTTGACCTGGCCGCTCACGCCGTGCGCCGCGGCATGGGCGGCGATGTCGTCGCGATCCGGCCCGCCGCCGACGATCAGGTAGAGCAGGCGCGGATCCGCGAGCTTCGCCATCGCCTCGATCGTCTGGCGATGGCCTTTGTTCGGCGGCAACAGCAGAGAGGCGACCGTAACCGCGATGAACTTGCCCGCAAGGTCGAGCCCAAAGCGCTCCGCGACCGCGACGCGCGCCTCGCCCTTGGCGATCGGGCGGAAGAAGCCGACGTCGACGGGATCGTAGAGCAGCGCCGTCGGCGGCACGCGGCCGTGGAACTGCGGCAGCCGGTCGATCGTGTACTGGCAATCCGCGATCACCAGGTCGGCGTTCGCGAAGGCGCGCTCGCGCATCGCCGGCAGCCGGGTGAGGATGTCGATGTTGTAGACGTTGATGACGTAGGGCAGTCCGGCGGCGAATTTGAGCGCATAGCCGAAGCCGGCGAGGAAGACGTGGTTCACCACCACCATGTCGAAGGCGCGGCGATGGCGCATGACGTAGGCGAGCAGCGTCGCCGTCGCGCGATACTTGTCGCCGAAGGCGAAATGCCGGTCGACGCCGATGTCGACGATGCGCTTGTCGGTCTTGTTGACGCTGACGACGGTGAGCGCATGGCCGAGTTCGCGGAGCGCGCGGATCTGGTAGCGGCTGTAGGTGGCGATGCCGCCGACGCCGTTGATGTCGAAGCCCAGATAGAGAATGCGCATGTCTTGAAAACCGAGGTCCACCCGTCCGGCGGACAACGCCGGCCGAGCTACCGGTATTCCCCCGTCAAGTCAGCAGGATAGCGGTTCGGCGTCGGGCTTGGCAACGGGACGGGCGCGCACCCGCGCACTAGACTGGCGCACCCTTCATCGCCAGCGGGACGCACCATGCACCACGTCTATCTCGCCGCCGCCATCCTCGCCGAGGTCGTCGCCACGTCGATGCTCAGGGCCGCCGAGCAGTTCACCCGCCCCCTGCCGAGCGCGATCGTCATCGTCGGCTACGCGACGGCGTTCTATTGCCTGTCGCTGAGCCTGCGCGCGATCCCGGTCGGCATCGCCTATGCGATCTGGTCCGGGCTGGGCCTCGTGCTGGTGGCGATCGCCGGTGCGGTGTTCTACGGCCAGACGCTCGACGCGCCGGCGCTGATCGGCATGGGCCTGATCCTCGCCGGGGTGCTGGTGATCAACCTGCTGTCGAACTCGGTCGGGCCCTAGGCGCCCTTGATGGCGACGCAGGTCATGACCTGGCTGAAGACCGCCTCGCGGCCGGTCTCGCCGGTCTCGGCGGCGAGCGCGAGGCGGCAGGCGAGCCGCACGCAGCGCCACAGCAAGGCGCGCACCGCGCTCTTGAGGCCGTGGACCACCGGCTTGTCCTCGAAGCACTCGACGTTGACGAAGCCGGCGGTGCCGAGGAGCTGGCCGAGCGAGGCACGCGTGTACGAGAAGTCGGCGAGGAAATCCCAGTAGCGCATGCGGCTGGCGAAGGGCGCCTCGCCGTTCGGGACGTGCAGCAGGAAGCGGCCGCCGGGCTTGAGGATGCGCAGCACCTGGTCGGCGATCCACATCTGCTGGCCGCGCGAGAAGTAGTGGTAGAGATCGAACAGCACGATGGCGTCGAGCGAGGCGTCGGCGGCCGTGGCGAGCGATTCGAGCAGGTCGCCCTGGCGCACGCCGTGGATGCCGAGCTCCTTCGACGCCGCCACCTGCTCCGGGCTGGCGTCGACGCCGGCGATGTTGGCGTAGCCGGCGCGCTGCGCCGCCCACAGGACCGCGCCATGGCCGCAGCCGAGGTCGAGGATCGCCGCCTGGCGGTCCGGCGGGAAATGGTCGGCGACGAACTTGTCGAGGAAGGGACGGCGGCTTTCGAGCCCGGCGGCGGCGCCGGACACGCTCTTGTGGGTCGAGACGTAGCGGGCGAGGATGCGGTCGCGATAGTCGGGTGATTCGTACATCGAGGACTCCGGCGCGGCGCCGCACCGGCCTTGCGCCGGGTCGGCGGGCCGGCGCGCGGTCTCGCGCTCCAGGGTAACGAACGCGCGGTTTTACACGGATATTCCTGGCGCGTCGCCAACGACGTCGCGGCGCCGGCGCGACGCCATGTGATACCGGCGTGACGCTTTTTCGCCTTGTTCCTCCTGCCCCGCCGGTTTACGATCCGCCGCACCGGACTTAGTCCTAAAAAATGTCGAAACCTCAACATATTGGCGGTTTCATGGAGTCTCCGATGGGGCGGAATTTCGGGGGCGTCGCCGGGCGAAGGGGCGCCCGCGGCGTGTTCGCGACGACCGCGCTGGCCGCTCTCGTGGCCTGCGTCGAGCAGCCGAATCAGGATTGGATGTCGGCGCAGCAGCAGCAGCCGGCACCGGCGGTCGCGAGCGTGCAGGCGATGCCGGGCGTGCTGCCGCCGCTGCCGACGAGCCTGCCCGACGGCCAGATGACCGCGATCGGCCAGCGCGCCGCCCAGCTGCGCGAGCAGTCCAACGCGCTGCAGACGCGGGTGCAGGAGCGCGCCGAGCAGATCCAGCAGGCGCGCGCCGGCGCGATCGAGATGTCGCAGCGCTACTATTCGACGACGGCGGGCATCAATGCGCGCCTCCAGGTCGGCACGACGCCGGGCAACCCGATCCTGCGCCAGCAATGGGTGCAGGCGAACAGCGAGCTCGACCGCATGGCGGGCGAGGTCGGCCGGCTTTCGGCCGCGGTGAGCCAGGTCCAGCAGGACGCCTCGCAGGCCGCCTTCCTTCTCGAGCAGGTTCGCGCCGCCTATTCGGTGCAGGGCGCGGTCGACGAGGACCATCGCCAGCTCGCGCTGACCGAGGACCAGGTCAACCGCACCGTCGTCACCATCGACCGCATGCAGTCGGAGCTGACCGAGGACGTGCGCCGTCAGACCGCCTATGTCGCGCAGGAGCGCAGCAACCTCAACACGCTGCAGATCGCCATCACCGCCGGCGCGCTGACCGGCCCGTCGCTCGCCAACCGTCCCGTCGCCATGGTCGGCACGCAGCAGCAGGGCGCGCGCCCCGCCGGCGTGCGCCCGCTGGTGACGATCCGCTTCGACCGCCCCAATCCCGCCTACGAGCAGCAGCTCTATGCCGCGGTCAGCCGCGTGCTCGAGCGCCGCCCCAACGCGACCTTCGATCTCGTCGGCGTTGCCGCCGGCACCGACCAGCTCGCCGGTGCGGCCGCGCGCCGCCAGGCCGAGCAGGTGGCGCGCTCGATCGCGTCGTTCGGCGTGTCGGCCGACCGCGTGCGCGTGTCGCAGAGTGCCGCACCGGGTGCCGCGTCCAACGAGGTCCAGCTCTTCATCAACTGAGGACGCGCGCGATGGGCCGCAGGCTCGCCGTCGTTGTGCTCGCGCTCCAATTGCTCGCCGCGGTTCCCGCAGCGGCGCAGGCGGTTTCGGGCGCCGACCGCGCGGCGGTCGAAACCGTGATCGCACGCCAGATCGAGGCCTTCCGCCGCGACGACGGCGACGCCGCCTTCGGCTTCGCGGCGCCCAGCATCCAGGGCCTGTTCATGACGCCCGAGCGCTTCATGACGATGGTCCGCACCGGCTACGCGCCGGTCTACCGGCCGCGCGAGTTCCGCTTCGCGCACACCGAGGCCGACGGCGAGCTGCTCGTGCAGTTCGTCGCCATCATCGGCCCCGACGGCGCGCCGGTCGTCGCCGCCTACACGATGGAGCGCCAGGCCGACGGGTCGTGGCGCATCGCCGGCTGCGTGCTGCTCGAGCCGCCCGGCGAAAGCGCCTGACGCCGAATCCCCGCGACTTTCCGCCCGCACCGATCAAGGACGACCATGGCCGCCGATCCGAAGAAGCAGCTTTTCCCCGTGTCCTGGCAGGAACTGCACCGCGACGCCAAGGCGCTCGCCTGGCGCCTCAACGCCGGCGGCCCGTGGCGCGGCATCATCGCGATCACCCGCGGCGGCCTGGTGCCGGCGGCGATCGTCGCGCGCGAACTCGGCATCCGCCTGATCGACACGGTGTCGATCCACAGCTACGCGCACATGGAGCTCGGCCGCAGCAACGTGCTCAAGCGCCCCAGCGTCGACCTCGCCAAGGACGGCGACCCGCAAGGGCGCTGGCTGATCGTCGACGACCTCGTCGACACCGGCACGACCGCGAAGGTGGTGCGCGAGATGGTGCCGGGCGCGCATTTTGCCACGGTGTATGCGAAACCCGCCGGCAAGCCGCTGGTCGACACCTACGTGACCGAGGTCTCGCAGGACACCTGGATCATGTTCCCCTGGGACACCGAGCCGCAATTCGCCAAGCCGATCGCCGGCGACCACGCGGCCTGAGGGAGGCCGGCTGCTCGCGCCGGCCCGCTGGTCCTGTTCGCAATGCGAACAGGCTATTCACGCGCATGATCCCTGAATAGCCGCTTTTAGCAGCCTGATCAGGGATTTAGTATCGAACCCATTCGTTATTCACGGGCTCGGATGCTGGCCCGGCTGTCGCGGCTTTGCCCTCCCGGCAGGCG
>JAEUKZ010000227.1 GCA_016793045.1 Alphaproteobacteria bacterium
TCGAGCGGACCCTTGCCGGAGACGAAGAGCAGCCCGTCCGCGATCACCCCGTTGACGTAGCTTGCGATCGGCGGCATCGGGTCCGGCAGGACGATGCCGAGATCCTTGAGCCGTTGCGCGATGAGTCCCATGATCCCCCTCTACGGTGGCAAGCGTGCCGACTGGCCCGGCGGCCCCACGATTGATAGCCAATGACGACGCCCGATCCAACCATCCTCGCACGGCGTACGCTTCTCGGTGGGCTCGCCGCGGCCCTGGTCGGGGGGCGCCGCGCGTTCGCCCTGAACGACGACGAGACCGGGGTCATCGGCCGCGCCGGGCTCGACCCCGGCCAGGTCGGCTTCATCGTGGTCGATGCGGTCGACGGGCGCGTGCTGTCCGCACACAACCCGGACGTCGCCTTCATCCCGGCATCGGTCGCCAAGCTCCCGAGCATCCTCGCCGCGGTCGCCATCCTCGGCCCGCAGCATCGCTTCCGCACCCGGCTGGTCGTCGAGGCCGCGGCGCCGGGCCGCGCCGGGCCGCCGCGGCTCGTGCTGGTCGGCGGCGGCGATCCATCGCTTGACGGCGACCGGCTGACCGAACTCGCACGCGCCCTTGCCGCGCAGCCGCAGCGGCGCTTCGCCGGCTTCGGCTACGACGAGTCGCAGCTCGCGACGCTGCCGCGGATCGTCGCCGATCAGCCCGAGGCGGCCGCGTTCAACCCCGGCGTCGGCGCCCTGTCGCTCAACTTCAATCGCGTCTTCGCCGCGTGGCGCCGCAATGCCGAGGGCGTCACTTCGACCTCGGTCACCAGTATCGCAGCGCGCACGCGCCTGCCGGTCGACTGGATCGTCGTGCGGCCGCGTGCCGGCGATCCCAACGACGTCGCCTATCAGCGCGTCGGCAACCGCGAGGAATGGAGCTTCGCGCCTGATCCGCCGGCGGCGGCCGGGCTATGGCTGCCGGTGCGCAACCCCGGCTACAGCGCCGCGATGGCGTTCCGCGCGCTCGCCGCGCAGCAGGGCATCCGCCTGCCGCTGCCGCAGCGCGTGAATGCGGGCGCGGAGGCGCGCGAGATCGCGGCGGTCGAGAGCGAACCGCTGGTCGGCATCGCGCGCGACGTCATGCGCTTCTCCAACAACCTGGCGACCGAGCTCATCGGTCTCTGCGCGTCGCAGGCGCTGACCGGGCGTGCACTCTCCCTTGCGGCGTCGGCGACCGCGCTCGCCGACTGGCTGAAGGCGCGTACGCCGCAGACGGACTGGACCGGCTTCCGCCTGGCCAACCATTCCGGCCTTTCGGGTGCTTCGCGCGCGACGCCGCGCCAGCTCGCCGCGATCTTGCTTGCAGCTCAGCGCGGCGCCTACCAGCCTGCCGATCCGGCGGCGATCCTGCCGGCCGCGCGAGGCCGGACCAACGGCACCAACGGCGAGGCCGAGCCCGAGATCGATGCGAAATCGGGGACGATGTGGTTCGCCGGCGGCCTCGCCGGCATGGCCAATGCACGCGGCGGCAGGCCGGTCGCATTCGCCGCCTTCGCGGTCGACTGGCCGCGCCGCGCCGCGCTCGACGCGCTGCGGGGCCCGCGCCCGCTGCGCCCGCCCGAAGGTGCCCGAGAATGGACGCTGCGCACCCGCGCGCTGATCAGCGATCTCGCGCGCGGCTGGGCGCGGGGCTGAGGATGCGCGCCGCGAGCTCGTCGAACCGCGCCAGCACGGCGTCGGCGCCGAGTTCCGCCGGCGGCGTTTCGGTGTAGCCGTAGCCGACGACGACAACGGCCACGCCGGCGCCCCGCGCCGCCGCGACGTCGTTCGCCGAATCGCCGACCATCAGTGCAGCGCCGGCAGCGACTCCAAGGCCGGCGAGCGCGCGGCGGACCGGCTCGGGGTCGGGTTTGCGCGCGCCGCTGTCTCCGCCGATCACCACCGGGAAGAACGCGGCGAGGTCGAGTGCTTCGAGCAGCCGCTGCGTCGCCGCCGTCGCCTTGTTGGTGCACACCGCGAGGCCGAGACCGGCGGCCGCCAGACGCTGCAGCGTTGCGACCACGCCGGGATAGGGGCGGGTCGCGCGCGCCAGCTCGCCCTCGTAGATCGAAAGATACTCGGCGGTGAGGCGGTCGACGTCCGCCGGCGCGCCGCCGGTCAGCGCGAAGGCCCGACTGACCAGCGACGGGGCGCCATGGCCGATCAGCCGCCTGGCGGCGTCGAGGCCGATGCGGCGGCGGCCATGGCGCTCCAGCAGCTCATCAAGCGCGTCGGCGATGTCCCGGGCGCTGTCGACCAGCGTTCCGTCGAGGTCGAAGATGACGGCGCGCGGCGCCGCTGCGGCAATGGTCATGACGATACGCGATCGTGGCCGGGGCGTGTCGGGCTCAATCGAAGCAGGCGGCGAACTCCGCGCAGCTCATCACCGGCACGCTGGTGGCGAGCTCCGCGACCGTCGCCTCGTGGACCCGCTGCTCGAACGCGGCGCAGCCGTCCGACAGGAGGACGCAGCTGAAGTCGCGGCCGTGCGCGTCGCGCAGCGTCGTCGCCACGGCGCCGTTGGTCACCACGCCGCACAGCGCCAGGGTTTCGATGCCGGCCTTGCGCAGGACGAATTCCAGCGGCGTCATGTAGAATGCCGAAAGCGCGATCTTGTCGATGCGCAGGTCGGCGGGCTTGATCGGGTCGACGATGTCGTGGCCCCACGAGCCGGGCGCGAAATCGCCCTTGCGCAGGAACGGCCGCATCCGGCGCAGATGGCGCGACATCAGCGGCTCACCGCCCTTGCCGGGCACGAGGGTGAAATGCGTTGCAACGATCCAGCCGCCGGCCTTGCGCAGGGCGCCGGCCGCCGTCGCGACCCGGCCGGGAAGGTCCGCGAAGGCCGGGCTGGTCACGCCGCCGCGGGCATAGGCGCCGTCGGGGTGGATGAAGTCGTTCTGAAGGTCGCAGGCGAGCAAGCCCGTGGTCGCAGGATCGAAGCGGCGCTCGGCCATCGGCGTCTCCGGTCGGATCAAAGTGGCGCAGTTCGGCCCCCGGCGGGCCGCCGGACGACCGGGGTCGGCACGTACCACGGGCCCTGGCTCCAATGCTATAAGATCGCACAGGTTCGGCTCTGGCACCCCCTTGGCATCCAGGTTACGAAGACTTAATTCGCTGTTCAGCATCCCGTCATCCGGGCCGCCGACAAGCCCCGCAGGGGCGGGCCGCGGCGCATGTCGGACGAAACGAGGAAGATCATGACCAATAGCGGTTCAATCACATTGAATTTTCCTTCGCTCCGCGCCCGCTGGCGCAGCCGTCTGCTGGTTGCGGTCGCGGCCGCGGGGCTGCTTGGCGGCGCTCTCGCGGCTGCGCCCCCGGCGCTTGCGCGCGAGAGTTTCGCGGAGCTGGCGCGCACCGTATCGCCGGCCGTCGTCAACGTGGCGGTGGTCCAGGCGCCCGGCGGACGTTCGACCATTCCGCGCCGGTTCGGGCAGCAGCAGCCGCCGCCCAACGGCAACACGCGTGCGCTCGGCTCGGGCTTCATCATCGACCCGACAGGCTACATCGTCACCAACAGCCACGTCGTCGGCAACCCGGTCGAGGTCCGCATCACGATGGCGGACGGCCGCGAGTTTCCCGCCCGCGTCGTCGGCCAGGACGAGCTGACGGACCTCGCGGTCCTCAAGATCGACGCCACCGAGGCTCTGCCGTCCGTGGCGTTCGGGGACTCCCAGCGCGCCCAGGTCGGCGACTGGGTCATCGCGGTCGGCAATCCCTTCGGCCTCGGCGGCACGGTGACCGCCGGCATCATCTCGGCGCGCAGCCGCGAGATCGGCGCCGGCCCGTACGACGATTTCATCCAGCTCGACGCCGCGATCAACAGCGGCAATTCCGGCGGCCCGCTGTTCAACATGGAAGGCCAGGTCATCGGCGTGAACACGGCGATCTTCTCGCCCTCGGGCGGCAGCGTCGGCCTCGGCTTCGCCATCCCGTCGACGATCGTGCAGAGCGTCGTCCAGCAGCTGCGCGAACAGGGCCGCGTCGCCCGCGGCTGGCTCGGCGTATCGATGGACACGCGCGACGCGGCCAAGCGCGCGCCCGGCGTGCGGCGCGATCCCGGCGTCCGCGTGTCGGAGGTGCAGCCCGGATCGCCCGCGCAGCGCGCCGGCATCCGCGTCGGCGACGTCATCCTGCGCTACAACGACCGCGAGATTCAGGGCCCCCGCCATCTCGCCTGGTCGGTCGCCGAAACCCGTGCCGGCGAGCAGGCCCGGATCGTCGTCCGGCGCGACGGCCGCGAAGAGACGATCAACGTCACCATCGCCCAGCAGCCGGCCCAGGTCGCGGGCGCCCGGACCCCGGAGCCGGGCAAGGGCGGCAACGGCGCAGCACCGCGCAACGGCGGTCCGACGCCGCCGGGCGGAGGCGGCAGCAAGTAGGCCGGTTCGCGGCGGCGGCGATGAAGGTTCTTCTGATCGAGGATGATGGCGAAGTCGCCGGCTTCATCGCCGACCGGCTGCAGGAAAGCGGCCATTCGGTCGAACGTGCCGACAACGGGCGCGATGGACTGTTCATCGCCGCGAGCGAAAACTACGACGCGCTGGTCGTCGACCGCATGCTGCCGGGCGGGACCGACGGGCTGGCGATCATCGAGGCGCTGCGCCGCACCGGCAACCGAACGCCGGTGCTGGTGCTGAGCGCGCTGTCCGACGTCAACGAGCGCATCCGCGGCCTCAAGGCCGGCGGCGACGACTACCTCGCCAAGCCCTTTGCCTTCGCCGAGCTGCTGGCGCGCATCGAGGCGCTCGGCCGGCGCGGAATGGCGAACGAGGTCGAAACCGTGCTGCGCGTCGGCGATCTCGAGCTCGACCGGCTGGCGCGCTCGGTCCGCCGCGGGGCGGTCGCGATCGACCTGCAGCCGCGGGAGTTCCGCCTGCTCGAGTTTCTGATGATCCATGCCGGTCACGTCGTCACCCGCACGATGCTGCTCGAAGCGGTGTGGGACTATCATTTCGATCCGCAGACCAACGTGATCGACGTCCATGTCAGCAGGCTGCGCCAGAAGATCGACAAGGGCTTTGCCCATCCGCTGCTCCACACGGTGCGCAACGCCGGCTACGTCCTGCGCGCCCCGGCGTGACCGCCGGCATCGTCGAACGCGCACGCAGGCGTTACGTCCGGAAGCGACCTCCGCTATAAATCGCGCTTCTGGCGGAGGAAACGAATGAAGACGGTCCGACTCACCGCGGCCCAGGCGCTGGTCCGCTATCTCGTCGCGCAGCGCACGATCATCGACGGCCGCGAGGTGCCGCTGTTCGCCGGCGCCTTTGCCATCTTCGGGCATGGCAACGTCGCGGCGCTCGGCGAGGCGCTCCACGAGTATCGCGACCGCCTGCCGGTGTGGCGCGGCCAGAACGAGCAGTCGATGGCGCTGGCGGCGGTCGGCTTCGCCAAGGCGCGCCAGCGCCGGCAGATGATGGCGGTGACGTCGTCGATCGGTCCGGGCGCCGCCAACATGGTGACGGCCGCCGCCGTCGCACACGCCAACCGCCTGCCGGTTCTGTTCCTGCCGGGCGACGTCTTCGCTTCGCGACGGCCCGACCCGGTGCTGCAGCAGGTCGAGCATTTCGGCGACCCCGGTCTCACCGTCAACGACTGCTTCCGGCCGGTGTCGCGCTTCTTCGACCGCATCCAGCGGCCCGAGCAGCTGATCTCTGCCTTGCCCGCGGCGCTCGCGACCCTGACCGACCCGGCCGATTGCGGGCCGGTGATCCTGGCGCTGCCGCAGGACGTCCAGGCCGAGGCAGCCGATTTCCCGCTCGCGCTCTTCGCGCCGCGGGTCCAGCGCTTCCGCCGCCCGCGGCCGGACGCGGACGAACTCGCGGCGGCGGTCGCAGCCCTGCGCAAGGCGAGGGCGCCGTTGATCGTCGCCGGCGGCGGCGTGCACTACTCGCTCGCCAACGACACGCTGGCACGGTTCGCCGAGCGCCACCGCGTCCCGTTCTGCGAAACGCAGGCGGGCAAGGCGACGCTCGCGTGGGACCATCCCTGGAATGCCGGTCCGCTCGGCGTACTCGGCGGCACCGCGGCCAACGCCCTCGCCGCTGAGGCCGACGTCGTTCTCGCCGTAGGCACCAGGCTGGCCGACTTCGCCACCGCATCGATGACCGTGTTTGCGAAGCCCGACGTCCGCCTGATCGGCCTCAACGTCGCGCGCTTCGACGCGGTCAAGCGCGGGGCGCTGCCCGTCGTCGCCGACGCCATGGTGGGGCTCGACGAGGTTTCGGCGGCGCTCGGCGACTGGGCGGCCCCCAAGTCATGGGGGGCCGCCGCGCGCAAGCATGTCGCGCAGTGGAACAAGGCGATCGACGCGGTTCGGCGGCCGACCAATGTCGAGCGGGCGAGCTATGCCCAGGTCGTCGGCGCGATCAACGATCGCGCGCGCGCGGACGACATCGTCGTCACGGCCGCCGGCGGCCTGCCGGGCGAGATGAGCAAGGCGTGGCGGGCGCCGGCGCCGGGCGGCTACGACGTCGAGTACGGCTTTTCGTGCATGGGCTACGAGATCGCCGGCGCGCTCGGCGCCAAGATGGCGCATCCCGAGCGCGAGGTGATCGTGTTCGTGGGCGACGGCAGCTACCTGATGATGAACTCGGAGTTGCTGACGTCCGTGGCCACCGGCCACAAGCTTATCGTCGTGCTGTGCGACAACGGCGGCTTCGCGGTGATCCGCCGCCTGCAGATGGCGACCGGCAATGCGTCGTTCAACAACCTGTTCGCCGACGCGCGTGCGGTTCGGCCCTGGACGGTCGACTTTGCCGCCCATGCCGCATCGATGGGGGCGATCGCCGAACGGGTCAGGTCGGTCGCCGATCTCGGCCTGGCGTTCGAGCGGGCGCGCGCGGCCGACCGATCGACCGTCATCGTCATCGACGTCGACCAGGACAAGTGGGTGGAGGCCGGCGGTGCCTGGTGGGAGGTCGCGATCCCCGAGGTGTCGCAGCGGCCGGCGGTCCGGACGGCACGCGGTGCCTATGAGACCGGCCGGCGCCGTCAGCGCCTCATGGTTCGTTCCGATAACGGCCGTTAACGATTTCTGTACCAACTCCGGGGTCTTATACGCTCCTGATGTGTGCTCGCCGAGGTCCGGTCCGCACGGCCCGGCGGGACCGCACGGAGGTCAGTTTCGACCCATTCACGCCGACGCATGACGGGAAACACGATGAGCACCAAGAGGCACTTCGAGGTCGTTGCCAAGGACGCGGGCCAACGCGAAGTGATTCTCGTCACGGACAGCGAGTCCGACGCGATTCGCCAGGGCCAGATTCACGCCGGCAGCAACCCGCATGCGACCGTGGTGGTGTCGGAAGAGTATTACGACGACCGCTCGGGCCGTTTCGTCGGCCGTCGGATCTGGTCGTGCCGCGGCCGGCCGGTCTCCGAAAAGAAGACGTTCGTGATCTCGCCGCTGACCGGGCGCTTCATCCTGAAGAGCTGAGCCCGACGCCCTGACCGCGGCGGTTCAGTCCTCGTCCGGCCGCTTCGGGTCCGGCACGAATCCCCATAGCGAGCGCTGGCGCAGCGCGGAAACGCTCACCGTCTTCAGGCGCGACGGATCTTCGACGTTGCGGAGCTGGACGTAAGGGACGCCGTCGGTGCCCTCGTAGACCTTCGTGATCTCCCAGATCGCACGCGGCATGTCGCGGGCAAAAAACCGCTGGCCGGCACTGAGGGTGATCTTAGCCATCGAGTTCGTTGACGCTGCCACGATTGGGGCCGCCCGAATTGGCCGGGCCGAGAGGACAGATAGATCGAACCCTGCCGCCAGGTCAATCGCCGTACGCCGTCGACTGCGGCAGGTCCGGCGTGCGGCTCAGGATGTGCGGGGCAGCCGGATCGTCGCGGTGGTGCCGCGGCCCTCGGCGCTGGCGATCCCGAGGCTGCCGCCGAGGCGCTCGGCGATCAGCTTGGTCAGCGCCAGGCCCAGTCCGGTGCCGCGGTGGCGGCGCGCGAGCGGATTCTCGACCTGTTCGAATGGCCGGCCGAGCCGCTGCAGCTTGTCCGGCGCGATGCCGATGCCGGTGTCGGCGACGGTAATCAGCGCCAGGCCCGGCTCGGTCGACAGCGCCACCATGACCTGGCCGCCCTTCGGCGTGAACTTCACCGCATTCGACATCAGATTGAGAATCATCTGCTGGAGGCCGCGACGATCGGCCCTGGCGTTCAGCGGCCCCTGCGGCCCGGCGAACGTCATGGCGATCTGGCCGCGCTCCGCCGGCACCTGCATCATCCGCAGGCAGGCCGAGACCACGCCCTTCACGTCAACTTCTTCGATCTGCGGTTCCCACTTGCCCGCCTCGATGCGCGAAACGTCGAGAACGTCGTTGATCAGGCTGAGCAGATGGGCGCCGCTGTCGTGGATCGCTTCGGCATACTCCTGATACTTGGCGACGCCGATCGGGCCAAGCATCTGCAGACGCAGCATTTCGCTGAAGCCCAGGATGGCGTTGAGCGGCGTGCGCAGCTCATGGCTCATCTGGGCGAGGAACTGCGACTTGGCGGTGTTGGCGCGTTCGACCTCTGCCAGCGCCGCCTGGAGCTGCGCACTGGCCTTGTCGTCGCTCCGCTCGGGTTCGGCGCGCGACGGCGCCACGGGGACCGACCGCGGCAGCGGGTTCGTGTCGTCGTCCGGCGCGGTCGCCGTGATCAGGTCGTATTGACGCCCTTCGATCGCGAGGGCGCGCCGCCGCAGCACCAGGGCGACGAATCCCTCGCGCGTGCGCACGCGGCAGTCATAGGGAAGATCTTCGGTGCCACGGAGAAACGCGCTGCTTTCGCTGCGGGCACGATCGGGATCGGTCGACCCTGCGAGCGTCGACAGGTGCTTGCCCGAAAGTTCGCTCGGCGGCGTGCGCACCAGCCTCGCGAAGGAGTCGTTCACCCGCACGAAGCGGCCGATCTCGTCGACGATGGCGAGCCCAACCGGGGCTTCGGCGAAAACCGTATCGAGCACCGACAGCTCGTGAGCGGCGCGGCGATACTCGACGGTTCCGGGACGGGCAGTGTGCAGCGGATTCAGCGACAACGGACTCTCCACAGTGCGGTCGTCCCACGGGGAGTGGCGCCGCGCGAATCGAGACTGCAGAGAAGTTTAACAGATTCGCAATTTCACCAGAGCTTATTGTGAGGGTTTCGCAATCCCGTGCGGCCGGCCGGCGATCGCATGCGCGAGCGCCGACGCGATCGTGCGTTCGCAATGCCGCGTGAGCGCCTTCCGCGAGGCGAAGCGGCCCGGCTCGACCGCGGGATGGAACTCGACGACGGCGCGCAGCCGTCCGAGCCCGACGAGACGCCAGAAATGCTCGCCCGCCGCCATCGCCCCGTACCAGGCGACGAGCGGCCGCAGATTGCGCGTGATCGGCATGCCGTCGAGCGCCGTGTAGGCGATCGAGACGGGCTGGACGGTCGGTGCGCGCGCGGGGTCGGACGGATGCGCGACGCTAAGCAGCGCGCTCTTGAACGGCAGCAGATGCGTGCCGCTGCCCGTCGTGCTTTCGGGAAACAGCATCAGGCTGTCGCCGTCGGCAAGGCGCTTCTCCACCTCGCTGCGTTCGGCCGTGACGGCGTGGCGGCGCCGGTCGATGAACACGGTGCGCTGCATCCGCGCCAGCGTCCCGGCGACCGGCCAGCCGGCGATGTCGCCGCGCGCGATGAAGGAGAACTCCGCGAGCGACCCGAGCACCGGGATGTCGAGATAGGAAACGTGGTTGGACACGAACAGCGTCGGCCGCGCGGTCGAGATCTCGCCGCGGCGCTCGACCGTCACGCCGAGGACGCGCACGCATTCGCGATGGAACCGCCGCGGCAGCCGGCTCCAGCGCGTGGGCGCGATGCGCATCGCCACGGCCTGGAGCGGCGCCAGCGCCGCGATGACGGCGCCCAGGCCGGCGAGCCGGACGGCGGAACGGATCGGCGAGGATTCGATCATGCTCGGTACGTCATGGGACGGCGGCGGTCGGGCAACGGGCTTGCAGGAGCGCTCGCAACGATTATATCCGTTCCGCGCCGGGCGGAAGCGCATCGCGCCCGGATATCGAGACCACGGCAGAGGAACCTCGCGATGATGGCGTTCGTCCGATTTCTCAGCGTCGCCGTTCTCACGATCGCCGCCGGCGTGGCGACGGCGCAGGAGCCGCGGCCTGTCAGCCCGCGCGGTCCGCTGCTCGCGCACGAGCAGGAGATCGTCGACCTGTTCGAGCGCGCGGCACCGTCGGTCGTGTACATCTTCCGTACCGGTGCGCGCGGCGAGGAGGAGCCCAGCACCGACCGGCGCGGCGGCAGCGCGTCGGGATTCGTATGGGACGGCGACGGGCACATCGTCACCAACTATCACGTCGTGACGGGGACCACGAAGGTCGCTGTTCGTTTCGATTCCGGCCAGGCGGTCAATGCGACGGTGGTCGGTACGGCGCCGGACTACGACCTCGCCGTCCTGCGCATTCCGCGGCCCGCGGCGCCGCTGCGCCCGATCCCGATCGGCAGCTCGGGCGACCTGCGCGTCGGCCAATACGTCTTCGCCATCGGCAATCCGTTCGGCCTCAACCGGACGCTGACCACCGGCGTGATCAGCGCGCTCCAGCGGCGCATTCCGACCGGTCGCGGCACCGCAGTCACCGGCGTCATCCAGACGGACGCGGCGATCAATCCCGGCAACTCGGGCGGGCCGCTGCTCGACTCCGCCGGCCGCCTGATCGGGGTGAATACGGCGATCCTGTCGCAGACCGGCAACTCGGTCGGCGTCGGTTTTGCGGTGCCGGTCGACGTCGTCAACCGCATCGTGCCGGTGCTGATCCGCGATGGCCGCGTCGCCCGGCCCGGCATCGGCGTGCTGGCGACGGACGAGCGCATGACCGGCGCCGGAACGGGCGGCGTGGTGGTGGCGGCGGTGCAGCGCGGGTCGCCGGCCGACACGGCTGGCCTGCGCGGGCTCGACACGGACAGCCGCGCGGTCCGCGACGTCATCACCCACGTCAACGATGCGCCGGTGAACTCGGTGGAGGCGCTGCTGCGCGAGATCGCGCGGGTCCAGATCGGCAGCCGTTTGACGCTGACGGTGCGCCGCGACGGGCGCGTGCGGCGGGTGCCGGTTCAGGTGGTGGACATAGCGCCGCGCGGCTAGTTGGCGATCTGCTCGTAGACCGCGCGGGCGAGGGGCAGGAGCTGCGCCCGGCCGACGTCGCCCGAGAGCGCGTAGCCGAGCGGGCCGTCGTACCAGTAGAACACCGACGACCCGTTCTCCTCGGCGAAGCGGAACGCCGTCTCGCGGTTGTTCGGGTTGGTGGCCACGTAGAGGGTCAGGCGCTGGCCGGCCGTCGTCTGGTACATGAACTGCGCCGCCGGCCCGCGCGCGCCGGCGAGCAGCCGCCCGCCGACGAGCTGATAGCCAGCGCCGTCGAGCCGCGGCACGCGCAGTGGGCTGCCCATCCGGCGCGACAGCCACTGCACGAGGTGCGCCTCCTCGTCGGCTCCGACCTCGACCGGGTGGCGGACCTCGACCACGAAGACGCGATGCGCATTGGCCGCGACTCGCGGCAGCGCCGGCTCCGGGACGGCGCTGGGGAGCGGGACGAGGTCGCGCGCGTACCAGCCGCCGGCGGCCCCGATCGCCAGGAAGAGCACCGCCGCGGCGGCGCGCAGCGCGATGCCGGGCCACGACCGGCGCGGCCGCGTCGCCGCGAGCAGCCGGGGCGGCAGTTCGTCTTCGAGCACCGGTGCGAACGCGTCGTTGAGCGCCGCGGCGACAGCGCGGTCGGCCGCCACCCGTGCCGCAAGCTGCGGATCGGCCGCCAGCGCGCGCTCGACCGCGGCGGCATCGCTCGGCGCCAGCGCGCCGTCGACGAAGCGCAGCAGATCCTCTTCGCGCGGCGGCGGCGTGTTCACTTGACCACCCGCAGGCCGGCGGCGCCGTCGGGCTCGCGCAGCCGCTCGCGTGCGCGCGACAGCCGCGACATCACGGTGCCGACCGGGATGCCGAGGATCGCGGCGACCTCGTCGTAGGTCATGCCCTCGAGCGCGACCAGCAGCACGACGGTGCGCTGGGCGTCCGGAAGGGCATAGAGACGGTTCAGCACCTCGCCGAGCGCGATCCGGTCGATCTGGTCGGCCGGGCTTGCGGCGGCGCTCGCGTGCTCGATGTCGACGAAGCCGGGCCCGCGGACCACGCGGCGCACGGCATTGGCGTGGATGTTGTGCATGATCGTGAACAGCCAGGCCCGCAGATCGTGTGGTTCGCGCCAGAGATGCCAGCGCGACAGCGCGCGTTCGACGCAGTCCTGCACAAGGTCGTCGGCACGCTCCGCGTCGCCGACGAGCGCGCGCGCATAGCGCCGCAGGCGGGGCATGAGCTCGACGATGTCCTCGCGCGAGGGCAAGACGCGGCGGTCCTTTCGATCCGGTATCCGGATGCGAAGCCGAGGATAGACCGACGAGCCGGCCTTGCCCATCCGGCACTGCGAACACGGACGCGTGAGGATTATTCCACGCGCCCGCGCGGTCAGGCGGCGGACGGCAGGGCCAGCGGGGTGCGGCCGCGGAACCACCCGGTTTCGATGAGCGTCCGCACGGCGGCGATGTCCGGCGCCATCAGGCGGTCGCGATCGAGGAAGGCGGCGCGGCGACGGATCTCCGCCATCACGGCGGCAAGCGCCGGCGAGGTCGCCAGCGGCCGGCGCAGGTCGACGCCCTGCGCGGCGGCGAGCAGTTCGATGGCGACGATGTCGGCGCCGTTGCGCGCCATCTCGCCGAGCCGCCGCGCCGCATGGGTCGCCATGCTGACATGGTCTTCCTGGTTGGCCGAGGTCGGCAGGCTGTCGATCGACGACGGGTGGGCGAGCGACTTGTTCTCCGAGGCGAGCGCCGCCGCCGTCACCTGCGCGATCATGAAGCCCGAGTTTAGGCCGGGCTCGGCGACGAGGAAGGCGGGGAGGGTGCTGATCGCCGGGTCGGTCAGCAGCGCGATGCGCCGCTCCGAGAGCGCGCCGATTTCCGCCAGCGCCATCGCGAGGATGTCGGCGGCGAAGGCGACCGGCTCGGCATGGAAGTTGCCGCCCGAGAGGATCGCGCGGTCGGCGGCGAAGACGAGCGGATTGTCGGACACGCCGTTGGCCTCGCGCTCGATCGTCGCCGCCGCGAAGCGCACGAGGTCGAGCGCCGCGCCGACGACCTGGGGCTGGCAGCGCAGGCTGTAGGGATCCTGCACCCGGTCGTCGCCGACGAGGTGCGAGGCGCGGATCTCGCTGCCGGCGAGCAGGGCGCGCAGCGCCGCGGCGACGTCGCTCTGCCCTTGATGGCCGCGTACCGCCTGGATGCGCGGATCGAAGGGCGCGTCGGACCCGGCGGCCGCGTCGACCGACAGCGCGCCGGCCGCGACGCTCGCCGCCAGCACGTCCTCGATCGCGAACAGGCCCGCCGCGGCGAGCGCGGTCGACACTTGCGTGCCGTTGAGCAGCGCGAGCCCCTCCTTCGGCCCGAGCACGACCGGCGCGATTCCCGCCCGCGCGAACGCCTGGTCCTTGCCGATGGCGGCGCCGTCGCATCGGAAGGCGCCTTCGCCGATCAGGGCCGCAGTCAGGTGCGCGAGCGGCGCGAGGTCGCCCGACGCGCCGACCGAACCCTTGGCCGGCACCACCGGCAGGACATCGGCGTTGTAGAGTGCCGCCAGCGCGTCGATCACCGACCGGCGCACGCCCGAGTGGCCGCGTGCCAGCGCGTTGATCTTGAGCGCGAGGATGAGGCGCACGACCGGATCGGGCAGGGCGTCGCCGGTACCGGCCGCGTGGCTCAGCACGATGCGCCTCTGCAGCTCGGCGAGGTCGTTCGCGGCGATCCGCTTCTTGGCCAGCAGGCCGAAGCCGGTATTGATGCCGTAGACCGCGGCAGCGCCGCCGGCGATCGCCGCGACGGCGGCGGCCGAGGCTTCGATCGCGGGCGCGGCGGTCGGGACGATTTCGAGTCGCATCCCGCCGCCCGTCAGGCGGCGCAGATCGGCGAGGGCGAGCCCGCCGGGCGTCAGGTGGAACGTTTCCTTCATGCGCCATCGACGCATGGCGCGGCGCGACGGTCAAGCGACCGGGCGCATGGCGAAGAGGCATCGCGATTGATTAGACTGTTCGCCTCGCGACAGGCGGGAGCAGGGGAGCGAAGGATGGCGCGCGAACATCACTACGAAACGACCGTGACATGGACCGGCAATCTCGGCACCGGCACGAGTTCCTATCGCGCCTACTCGCGCGCCCACGAGATCGCGGTCGAAGGCCGGCCGGTGATTCCCGGCTCCTCCGACCCTGCGTTCCGCGGCGATGCGACTCGCCATAACCCCGAGGACATGCTGGTTGCCTCCCTGTCGGCCTGCCACATGCTTTGGTACCTGCACCTCTGCGCGGCCGCGGGCGTCGTGGTGACGCGCTACGTCGACCGCGCCGAAGGCGTGATGGCGGAGGAGGCGGACGGGGCGGGTCAGTTCGTCCGGGTCGTTCTGCGGCCCGAGATCGCGCTGGCGCCCGCGGCGGACGAAACGCGCGCGACCGCACTGCATCACGAGGCCCACGCCAAGTGCTTCATCGCCCGCTCGGTCAACTTTCCGGTCGAATGCCGGCCGCGCTTTGTCCGCGGCGCCGACGCGGCCTGATCGCGGCCGGAATGGGCCGGCGCGCATGTGCGTTCTAGTTGTCAGGACCCGCGCTCTCCAGCCGGCGCGGCGGATTTGAAACCATGGCCGACGCGCAACCAGCCCCGACCGCACGCCGATCCTGGCGCTGGCCGCTGTGGCTAGCGCTGTCGACGATCCTGCTCGGCATTCCGGGGGTGATCTGGCTCACCCGCACCTGGTGGCCGGGCTGGGCCGCGGTGCTGGGGCGCGTCGACTGGATCTGCGACCTGCCGCCGGAAATCCTCGCGCGCGAAGCGGAGGCCGACGCGGCTCACACCGACGAGCGGGCGCTGCGCCGCCAACTCGCGGAGGTTCAGGAAGAGGTGCTGCGCCGGCGCGCCCTGTGCCGCCTGCCGCCACCGCCCCCGCCGCCCCAGGTGGCGCAGGTGCCGCCGCCGCCACCTCCACCGCCGCCGCCTCCCCCGCCGCCGCCGCCGCCACCCCCGCCTCCACCACCACCCCCGCGGCCGCCTCCGCCTCCGCCACCGCCGCCGCGCCCGCCGCCGCCGCCGCCGCCGGCGCCCGAGCGGCCACCGCCGGGGACGCAGCCCTGCGACCAGGAAACCCAGTCCGGCGGGGCTGGCGTCACCCGCACGCGCCACTTCCTGGGCAGCACGCCGGGCCACGTCGTGCTCGACTACAACACGCTGCGGCTGCCCGATCAGGTGGACGTCTACTACCGCGGCCGCCTGGTCGCCTCGACCGGGCGCTCGGTCTCATGGCGCGGGCAGATCGAGTTCGACTGGCGCCCGCAGGGCAACGACTACACGGTCGAGGTCGTGGTCACCGGCGACATGGCGAACACCCGCTGGGGCTACACCCTGGGCTGCCCGAAGCCGCAGCGCTGACGGTGTCCCGCAATTAGGCCTTGTCCGCGCCCCCGCGGCCGGTGAATCCTGTGCCCAATGCGCGCGGCACGGGCTTTGCGTCTCCATCGCCGAAGCCGCGCATTTCCCCCGACTGGCGCGGCTTCGCGTGGCCCGCTGATCAATCCGAAGGCAAGGAGGCTTTCCGATGCGTCGTCGCAATTTCCTCACCGTGGCTGCGGCCGCGGCTCTCGCTCCCGCTGTGGCGCGCGCCCAGCAGGGGCCGACCCCGGTCGCGCGCCCGGCGGCGCCCGCGGGCATGCCGAAGATCGTGCTGGCGATGAGCGGCTGGACCGGCTTCGCGCCGCTGTCGCTGGCTGAGCGCGCCGGCCTCTTCCACCGCCACGGAGTCGACGTCGAAATCCGCTTCGTCCCGCAGCGCGAACGCCATCTGGCGATGGCAGCGGGCGCGGTGCAGGCGATCGCGACGACGGTCGATACGCAGATCTCCTATGCCGCCTCGGGCGTCGCGCTGACCCAGGTGCTGCTGCTCGACAAGTCGAACGGCGGCGACGGCATCGCGGTGCGCCCGGCGATCACGTCGATCGCCGGCCTGCGCGGCAAGACCGTCGCGGTCGACGGCGCCGGCACCACCCCGTATTTCATGCTCGCCTACGTGCTCAAGCAGAACAACATGACGATGCGCGACGTCAACCTGGTGACGCTGGCGCCGCAGCCCGCGGCGCAGGCCTTCGTGGCCGGGCAGAACGACGCCGCGGTGACCTACGAGCCGTATCTGTCGCAGATCCGCGCGATGGGCGACCAGGCCAAGATCCTCGTCACGACCGTCGACTATCCGGTGGTGGTCGACACGCTGGCTTTCCAGCCCGAGTACATCCAGCGCAATCCCAACCTCGTGCGGGGCGTCGTCAACGGCTTCTTCGACGCGCTGGCGATGATCCAGAGCGAGCGCGCCCGCGCGATGGAGATCATGGGCTCGATCGTGCGCCAGTCGGGTGAGGACTTCGCGCGTTCGGCGCAGTACATCCAGTGGCAGGACCGCACGATGAACCAGGCCTACTTCGCCAGCGGCATGCGCCAGTTCCTGCAGCTCGCCGCCCAGGTGCAGCAGGAAACCGGCGTGATCCGCCAGGTGCCCGACCTCAACGCTCTGGTGAACGACAGCTTCATCCGCGCCACGAGCTGACGCCCGCGGCCCCCGCCGCACGATCGGGCCCGCCGTCGCCGCCGCGGCGGCGGGCCGGTCATCGCCGCCTTCCGGACTCGCTGCGACATCCATGAAGCGCTCTCCCTTCACGCCCCTGCGGCCGCTGTCGCCCGGCGTGCGCGTCGCGCTCGGTATCGCCTTCTTCGTCGCGTTCGTCGCGTTGTGGGCGCAGGCGACCTACGGCGGCTGGGTGCGGCCGCTCTTCCTCGCGAGCCCGGGCAGCGCCGTCGTCGCCGGGGTCACGCTGTTCACCGAGTACGGCTTCGCATTCGACATCGCGGTGACGATCTGGCGTGTCGTCGGCGGCTTCATCGTCGCGGCGGTGATCGCGGTGCCGCTCGGCATCGCCATGGGCGCGTTCAAGCCGGTCGAGGCGTTCTTCGAGCCCTTCATTTCATTCGCCCGCTACCTGCCGGCCTCGGCCTTCATCCCGCTGCTGATCTTGTGGGCCGGCATCGGCGAGACGCAGAAGCTCGCGGTCATCTTCATCGGCTCGTTCTTCCAGCTCGTGCTCATGGTGGCGGTGATCGTCGGCGCGACGCGGATCGATCTTGTCGAGGCCGCCTACACGCTGGGCGCGCGCCCGTCGGGCATCGTCCGTCGCGTCATGCTGCCCAACGCGGCGCCGCAGATCGCCGAGACACTGCGTCTCGTGCTCGGCTGGGCCTGGACCTACGTGATCGTCGCCGAGCTGATCGGCGCCCAGACCGGCATCGGCCACATGATCATGGACTCGCAGCGCCTGCTCGACACCGGCCAGATGATCTTCGGAATCGTGACGATCGGCGTCATCGGCCTCGTCACCGACTTGCTTTTCAAGGAGGCCAACCGGCGCCTCTTCCCGTGGTTCCAGGCGTCATGAGCAAGCTTGCGATCCGCGGCGTGACGCGCGTCTTCCCGGGCGTGCGCGGCCGCGCGCCGGTCAAGGCGCTGGAACCGATCGATCTCGACGTCGCCGACAACGATTTCATCTGCATCCTCGGGCCGTCGGGCTGCGGCAAGTCGACCCTGCTGCGCATCGTCGCCGGCCTCGCCGAACCCTCGGCCGGCGAGGTGCGGCTCGACGGACGCGCGATCTCCGGCCCCGGTCCGGATCGCGGCATGGTCTTCCAGTCCTACACGCTGTTCCCGTGGCTCACCGTGCGCGGGAACATCTGCTTCGGCCTCAACGAAAAGGGCCTGTCGAAGGCCGAGCAGCGGGCCCGCGCCGACGAATTCATCGGCCGCGTCGGACTGACCGGATTCGAGGACCACTTCCCGCGGCAGCTCTCGGGCGGCATGCAGCAGCGCACGGCGCTGGCGCGTGCGCTCGCGACCGACCCGGAACTGCTGCTGCTCGACGAGCCGTTCGGCGCGCTCGACAACCAGACCCGCGCGTTGATGCAGGAGCTCCTGCTCGGCATCTGGGAGGCGCACCGCAAGACGGTGCTGTTCGTGACCCACGACATCGACGAGGCGATCTTCCTTGCGACGCGCGTCGTCGTCATGTCGGCGCGGCCCGGCCGGATCAAGTGCGACATCCCGATCGCGCTCGACCATCCGCGGCGCTACACGGTCAAGACGACGCCCGAATTCGCCGCCTACAAGGCGCGGCTGACCGACGAGATCCGCGACGAGGCGATCCGCGCCATCGCGCTCGAAGCCTAGGCGCGCGGCGGCGATTGCGCGGGCCGCGCGGCGCTGGTAACGATACGCGCCCTCATTCTCCGGACATCTCCCGCCATGGACATCAAGACCCGCATCCGCGACATCCCGGACTTCCCGAAGCCCGGCATCCTGTTTCGCGACATTTCGCCGTTGCTGGCCGACCCGGAGGCGTGGCGGGTCTGCATCGACCGGTTGGCGCAGTTCGTGGCGCCGATGAAGCCGGACATGCTGGCGGGGATCGAATCGCGCGGCTTCCTGATCACCGCGCCGCTGTCCCTGCGGCTCGGCTGCGGCTTCATGATGGTGCGCAAGCACGGCAAGCTGCCCGGCACCACCATCCCGCACACCTACGAGCTCGAGTACGGCACCGACACGATCGAGATCCAGGACGACGCCGTGAAGCCCGGCCAGCGTGTCGTCGTGCTCGACGACGTGCTGGCGACCGGCGGCACGCTGGTCGCGGCGATCACGCTGCTGCGCAAGGCGGGAGCGGTCGTCCCCGGTGCGGCCTGCATCATCGAGCTCGGCTTCCTCGACGGCCGCAAGCGCCTCGATACGCCCTTCGCGTCGCTCGTCCAGTATTGATGCGGGCGCACTATATTTGCGCAGGTTTCCGCAACGTTCCCGGTCAACCTCGGGATTTTAACTAATCCGAAACTACAGACCGGCGATTTTCCTCTGGTAGCTGCCGAAAGTCCGGCGGCGATCGCGTCAGCGCATCGAGCGGTCGGAGCGGCGCAAGCGCTTCCCCGCCGGAGGATAGGGTTTGGTCTCACTGGCGGATACGATTCCGCTCTTCGGCTATGCCGCCATCACGTCGGCGTTGCCGATCGCGATGTTCTGGCTGTGGCGCCAGCAGCGCAATCCTGCGCTGCTGTGGTGGACGGTGGCGTTCGCCTCGAACACGCTGCGGCTGACCTTCGCGGCCCTGTTTCCGCTGCTGCCGACGGTCATCTACCGCCCGATCCAGAGCCTGCTCGTCGCTGTCAGCGCGTCGGCGATCCTCGTCGGCGCCCGGATCTACGCCGGCCGCGGCGCGCCTTGGCGCACGATCGCGGCGGGCTGGGGCATCCTCGCGCTCGCGCTGGCGACGTGCATCGCCCTGGGGCTGCCCGACAGCGCGGTGGTCACTGTGCCGGCGTTGTTCGCCGCCGCCGCCTTCGCGGCGGCAGCCGAGGCCTTCTGGCGCCTGCCGGCCGACCGGTACGGGGGCGCCGACCGTGCGGTCGGCGTCGGGCTGGCCGGGCTTGCGCTGTTCACGGGGTCGATGCCGTACTGGCTGCCGGGTCGAACCCCGCTCATCATCGGCTTTCCGATCGGCCAGCTCGTCGCCCTCGTCGTCGGCATCGGCCTCATCGTCGCCTATCTCGGGCGTCTGCTCGCCGATGCGCAGCGCGCCAACACGCGCGCCGATGTCACCGCCCAGCAGCTTGCCGACAGCGAGCGGCGGGTGCGCGACTTCGCCGAGGCAAGTTCCGACCTGTTCTGGGAGCAGGACACCCGGCACAACTTCACCTTCGTCTCGCCGCGCGTGCGCGACTTCCTCGGCATCGAGGCGGAAGAGATCGTCGGACGGTCGGGCCGCGACCTGCTCGCGCGTTTCCGCATTGCCGAGGACGTTCTGCGCGCCCATATCGTTCAGCTCCGGCGACACGAGGCGTTTCGCGATCTGGTGTGCGAGTTCGAGCGGGCTGACGGTGCGCGCTGCTACCTCGCGCTGCACGGCCGGCCGGTTCTCGGTCCGGATGGCGCCTTCCAAGGCTATCGCGGCACCGCGCGCGACGTCACCCCGCGGATCGTGCGCGACCGCCAGACGACCGACGCGCTTGCCCAGCTGCGCGACTTCGCCGAGTCGACCGCGGACTGGTTCTGGGAGCGTGACGCCGAGCTCCGCATCACCTACGCCTCGCCGACGATCGAGCGCTACACCGGCTACGGCCCCGAGTACTTCATCGGCAAGTCCGGGCTCGGAGACGGCGATCAGAGCCTCGATGGCCCCGATATCGCGGAGTTCCGCGCCGCGCTCGAAAGCCGTCGCGCCTTCCGCGAGCTGCTGGTGTCGCGCCGGACCCGCGACGGCAGCACCTGCTACACCCGCGTCAGCGGTCGGCCGATCTTCGATGGCAGCGGGCGATGCGTGGGCTTCCGCGGCACCGGCCGCGACGTCACCCGCGAAGTGGAGGAGGCGCGCGCACGCGCGCGCGCGCAGGAACGCCTCGCCGCCGCCGTCGACAATCTCGACGAAGCGTTCGCCCTCTACGATTCCGACGACCGCCTGCTGATCTACAACGAGGCGTACCGCCGGTATTTCGGCAACGTCGACGAAATTCTCCGGCCCGGCCTGCGCTACGAGACGCTGCTGCGTTCGGCCGTTGCCGACGAGATGAGGAACTATCCGCTGGAGGCGCGCGAGGCGTGGGTCCGCGACCGGCTCGATCGCCACCGCAATCCCAGCGGCCCGTTCGAGCTGCGTCCGGTCGGCAAGGACTGGGTGCGCATTTCCGAAACGCGGTTCGCCGACGGCAGCACGGCCGTCGTCATCGCCAGCATCAGCGACATCAAGCGCCACGAGCAGGAGCTTGCGACCAAGACGCACACGCTCGAGAAGACCTTCGAGGCGATGAGCGAAGGCATCGCGGTCTTCGATGCCGAGCTGCGCCTGGCGACCGCCAACGCCCGCTATGCCGCGATCCTCGATCTGCCGCCGGCGCTGGTCGCGCCCGGCGTCGCCCTCACCGAGGTCCTGCAGACGCTGGCGCGCAGCGGCGAATTCGGGGCCCACCCCGAGCGCGTGATGCAGCAGCGGCTCGACGAGGCGCGCAGCGGAACGCCGGGGCGGCTCGCCTTCTGGCAGCGCAACGGCCGCTTCATCGAGCATCGCCGGGTTCCGCTTCCCGGCGGCGGCTTCCTCGCGCTGTTCTCCGATCTCACCGAACTCAAGCTCGCGGAGCTGCGCTTCCGCGACTTTGCGGAGGCGAGTTCCGACTGGTTCTGGGAGCAGGATGCCAATCTGCGCTTCACCTACTATTCTTCGGGCAGCAAGTCCGAGTGGTGGGACGGCAAGATCGACGAGCTCTTCATCGGCAGGACCCGGCGCGAGTCGATACCCGACGCACTCAGCGAGGAGGGCTGGCGCGCCCACGATGCCGACATGGAGGCGCGCCGGCCGTTCCGCGACCTCCGCCTGCGCGTGATCGACCGTGACGGCTCGCCGCGCCACCTGTCGGTCAGCGGCAAGCCGATCTTCCTCGCCGACGGCACTTTCGTGGGCTATCGCGGCAGTACGACCGACGTGTCGGCGCGCGTGCGCGCGGAAGAGCGCGCGAAGCTCGCCCAGTCGCGGCTGGCGACGGCGATCGATGCGTTGGCGGAGGGCATCGCGCTCTTCGACCGCGACGACCGCCTCGTCATCTGCAACGACGCCTACCACGCGATCATGCGGCCGACCGGCAACGCGCTGACGACAGGGGTCACCTTCGAGGAACTGCTGCGCGAGAACATCCGCAACGGCAGCGTGCCGGTCGAATCCGCCGCCATCGAGGGATGGATCGCACGGCGGATGGACCTGCATCGCGACCCCGGCGAGCCGATTGAGATCCGCTTCGGCGACCGCTGGCTGCAGGTGCGCGAACAGCGCATGGCGGATGGCGGGACGATCACCGTCGCGACCGACATCACCGCGACCAAGCAGCGCGAGGGCGAGCTCGCGGCGAAATCGGCGCTGCTCCAGACCACGCTCGAATACATGGGCGAGGGCATCGCGGTGACCGACGGCGACATGCAGATGATGGCCTGGAACGACCGGTTCCTCGAGCTGCTGGACCTGCCGAAGGAGCTGATTCGCCCGGGCGTGACGATGGAAGATCTCACGCGCTGGCAGGTCGAGCACGGCGAGTTCGGGGCCGAAGCGAAGCTCGAGGACGTGATCGGCTCGCACATGACCAGCGAAGGCCGGGCGATGCACTACACGCGCGTCCGGCCGAACGGGCGCGTCATCGAGGTGCGCCGCAACCCGATGCCGGGCGGCGGGATCGTGTCGATGTACAACGACGTCACCGAGCGCCAGCGCGCCGAGGACGGACTGCGCGACGCCAAGGAATCGGCCGAGATCGCCAACCGAACGAAGTCGGAATTCCTGGCCAACATGAGCCACGAGCTGCGCACGCCGCTCAACGCCATCATCGGTTTCTCGGAGATCATCACCGACCAGCTCTTCGGGCCCGTGGGCAGCCCGCGCTACACCGAGTATTCGCGCGACATCCTTGCGAGCGGCCGCCATCTGCTGAACCTGATCAACGACATCCTCGACGTCTCGAAGGCCGAGGCGGGCAAGATCGAGCTGCACGACGAGCCGGTCGCGGTCGCCGACACGATCGCTTCGGCGATGCGGCTGGTGAGCGCGCGTGCGAGGGAGAACGGCCTGATCGTCGACATCGTCGCCCCGGCCGGCGACGGCATCGTGCTCAACGCCGATCCGCTGCGGCTCAAGCAGATCGTCCTCAACCTGCTGTCCAACGCGGTCAAGTTCACCCCGGCAGGCGGACGCGTGACCGTGACCTACGACGTCGACGACGGGCACCGCTTCGTGCTCGAGGTCGCGGACACCGGCATCGGCATCGCCGACGAGGACCTGCCGGTCGTGCTGACGCCGTTCGGCCAGGTCGACAGCAAGCTCGCGCGCAAGTACGAGGGCACCGGGCTCGGCCTGCCGCTGTCGCAGGCGCTCGTCCGGCTGCACGGCGGCGAACTCAGGATCCGCAGCGAAGTCGGGGTCGGCACGACGGTCTCGTTCGTGTTTCCGGCCGATCGCGTCCTGTTGCCGGAGCCGGGCGAGCGCGAAGAGGCGGCGCTGCCGCGCGTCGCGTCAGGCGACTGAGCGCTGCTTCGCCCAGCCGACGAGCGCGGGCACGACCGTTTCGATCAGCACCATCAGCCGCGCCGCCTGCTTCGGGTTCCAGGGTAGCGGATGCGCCTCGTCCATGTAGGCGGCCTGCGCGACCTCGAGCTGCAGCGCGTGGACGTTGTCCGCGGGCCGGCCGTAGTGGCGCGTTATGTAGCCGCCGGTGAAGCGTCCGTCGCGCACCCAGGAGAAGTCGCTGGCGGCGAACAGCGACGTCACCCCGGCCGCCAGATCCTCGGCGCAGCTCGTGCCTTTTGCGGTGCCGAGATTGAGGTCTGGAAGCCGCCCGGCGAAGAAGCGCGGCACTTCGCTGGCGATCGAGTGGCCATCCCACAGCACGGCGACGCCGAAGCGCCGCTTCAGCCGTTCGAGCTCGGACGCAAGTCGATTGTGGTAGGGCCGCCAGTAGCGCTCGATGCGGCGCGCGACCTCGTCTTCGGTCGGCGCCTTGTCGTCCTGCCACACGGGCTGGCTGGCGAACGTCGCGGTCGGCACCACCTCGGTGTTGTCGGCGCCGGGGTAGAGCGGCTTGCCGGCCGGGTCGCGGTTGAGGTCGACCACGAAGCGCGAGTAGTTGGCGATCAGCAGGCCGGCCCCGAACCGCTTCGCAGGCTCGTAGAGATGATGCACGTGCCAGTCGGTGTCCGGCACCGCCCGCCCGTCCTCGGTCAGGCGCGCCGCGATCTCGGGCGGCAGATAGGTGCCGGCATGCGGGACGCTGATCAGGACCGGGCTGTCGCCCGGGGTGAAGCGGTAAAGGTCCATTGCGCCCTCGTCATGCCCCCGTCATGCCCGTGCCACCTCGATGCCGCCGCGCACGACCTGGCGCGGCCGCACCCCGCCAAGCCAATAGCTCAGTGCCTCGGGTCCGGCAATGTCCCAGAGCGCCAGATCGGCCCGCAGGCCCGGCGCCAGGCGGCCGCGGTCGGCGAGGCCGAGCGCCGCGGCGGCGTTGCGCGTCACGCCCGCGAGCGCTTCCTCTGGCGTCAGGCGGAACAGCGTGCAGCCGAGATGCATCATCAAGGTGAGCGACAGCGCCGGCGACGACCCGGGATTGCAGTCGCTCGCCAGGGCGACGCGGCAGCCGGTTCTGCGCAGCGCGGCGATGGGCGGCTGCCTGGTTTCGCGCAGCACCAGGAAGGCGCCTGGCAGCAGGACCGCGACCGTGCCGGCGGCCGCCATCGCGGCGATGCCGTCGTCGTTGCTGAACTCGAGATGGTCGGCGGACAGCGCACCCGCGGCGGCCGCAAGCGCCGCGCCGCCTTGGTCGGAGAGCTGGTCGGCATGCAGCTTGACCGGCAGGCCGAGCGCCTTTGCCGCGGCGAAGATGCGGCGCGTCTCGTCCGGCGTGAACGCGATCTTTTCGGCGAAGACGTCGACGGCGTCGGCGAGTCCCTCGCGCGCCGCCGCGGGCAGCATCGCGTCGATCACGAGCGCGACGTAGTCGGCCTGCCGGCCCTCGTACTCGGGCGGCAGGGCATGGGCACCGAGAAAGGTCGTGCGCACGGTGACCGGGCGCAGCCGCCCGAGCGCGCGCGCCGCGCGCAGCATGCGCAGCTCGCTTTCGGTGTCGAGCCCGTAGCCGGACTTGATCTCGATCGTCGTCACCCCGTCGGCGATCAGCGCGTCGAGCCGCGGCAGCGCCGCGGCGACGAGCTCCTGCTCGGTAGCGCCGCGCGTCCTGGCAACGGTCGATCGGATGCCGCCGCCGGCGCGCGCGATCTCCTCGTAGGACGCGCCCTTGAGCCGCAGTTCGAACTCGGCCGCCCGGTCGCCGCCGAAGATCAGGTGCGTGTGGCAGTCGACCAGGCCGGGGGTGATCCAGGCGCCGCGGCAATCGTGCTCGGGCGCCCCGTGCCGGGGCAGCTCGGTGCGGGCGCCGACCCAGGCGATGCGATCGCCCGCCAGCGCGACGGCGCCGTCGCGCAACGCGCCATATGGCGCGGCGCCCTCCATGGTCGCGAGATGGGCGTTGACATAGACCGCTGACCAGTCCCGCACGGCTTTCCCCTTTCGCAGCCGCCACGGCGGCGATACAACGCCGGCCATGACCGAACCCATGTTAACCGGTGGCGCGGCCGTCCACCGTGCCTATTTCGCTGCCGAGGCGCTGCTGCCCGACGGGTGGGCGCGCGACGTCGCGATTGGCGTCGATCGCGCCGGCATGATCGTCTCGGTGCAGGCCGGCGCCGCGCCCGGCCGCGCGCAGACGCTCGCCGGCCCGGTCGTGCCCGGCATGGTCGACGTTCACAGCCATGCCTTCCAGCGCGCGATGGCGGGGCTCACCGAACGTGCCGGCCCCGCAGGCGACAGCTTCTGGAGCTGGCGCCGGATCATGTACGACTTCATGGCGCGGCT
>JAEUKZ010000268.1 GCA_016793045.1 Alphaproteobacteria bacterium
GGGGCTGTGACCGGCACCGCCAACAGGGAGCGGTTCTCCGATGAAAAGTCTGCTTAAGCGGGTGGTTTCGGCTGCCCTCGTGACGTTCGGCGTGTCGGCTGGCGCGGCCGCCCAGGACCTCACGATCGGTCTTGCAGGGGCAGTTACGTCGATCGATCCGCATTTCCACGCTCTGAACCCGAACCTCAATGTTTCCAAGCATATATTCGATTTTCTTGTCGATCAGGACGAGCAAATGCGCCTGCGCCCGGGCTTGGCGACCGAATGGCGCACGATCGATGACACGACCTGGGAGTTTCGCCTGCGCCGCGGCGTCAAGTTCCACGACGGCAGCGACTTCACCGCGGAGGATGTCGCGGCCTCGATCCGCCGCCCGCCGACCGTGCCCAACAGCCCGTCGAGCTTCGCGATCTACACGCGGCCGATCGTCGAGACGATCATCGTCGATCCGCACACGATCCGCTTCCGCACGGCGCGGCCCTATCCGCTGCTGCCCAACGACCTCGCCCAGGTCGCGATCATCAATCGCGCGGCCGAGACCGCCTCGACCGGCGATTTCAACGCCGGGCGCGCGGCCAACGGCACCGGGCCGTTCCGGTTCGTGGAGTTCGTGCCGGGCGACCGCATCGTCGTTCAGCGCAACGACAGCTACTACGGCGATCGGCCCCACTGGGCGCGGGTGACGCTCAAGCAGATCAGCAACGATGCCGCGCGCGTCGCGGCGCTGCTCGCGGGCGACATCCAGATCATCGAGAACGTGCCGCCCGACGCGATACCGCGCGTGCGCGCCAACCAGAACCTGGCGATGGCGCAGACCGTCAGCAACCGGCTGATCTATCTGCACCTGGATTCGTTCCGCGACCAGTCGCCCTTCGTCACCGACCGGGCCGGCGCGGTGCTGCCGAACAACCCCCTCAAGGACGTGCGGGTGCGCCGCGCGCTGTCGATGGCGATCAACCGGCAGGCGATCGTCAGCCGGCTGCTCGACGGTGCGGCGATCCCCGCCGGCGGGCTGCTGCCTGACGGGTTCTTCGGCTCCAACCCGCGCCTGACGCCGATGCCGTTCAACCAGGAGCAGGCGCGCCGCCTGCTGGCCGAGGCGGGGTATCCCAACGGCTTCGGCCTCACCATCCACGGGCCCAACGACCGATACATCAAGGACGAGGCGGTGCTGCAGGCGATCGGGCCGATGTTCAGCCGCATCGGCATCGAGACCCGCGTGGTGACGATGCCGTGGGCGACCTATGCCAGCCAGGCCAGCGCACCGAACTACGCGTTCAGCGTGATTCTGGTCGGCTGGGGCGCCGGCACGGGCGAGGTGTCGTCACCGTTGCGCTCGCTGCTTGCCACGACCAACCGCGAAACCGGAATGGGCACGGGCAACCGCGGCCGCTACAGCAACCCGCGGATGGATCAGCTGCTCGCCCAGGCGCTCGCCACGGTCGACGACGCGCGCCGCGAGCAGCTGCTTCAGGAGGCGTCCGAGGTCGCGGTCAACGACGTCGGCTTGATTCCGCTGCACTACCAGATCAACGTCTGGGCGATGCGCCGGGGCCTGACCTATGCCGCGCGCGCCGACGAGTACACGCTCGCGCACTACGTCCGGCCGGGCAATTGACGGCGGCGCGGATCGGACGGTTCCGGCGGCCGCGGTCGCCGGAACCCCGCGCGTTCGGGTGAGGTGACGTGACGGTCTTCATTCTGCGCCGGCTGATGCAGAGCTTCGTCGTGCTCTTCATCATGTCGCTGCTCGTGTTCGTCGGCGTTTACGCCATCGGCGATCCGGTCGAGATCTTCATTTCGCCCGAGGCCGACCAGATCGAGCGCGAGCGTGCGATCGCGGCACTCGGGCTCGACAAGCCCTTGTGGGCGCAATACGTCTATTTCCTGCAGGGCGCCCTGTCGGGCGATCTCGGGCGGTCGTTCCGCTTCAGCATTCCGGCGCTCGAGCTGATCATGCAGCGTCTGCCGGCGACGCTCGAACTCACCGTCGCCGCGATGATCCTGTCGCTGGCGATCGGCCTGCCGGCGGGCATCTACGCCGGCTTCCGGCCGGAATCGCGTCTCTCGAAGGTCATCATGGCGGGCTCGATCTTCGGCTTCAGCCTGCCGTCCTTCTGGGTCGGACTGATGCTGATCCTGGTCTTTGCGGTCGAACTCGGCTGGCTGCCCTCGACCGGGCGGGGCGAGGTCGGCACGATCCTCGGCGTGACGACCAGCTTCGCCACCGTCTCCGGCATCCAGCACCTCATCCTGCCGGCGCTCAACCTGTCGTTCTTCAACATGGCGCTGATCACCCGGCTGACCCGCGCGGGCGTGCGCGAGAACATGCTGATGGACTACGTGAAGTACGCGCGCGCCAAGGGGTTGGGCATGCGCCGGGTGATGTTCGTCCACGTGTTCAAGAACATCCTGATTCCGATCGTCACCGTCGTCGGCATCCAGATGGGCCAGGTTCTGGCCTTCGCGGTGGTGACCGAGCAGATCTTCGCCTGGCCGGGGATGGGCAAGCTGATCATCGATTCGATCAGCAATCTCGACCGTCCGGTGATCGTCGCCTATCTGCTGGTCGTCGTGATCATGTTCATCGTCATCAACCTGGTGGTCGACGTGCTCTATTCGGTGCTCGATCCGCGCGTGCGCCTGCAGGACATGAAGGGCTGAACGATGGCGACCCTTGCGAAGGAGGCCGCGGACGCGGCAAAGGCCGAAGGCGAAGCCCCATGGCGTCGTCTCGTCAACGATTTCTGCCGCAGCCCGCTCGCCGTGTTCGGGCTCGTCGTGTTCCTCATCGTCGTGCTGGTGGCGGTGTTCGCCTCGCAGATTTCGCCGCAGAACCCCTACGACCTCAACCAGCTCGACATCATGGACAGCCGCCAGCCGCCGGGCGAGCGCTCGGCCGACGGCTACGTGTTCTGGCTCGGCTCGGACGGGCAGGGACGCGACATGCTGTCGGCGATCTTCTACGGGCTGCGCATCTCGCTCGCGGTCGGCGTCAGCAGCGCCGTCATCGCGCTCGCGCTCGGCACGACGATCGGGCTGATGGCGGCCTATTTCGGCGGCAGGGTCGACACGCTGCTGATGCGCGCGGTCGACATCAAGCTCAGCTTCCCGTCGATCCTGATCGCGCTGATCATCGTCGCCGTGCTCGGCTCGGGCGTGTGGAAGATCGTGCTCGCCCTCGTCGTCGTGCAGTGGGCGCTCTACGCGCGCACGGTGCGCGGCTCGGCGCTGGTCGAGCGGCGCAAGGAGTATGTCGAGGCCGCGCGCTGCCTCGCGCTCAGCCACAGCCGCATCGTCTTCCGCCACATACTGCCGAACTGCCTGCCGCCGCTGATCGTCGTCGGCACCGTGCAGGTCGCCAACTCGATCGCGCTCGAGGCGACGCTCAGCTTCCTCGGCATCGGCCTGCCGATCACCGAGCCGTCGCTCGGCCTGCTGATCGCCAACGGCTTCGAGTACATGCTGTCGGGGCAATACTGGATCAGCGTCTTCCCCGGCGTGGCGCTGCTGATCACCATCGTCAGCATCAACCTCGTCGGCGATCAGCTCCGCGACATCCTCAATCCCCGGCTCCAGAAATAGCGCCGTGACCGAGCCCACACTCTCCGTCACGGACCTGCGGACCTGGTTCGACACGCGCGTCGGAATGCTCAAGGCGGTCGACGGCGTGTCCTTCGCGGTCGACAAGGGGCGCATCCTCGGGCTGGTCGGCGAATCCGGCTCGGGCAAGTCGGTGACCGGATTCTCGATCATGGGGCTGGTCGACCCGCCCGGGCGCATCGCCGGCGGTTCGATCCGCTTCAACGGCCGCGAGCTCGTCGGCCTGCCGGACGAGGAGATGCGTGCGCTGCGCGGCAGCCGCATCGCGATGATCTTCCAGGACCCGATGATGACGCTCAACCCGGTCCTGCGCGTCGAGACGCAGATGACCGAAGCGATCTTCGCGCACGAGAAGGTCACCGAGGCCGAGGCGAAGCGGCGCGCGCGCGACGCGCTCGGCCAGGTCGGCATCCCGAGCCCGGAGGAGCGGCTCAAGGCCTATCCGCACCAGTTCTCGGGCGGCATGCGCCAGCGCGTCGCGATCGCCATCGCACTCCTCAACAAGCCCGACCTGATCATCGCCGACGAGCCGACGACCGCGCTCGACGTGACGATCCAGGGCCAGATCCTCTACGAGGTGCAGAAGCTGTGCCGGCAGACCGGCACCGCGCTGATCTGGATCACCCACGACCTGTCGGTCGTCGCCTCGCTCGCCGACGAGATCTGCGTGATGTATGCGGGACGCATGGTCGAGCAGGGCAGCGTCGACGACGTGCTCGACCGGCCGATGCACCACTACACGCTCGGCCTCATCGGGTCGGTGCCGAGCCGCCACCGCAAGGGCCAGCCGCTGGTTCAGATTCCCGGGGTGATGCCGTCGCTGCTCAAGCTGCCGGGCGGCTGTTCGTTCCGCCTGCGCTGCACGCGCGCCGACGCGGCCTGCACCGAGGAGCCGCCCGAGACGTCGCCGGCGCCGGGCCGCAAGCTGCGCTGCTTCCATCCCGCGACGGCGGTGCCGGCATGAGCGGCGAGGCGATCCTCGAAATCCGCGGCGTCTCGCGGCGCTTCGTCAAGCGGCTCGACTTCGCCGCCAAGGTGGCGAACACCTTCGGCGCCGGGATGCGCGAGGAGATCGTACGCGCGGTCGACAGCGTCGACCTCGACATCCGGGCGGGAGAGGTCGTGGGCCTCGTCGGCGAATCCGGCTGCGGCAAGTCGACGCTCGGACGCATCGTCGCCGGCATCCTCGAACCGAGTGCCGGCGACGTGCTCTACCGCGGCAAGCCGGTCGCGGAAGTCGGCTCGGGCGAGGCGCGCAAGGCGACGCTCGCGGTCCAGATGATCTTCCAGGACCCCTTCGCCTCGCTCAATCCGCGTATGCGCGTGCGCGACATCATCGGCGAGGCGCCGCAGGTCCACGGACTCGTCGCCAAGGGCGAGTACGACAACTACATCGACGAGGTGATGCGCCGCGTCGGTCTCGATCCCTCGTACAAGCGGCGCTATCCGCATCAGTTCTCGGGCGGGCAGCGCCAGCGCATCGGCATCGCGCGCGCACTCGCGGTGAAGCCCGAGTTCATCGTCTGCGACGAGGCGGTTGCGGCGCTCGACGTCTCGATCCAGGCGCAGATCCTCAATCTCTTCATCGAGCTGCGCAAGCAGCTCAACCTCACCTACCTGTTCATCAGCCACGATCTCGGCGTCGTGCGCCATCTCGCCGACCGTGTCGCGATCATGTATCTCGGCCGCATCGTCGAGCAGGGCCCGGCCGAGCAGGTGTTCGACGAACCCAATCACCCGTACACCCAGGCGCTGATCGGCGAAATTCCGCGTCTCGACACCCGCAAGCGCCAGTTCGTGCCGGTGAAGGGCGAGATCCCGTCGCCGCTCGACCCGCCGCCGGGCTGCCACTTCCACCCGCGCTGCCCGCACGCGATGGACCGCTGCAGGGCCGAAGTGCCAAAGCTCAAGCAGGTGGCGCCGGGCCGCCTTTCGGCCTGTCACCTCAACGATCAGCGATAGGCGCCCGTCGGGGCGAGGCCGAAGCCCGGCCCGCGACGGACGAATTCGGCAGCGCCTCGGCCTATCGCGCCATGCCGAGGTCCCGCAGGACCTCGCCGATCTGGGCGCGGTTCTGGCGCAGGAAGCCGGCAAAGTCGTCGCCGGCGAGGAACAGGTCCATCCATCCGAAGCGCTGCAGCGCACCGCGCCAGGACGGCGTATCGCGCATCCGCGTGATCGCGGCGGTGAGGGTCGCGCGCTGCTCGGCCGAGATGCCGGGGGCGGCCATCACGCCGCGCCAGTTGGCGAGCTCGACGTCGACGCCCTGCTCCTTGAAGGTCGGGATGGTCTCGAAGCCGGCCACGCGGCCGGGGCTCGAAATGCCGATGGCGCGGAGCTGGCCGCCCTTGATCTGGCTCTCCCATTCGCCGATGCCGCTGGCACCGGCCGTGACATGGCCGCCCATGATCGCCGCCGCTGCCTGGCCGCCGCCCGAGAACGCGGTGTAGGAGAGGCGCTGCGGCGACACGCCGATCGCCTTGCAGATCAGCGCCAGCATGATGTGGTCGGCGCTTCCCGCGGAGCCGCCCGCCCAGGCCACCTCGCCCGGATTGGCCCGCAGGCGCTGCACGACGTCGGCGAGCGTGCGGATCGGCGAATCGGGCTTGACGACGATGACGCCGTACTCGCCGGTGAGGCGCGCGATCGGGGCGACGTTGTCGAGCGTCATCGGCGAATTGTTGGTGATGATGCCGCCGACCATCGCGAGGCCGCTCAGCAGCAGCGCGCGCGGGTCGGTGCGATGCTGGTTGACGAACTGGGCGAGGCCGATCGTGCCGGCGGCGCCGGGCACGTTGGTGATCGCGACCGATGAGCTGATCTGGCCGGTCTGCAGCGCGTCCTGCATCGCGCGCGCGGTCTGGTCCCAGCCGCTGCCGGGGGCGGCGGGGGCGATGATGCGCATCGCCTCGAGGTTCTGGGCGCCGGCGCTGCGCGCGAGGGCTGCCGCCGCGAAGCCGGACGCGATCATGGTGCGGCGGTTGAGCGTCGGTTGCTGGCGTTGCATCTGATGTTCCTCCCGTTTGGTCTTGGTTGCCCGATTGCCCGCCGGTCAGGGACCGGCCGGCGGATGGTCGAAGATGCCCGCCCCCGTGGGCGCGTCGGGTTCGACGGCACCCGCCGGCAGGGCGGGAAGCAGGGCGACGATTTCCGCCGGCGTCAGCGTGCTGGCGCGCAGGGCCGCGTCGAGGAAGCAGTCGCGCGCGTCGCGGTCGAGCGCGGCGGGCGCCAGCGTCTCGAATTTGCGAACGTAGTCGTCCCAGCGCCACGGCGCCCGGCCGTTGGCATGGGCGTCGGCGACGGGCTTCTCGTCGCTGAGTGTCGTCCCATCCTTCAGGCGGATCGTCATCCGTCCGCCGAAGGCGCGCCTGGCGGGGTCGGCTTCGTGATAGCGCGCGGTCCAGGTCGGGTCCTCGACCGTCCGTATCTTGCGCCACAGCGCGACCGTCGAGGGACGGCGCGCGCGCTCGCGCGTGTAGCTTCCCTCGTGGTGCCAGCCGCGGTCTTCGAGCGCCACCGCGACGATGTACATCAGCGAGTGATCGAGCGTTTCGCGGCTCGCCTCGGGGTCCATCTTCTGCGGGTCGTTGGCGCCGGTGCCGATCACGTAGTGCGTGTGATGGCTCGTCTCGATGACGATATCCTCGACCTGGCCGAGGTCGCCGATGCGCGCCGCGAGATCGGCCGCGAGGTCGATGAAGGCCTGCGCCTGGTATTCGGCCGAATGCGCCTTCGTGTACGTTTCGAGGATGCCGCGCGGCCGTTCGCCGGGGCCGGGCAGGGCGACGTCGTAATGGGCGTCGGGCCCGGCGAGCATCCATGCGATCACCGAATCCTCGCCTTCGTAGATCGGCGATGGCGAGGCCTCGCCGCGCATCGCGCGGTCCACCGCCTCGATCGCGAGCTTGCCGGAGAAGCCCGGCACATACGCCTTCCACGAGCTGATCTCGCCCTTGCGCGACTGGCGGGTCGAGAAGGACAGGTGCACCGCCTGGTTGACCGCCTGGTAGATCGTTGCGACGGGAAGGCCGAGCAAGGCCCCGAGCCCCGCCACCGTGGCCGGGCAGAGATGGGCGACGTGGTCCTTCTTGAACCTGTGCAGACTGATCGCCTTCACCAGCGCGACGTGGATCTCGTAGGCGACCGCGATGGCGCGGACGAGATCGGCGCCGCCGCGCCCCATCTGCTGGGCCGTGGCGACGATCGCAGCGATCGTGTCGCCGGGATGGGCATAGTCGGCTGCGAGGAAGGTGTCGTGGAAGTCGAGTTCGCGGACGGCCGTGCCGTTGGCCCACGCAGCCCACTCGGCATCGACGCGGATTGCTGCCGGCAGGCCGAACAGCGTCGCGCCGCCCTGCCGCGGATGCGCAAGCGCCATCGCGCGCGCGTTGGCGACCGGCGTGCGGTTGATGGCGGCGAGCGCGACCGCCGCGTTGTCCACGATCCGGCAGCCGATCATCGCGGCGACATCGCCGTCGACCTCGCGCGTGCCGGCCGCCACCGCGGCGATCTTCCAGGCGAGCTGATCCTGGGCGGCGAGCCGCTCGGCCGATTTGTGGACCCGGACGCGGTGGACGATCATCGTTTCCTGCCGATCTCCGTGCGACGCAGCCCGGCGTGCCGCGGGCGCGAGCGCTTTGTCATCTGTTGACAGTCGTCAAGTGCCGTCAGAAGTTTGTGATCGGGGGCCGCTTCGGGAGCTTGACGCTTGCTTCAATGACTCCTATTTGCGAGACTGTTACCTGTCAACAGTTTTCAGGATGCCATGTCGCTCAGCGAGCCGATCGTCAATCAGACCCTGGCCGTGCAGGCCTTCGACAAGCTGGTGAACGCGATCGTGCGTGGGGAACTCGAGCCCGGCGCGCGCATCAGCGAAGTTCAGGTGGCCCAACGTCTCGGGATCAGCCGCGGCCCGCTGCGCGAGGCGCTGGGTCGGCTCGAAGGCAAGCTCGTGCAGCGCACGCCGCATGTCGGGGTGCAGGTCATCAGCCTGTCGCGCGCCGACCTGGTCGAGCTGTTCGTGATGCGCGAAGCGCTCGAAGGCATGGCCTGCCGACTCGCTGCGACGGCGATGAGCGAGAAGGATCTCGACGATCTCCAGCGGCTGCTCGATGCCCATGGAACGCGCGAGGGCGTGCGCCGCGGCACCGGGTACTACCAGCACGGCAGCGACGACGACTTCCACTTCTGCATCGTGCGCGGCAGCCGCAACCGCAAGCTCGCCGCGTTCCTCGGCGACGACCTCTACCATCAGCTCCGCGTCTATCGCTATCGCTCGAGCCTCGCACCCGGCCGCGCGCAGGCGGCGTTCGCGGAGCATTGCGCCATCGTCGAGGCGCTGCGCGCCCGCGACCCCGATCGCGCCGAAGCGGCAATGCGCCAGCACATCGCGAACGCGCGCAGCAATCTGCAGTGGCGCGACGAAGGCACTGCGGCGACGGTGACCCGGATCGGAGCGCCGCGCCATGGATCGTGAGATCAACCGCCGCTTCCGCGAGCGACTCGCACGCCGCGATGCGCTGCTCGTGCCGGGTGCGGCCAACGCGCTCGCGGCGCGGGTGATCGCCGATCTGGGCTTCGAGGCGGTCTACGTCTCCGGCGCGGGCGTCACGAACACGTTTCTCGGCATCCCCGATCTCGGCTTCATCGGCCTGCCCGAACTGGCGCAGCACACGGCCGCGATCCGCGAGGCGGTCGACCTGCCGCTGATCGTCGATGCCGACACCGGCTTCGGCAACGCCCTCAACGTCCGCCACACGATCCGCACGCTCGAACGCGCGGGCGCGAGCGCGATCCAGCTCGAGGATCAGGTGATGCCCAAGCGCTGCGGCCATTTCGCGGGCAAGGAGGTCGTCGGGGCGGCCGAAATGGCGGCGAAGGTGCGGGCGGCGGTCGACGCGCGCCGCGACCCCAACCTGCTGATCATCGCGCGCACCGATGCCCGCGCGGTCGAAGGCTTCGAGGCTGCGCTCGAGCGCGCGGGCCGCTACATCGACGCCGGCGCGGACGTGACTTTCGTCGAGGCGCCCGAGAGCGTCGACGAGATCGACCGCATTCCGCGTGCGCTTGCCGTACCCCAGCTCATCAACATGGTCGTCGGCGGCAAGACCCCGATCCTCGACCATGCTTCGCTGAAGGCCAAGGGCTACGCGATCGTGCTCTATGCCAACGCGGCGCTGCAGGGTGCGGTGCGCGGCATGCAGGCGGCTCTCGGCGCACTCAAGACCAACGGCCGCCTCGACGAAACGCCGCTGGTGGCGAGCTTCAAGGAGCGCCAGCGCCTGGTGCAAAAGCCGCTCTTCGACGCGCTCGACCGCAAGTACGCGGCCGAGTAGCGGCGCCGCCCTACGGCTCGAACTGTTCCTTCAGCACGCGCTCCTCGAGGTTCTGGTCGGGGTCGAAGAGCAGGGTGAGCGTGATCGAGCGGTCCTCGTAGATCTCGACGCTGGCGACGTCGCGCACCTCGGTCTGGTCGGCGGTAGCACTGACGCTGCGGTGCCTGGGGTCGGCGACTTCGAACCGCACGCGCGCGGTACGCGGCAGCAGCGCGCCGCGCCAGCGCCGTGGCCGGAACGCGCTGATCGGCGTGAGCGCGAGCAGGCCGGCGCCGAGCGGGATGATCGGCCCGTGCGCCGAAAGGTTGTAGGCGGTGCTGCCGGCCGGCGTCGAAACCAGCGCGCCGTCGCAGATCAGCTCGGCGAGCCGTTCGCGGCCGTCGACCTTGATGCGCAGCTTCGCCGCCTCGCGCGTCTGGCGCAGCACCGAGACCTCGTTGATCGCCAGCGCCTTCGCGGTCATGCCCGAGGTCGTCGTGACCTCCATCACCAGCGGATGAAGTTCGACCGGCGTCGCGCGCTCGATGCGCTCCGGCAGGCCGTCCTCGCGATAGTCGTTGAGCAGGAATCCGACCGAGCCGCGGTTCATGCCGAAGACCGGCGTGCGCCGCTCGATCGACTTGTGAAGCGTCTGCAGCAGGAAGCCGTCGCCGCCGAGCGCGACAATGGCGTCGGCCGCCTCCGGCGCGACGGCGGGATAGCGCGACTGAAGGCGGGCAAGTGCATCGCGGGCCACGGCGGTGTCGGCCGCGACGAAGGCAAGGCGCATGGAGGGAGAACCGGTCGTTGAAACGCGCGCGAGTATAGCCCAGCGCGGGGCCGGGCGCGATCAGCCGCCGGTCGTCGACATGTGGCGGCTGACGGCCGGGCCACGATGACGCCGGTCGATGACGAAATCATGGCCTTTCGGTTTGCGCGCGATGGCGGCACGGATCGCCTCGTCGAGCAGCGCGTCGTCGGCGCTCGCGCGCAGCGGAGCGCGCAGATCGGCGGCGTCCTCCTGGCCCAGGCACATATAGAGCGTACCGGTGCAGGTCAGCCGCACGCGATTGCACGATTCGCAGAAGTTGTGCGTCAGCGGCGTGATGAAGCCGAGGCGCCGGCCCGTCTCGGCGACGGTGAAATAGCGCGCCGGCCCGCCGGTGCGGTAGTCGGTCTCCTGCAGCGTCCAGTTCCGCTCGATGCGCGTGCGCACCAGCGACAGCGGCAGGTACTGGTCGAGGCGGCTCGGCTCGATGTCGCCGAGCGGCATCACTTCGATGAACACGAGGTCGAAGCCGTGGCGGCCGGACCATTCGATCAGCCGGTCGAACTCGTCCTCGTTGACGCCCTTGAGCGCGACGGCGTTGATCTTCACCGCCAGACCGGCGGCCTTCGCCGCCATCAGCCCATCCTCGACCTTGGCGAGATCGCCCCAGCGCGTGATCGCCTTGAACTTCGCGGGGTCGAGCGTGTCGAGCGAGACGTTGATCCGGCGCACGCCGCAGGCGGCGAGTTCGGCCGCGTAGCGCGGCAGCTGGCTGCCATTGGTGGTGACGGTCAGTTCGTCGAGTGCGCCGCTCTCGAGATGGCGGCCGAGCGAACGGAAAAGGTTCATGACGCCGCGACGGACCAGCGGCTCGCCGCCGGTCATGCGCAGCTTGCGCACGCCGAGCCGCACGAAGGCGCTGCACAGCCGGTCGAGTTCTTCGAGCGACAGGATGTCGGCCTTGGGCAGGAACGTCATGTCCTCCGCCATGCAGTAGACGCAGCGGAAGTCGCAGCGGTCCGTCACCGACACCCGCAGATACGAGACCGCGCGTGCGAACGGGTCGATCAGCCGCGCGCTTGCCGGCGGTGCGCGGAGGTCAAGGCTTGCAGCGTCCACGGGCCGTCTCCATGACGACAACTGGGGAGAATATCCGACTAAGATAGTACGGCGACGCGGATATTTCGCCCCCACATTCGACGGGGGTAATCGGGGACCGTGGGCATGGTGGACGGGCGCGCAAGGCAAGTGGCGGCGATCATCCTTGCCGGCGGGCGGGGAACACGCATGGGCGGTGTGGACAAAGGGCTGGTGCCGCTTGCCGGGAGGCCGCTCGTCGCCCACGTCCTCGCCCGCATCCGGCCGCAGGCATCGCCGATCGCGATCAATGCCAACACCTCATTGGCAGCCTATGCCGGCCTGGGTGTGCCGGTGGTCCCCGACACGATCGCCGGTTGGCCCGGACCGCTGGCGGGCCTGCTCGCAGGCTTCGATTGGCTGGCGAAGGATGCGCCGGCGATCGAATGGCTGCTTACCGTCCCGTGCGATGCGCCGCTCCTGCCGGCCGATCTGGTCGCCCGGCTCGCCGCACGGGCCGCCGAGGCCGCGGGTGCCGAGGTGATTTGCGCCAGCTCGGGCGCGCGGGAACATCCCGTGTGCGCGATCTGGCACCGCAGCCTTGCACCGATCCTGGCGCGGGACCTCGCAGCCGGGCAGGGCGCGGTGGGCCGGTGGGCAGCCTCGCGCCGCCGGCACATCGTCGATTTCACGATCACCGGGGCCGACCCCTTTCTGAACGTGAACGACCAAGCGGAGCTGGAGGCTGCCGCGCGGCTGCTCGCCTAGCGCGGCGGTACCGGCGTCGCGGGGCGCGGCGGGTCGTCCTCGGCATCGACCAGCGCTACGTTCGTGGTATTGATCAGCAGTTTCCCGGCGTTCTCGAAATTCACCGTCACCCGCGGCCCGATCACAGACTGGATCCGGCCCAGTCCCCAGTCGGGTCGATCCGGATGTCTGACGTAGCGGCCGGGAATGAGTGTGGTCATAATTTTGACGCCACCGGGCGAGTCGCAACCGCGGCATTCTACGCGGCCAGGACCGTGCCCGCACCGGCCAAGGCTGAACCGTGGAACCAGGAGATCCGTAATGGCACGTCCGACCGAACTGGCACTCGCGGAATCGATGGCAGCGCGGCTGTGCCACGATCTGGTGGGATCGGTAGGGGCGGTCGCCAACGGCGTCGAGCTGCTGGCCGATTCGCGCTCTCGCCCCGATCCCGAAGTGGTTGACCTGGTGGCGCAGTCGGCACGGCAGGCGAGCCGCCGGCTGCAGGCGTTCCGCGTCGCCTACGGCACCGGCAACGCGCTGCCCGGGTCGGGGATGTTCGCCGAGGTGCGCCGGCTCGCCAATGCGCTGTGCGAAGGCGGCCGGGTCACGCTCGACTGGGGAGCACCCGACGGCGCGCTTGAGAACGCCGCGACCAAGGACGCCGCGCGCCTGCTGCTCAACACCGTGCTGATGGCGATCGACACGCTGCCGCGCGGCGGAACGGTAAAGGTCGCCGTCGCCGTTGCCGATACGCGCCTCAAGGTCGGCATCGAGGCGACCGGCAACCACATCGGCCTGCCCGAAGAGGTCCGCACGATGCTGACGGGGGAGGTGGAGACGGTCGAGCTCACGCCGCGAAACGTCGTCGCCTATCTGGCGCGGCGTTCAGCGCAGGAGGTCGGCGGGACGTTCGTCTTCACGGCCGGCGCGCAGGGCTGCAGCTTTGCGTTCGACGTTCCGGCCGGGACGTGATCGGCGAGCGGCATTCGACGGTTAACGTTCCGGGCGTCCGTGCCGAACGACGGAGTCCGTGAAGCCGGCGGGCTCGCGCAGCCGGCGCGGATTCATCCGTATTCGGCGCCGCGGCATCTGCAGAAGCGCCGATTTGCCAGCGCTTTGCCGCGTCCACCATCGGATGCTTAAACTATTGCGATACATTGGGGTAACAGCTTTTTAATTTTCGTCTGCGAGTGTCCCCGTAGTCACAGATGGCGCCGCTGTTTCCCTCTTCCGGGCGACGGTGCTGGTCCTACGGGGAAATCGCATCATGGATGATCTGCTCAGGGAATTCTTGACCGAGTCGAATGAGAGCCTCGCCGTCCTCGACGTCGAACTCGTGAAGCTCGAAAAGGATCCAAACGACCCGCAGCTGCTCGGAAACATCTTCCGGCTCGTGCACACCATCAAGGGCACGTGCGGCTTCCTCGGCCTGCCGCGCCTCGAAGGCGTCGCGCATGCGAGCGAAAACGTGCTTGGCAAGGTGCGCGACGGCGACCTGCCGGTGACGCCCGCGATCATCAGCGTCGTTCTCGAATCGCTCGACCGCATCAAGTGGCTGCTCGCCACGCTCGAACAGACCGAAGCCGAGCCCGCCGGCGACGACGCCGACCTCATCCGCCGCCTCAATGCGGCCGCCAATGGCGAAGCGGCCGCTCCGGCCGCCGCCGCACCTGCCCCCGTCGCGCCGGCGCCCGTCGCCGAAGCGCCGGCTCCCGTCGCGGCTGCCCCCGTCGCCGCGGCGCCCGAGCCCGCCGCGATCGAAGAGGCCGCCCCGGTCGAGATGCAGGCCGCAGCGGACAAGCCCGCGGACAAGAAGGAACAGGTCACGGGCGACATCAAGGACTCGAGCGTCGCGGCGCAGACGATCCGCGTCAATGTCGACCTGCTCGAGAACCTGATGACGATGGTCAGCGAACTGGTGCTGACCCGCAACCAGCTGCTGCAGATCCTCCGCAGCCAGAAGGACAGCGACTTCGCCGCGCCGCTGCAGCGCCTCAACCACGTCACCTCGGAGCTGCAGGAAGGCGTCATGAAGACGCGCATGCAGCCGATCGGCAACGCCTGGGCCAAGCTGCCGCGCCTCATCCGCGATCTCAGCCACGAACTCGGCAAGAAGATCGAGCTCGTGATGCATGGCGCCGAAACCGAACTCGACCGCCAGGTGCTCGAGCTGATCAAGGATCCGCTCACCCACATGGTGCGCAACAGCGCCGACCATGGCCTCGAGATGCCGGCCGACCGCAAGAAGGCCGGCAAGCCGGAGCAGGGCCACGTCACCCTCAACGCGTACCACGAGGGCGGCCACATCATCATCGAGATCGCCGACGACGGGCGCGGCCTGTCGCTGGCGAAGATCAAGCAGAAGGTGCTGCAGAACGGGCTCGCGACGGACAGCGAGCTGTCGGCGATGTCCGACCAGCAGATCGCGCAGTTCATCTTCCGCGCCGGCTTCTCGACCGCGACCAAGGTCACCAACGTCTCGGGCCGCGGCGTCGGCATGGACGTGGTGCGCACCAACATCGAGAAGATCGGCGGCACGATCGAGCTCAAGACCCAGGAGGGCAAGGGCACGACGTTCACGATCAAGATCCCGCTGACGCTCGCGATCGTCTCGGCGCTGATCGTCGAATGCGCCGGCGAGCGCTTCGCGATCCCGCAGATCAGCGTCCTCGAACTCGTCCGCGCCGCGGCCGGGTCGGAAACGACGATCGAGCGCGTCAACCAGTCGCCGTTCCTGCGCCTGCGAAACCGCCTGCTTCCGCTCGTCAGCCTGCGCGACATGCTGCGGCTGTCGAACGGCGAGAAGGAGGAGAACCAGGAGACGTTCATCGTCGTCACCCAGGTCGGCAACCACACCTTCGGCATCATGGTCGATCGCGTATTCGACACCGAGGAAATCGTGGTCAAGCCGGTGGCGCCGATCCTGCGCGACGTCTCGATGTTCTCGGGCAACACGATCCTCGGCGACGGCAGCGTGATCATGATCCTCGATCCCAACGGCATCGCGACCGCGATCGGCGAGGCGATGGGCGAGACGGAAGCGGCGGCCGCAGCGGCCTCCGCCACGTCGACCTCGGGCGAGCGCGTGGCGCTGCTGCTCTTCCGCGCCGGAGGCGACGCGCCCAAGGCCGTGCCGCTGGCACTGGTCTCGCGCCTCGAGGAAGTGGAAGCCAACTCGATCGAGTTCAGCAACGGCCGTCCGGTCGTCCAGTATCGCGGCAAGCTCATGCCGCTCGTCTCGGTCGAGCCGGGCTACGACGTCAAGCGCGAGGGCCGCCAGCCGGTTCTCGTCTTCGCCGACCGCCAGCACTCGATGGGCCTGCTGGTCGACGAGATCGTCGACATCGTCGAGGATCATCTCAACGTCGAACTTGTCGCGGACCGCCCGGGCACGCTCGGCACCGCGATCATCGCCGGCAAGGCGACCGACGTCATCGACACCGGCCACTTCGTCACCATGGCCTTCGGCGACTGGTTCAAGGCGAAGACCGCCGAGGGCTACGGCGACGCCAAGGCCGGCAACCGCCGGGTGCTGCTGATCGACGACTCGGCGTTCTTCCGCAACCTGCTCTCGCCGCTGCTCCAGGTGGCGGGCTACGAGGTCACGACCGCGGAAAGTGCCAACCAGGCGCTCGGCCTGTGCGAAGCCGGCAAGGACTTCGACGTCATCGTCTCCGACATCGAGATGCCGGGCATGAACGGCTTCGAGTTCGCCGAGACGGTGCGCAAGAGCAGCCGGTGGCAGGACACGCCGATCGTGGCGATGAGCTCGCACACGTCGGCGAAGGACATGGATCGCGGCCGTACGGCCGGGTTCGCGGACTACATCCCCAAGTTCGATCGTGACGCGCTGCTTCAGACGCTGTCGCAGACGATCGCCTCCAGAGGTGCAGCATGAGCAACGTTCGGGACTTCGCCACCGGCACGTCCGGTGTCGCTTCGGGTGACGCGCGCGACTTCGTCACGATGACGATCGCCGACCAGCTGTTCGGCATCCCCGTCCTGACGGTGCAGGACGTCCTCGGGCCGCAGCGGATCACGCGGATCCCGCTGGCGCCCGCGGAGGTCGCGGGCGCGCTCAACCTGCGCGGCCGCATCGTCACCGCGATCGACGTGCGCCGCCGCCTGTCGCTGCCGCCGCGCGCGGCCGACAACCAGGGCATGAGCGTCGTCGTCGACCACAAGGGCGAACTCTACAGCCTGATCGTCGATGCGGTCGGCGAGGTGCTGAGCCTGCCGGGGGATGCCTACGAGCGCAACCCGACGACGCTCGACCCGCGCTGGCGCGAGGTTTCCGGCGGCATCTATCGCCTGCAGGGCAAGCTGCTCGTCGTGCTCGAAGTGGCGCGGATGCTCGACTTCAAGCGCGCGGAAGCGGCGTGATCCGGTTCCGCAGGGGAGAACGCGCACGGTGCAGCCGCGCGGCTTTGTGGGAGTGATTCGCGATGAAGACCTGCCTGGTCGTTGACGATTCGAAGGTCATCCGGATGGTGGCCCGGCGCATCCTGGAGGGACTGAACTTCAGCATCGCCGAGGCGGCCGACGGTCAGAAGGCGGTCGAAGCCTGCGAGAAGCAGATGCCCGATGCGGTCCTTCTCGACTGGAACATGCCGGTGATGTCGGGCATCGATTTCCTGCGCAAGCTGCGCACGATGCGCGGCGGTGAGCGGCCGGTGGTGGTGTTCTGCACCACCGAGAACGACATGGCGCACATCACCGAGGCCATCGGTGCAGGGGCGAACGAGTACATCATGAAGCCCTTCGACAGCGACATCATCCAGGCCAAGTTCTCGCAGGTCGGTCTACTCTGATGGTTCTGCCCAGCCCACTCGTGGGGCGACCCAGCGCGGCAGGTGCGGCGTCCGATCGTATCCGTGTCATGGTCGTCGACGATTCGGCCGTGATCCGCGGCGTGCTGACGCGCACGCTCGAAGGCGATCCCGACATCACCGTCGTGCATTCGGTGGGCAACGGGCAGCTTGCGATCGCGGCGATCCAACGCAGCCCGGTCGACATCGTCGTGCTCGACATCGAGATGCCGGTGATGGACGGCCTCACTGCGCTGCCCAAGATCCTGGCGGTTGCGCCGGGCGCACGCGTCCTGATGGCGTCGACCCTGACGCAGAAGAATGCGGACATCAGCCTCCGCGCGATGCAGTCGGGCGCCGCGGACTACGTGCCGAAGCCGAGTTCGACGCAGATCAGCGGCGCCAGCGATTTCAAGCGCGAGCTGCTCGCGAAGGTGAAGGCGCTCGGCGGCCGCCGCCGCGCCGGCGCCGCCCGCACGGCCGCCCAGTCGCCAAGCCCCGGCCGGATCGCCACCCAGCCGGCCGGGCCGATCGCGCTGCGCCAGCCGTCGTCCACGGTCCCCCAGGTGATCGCGATCGGCAGCTCGACGGGCGGCCCGCAGGCCCTCTTCAAGGTGATCGCCGAACTGCCGACGCACCTGCGCCAGCCGATCTTCATCACCCAGCACATGCCGCCGACCTTCACGACGATCCTCGCCGAGCATATCGGCAAGATCGCCAAGCGGCCGGTCGCCGAGGCGCGCGACGGCGAGGCGGTCCAGGCCGGGCGCATTTACGTCGCGCCGGGCGATTTCCACATGGTCATCGACGGCAACGCCCAGCAGCGGACGGTCCGCCTCAACAAGGATGCGCCCGAGAATTTCTGCCGCCCGTCGGTCGACCCGATGTTCCGCAGCATCGCCAAGGCTTACGGCCCGGCGGTTCTTGCCGTCGTGCTGACCGGCATGGGGTCCGATGGCGCGAGGGGCGGCCAGTCGATCGTCGCCGCCGGCGGCACGGTCATCGCCCAGGACGAGGGCACAAGCGTTGTCTGGGGCATGCCTGGGGCGGCTGCCGCAGCCGGGATCTGCAGCGCGGTGCTGCCGCTCCCCGATATTGCGTCATATGTCTCGCGCCTGGCGCTCCGGGGGTAATCATGAAGCCCGACGACTTTTCCTTCTTCAGCAAGTGGCTCAAGGACCGGACCGGCCTCGTTCTCGGGACCGACAAGATGTATCTCGTCGAGAGCCGCCTGACGCCGCTGCTGCGCAAGTGGAACATGGGCAGCTTCGACAGCATGGTCGCGTCGCTGCGCAAGGGCGACGAGGCGGTGATGCGCGAAGTCAGCGACGCGATGATGACGCACGAGTCGTTCTTCTATCGCGACATCAAGCCGTTCGAGCTGTTCCGCAACACGGTGCTGCCGCGCCTGCTCGCCGCGCGCGCGGCCAAACGCACCCTGCGCATCTGGAGCGCGGCGTGCTCGACCGGGCAGGAGCCCTATACGCTGGCAATGATCCTGCGCGAGGAGGCCGCGAAGCTCGCCGGGTGGAAGGTCGAGATCACGGCGACCGACATCGCGCGCGAGATCATCGACCGCGCCCGCGCCGGGATGTACACGCAGTTCGAGGTGCAGCGCGGCCTGCCGATCCAGATGCTGATGAAGTATTTCAAGCAGCAGGGCGACAAGTGGCAGATCTCGGCCGACATCCGCGGCATGGTGCAGTTCCGCGAGTTCAACCTGCTGCAGGATCCGCGCACGCTCGGGACGTTCGACGTCGTATTCTGCCGCAACGTCCTGATCTACTTCGACCAGACCACGAAGGGCGGCGTGCTGAACCGGATCGCGCGTGCGATGGAGCCCGACGGGTTTCTCTATCTCGGCGGTGCCGAGACGGTCATCGGCATCTGCGACGCCTTCGCGCCGCTGCCGGGCGAGCGCGGCGTCTATGGCCTGGTCGGCAAGCAAGGCGCTTCGGCGGTGCCCTTCAAGCAGGCAGCGATCGCCTGACCGCCGCGGCGCCGACGTAAGTCCGCAATGAAAAAGGCCCGCGGGCGTTGCCCGCGGGCCTTTTCTGTGGGAGACGGCCGTCGCGCGGGTCAGGCCCGCGCGGCCTCGCGTTCGGCCTTCTCGGGCCGCTCGCCCTTGGCCGGCGGATCGCGCAGCACGTAGCCGCGGCCCCACACGGTCTCGATATAGTTTTCGTTGTCGCACGACGTCGCGAGCTTCTTGCGCAGCTTGCAGACGAACACGTCGATGATCTTGAGCTCGGGCTCGTCGATCCCGCCGTAGAGATGGTTGAGGAACATCTCCTTGGTGAGCGTGGTCCCCTTGCGCAGGCTGAGGAGCTCGATGATCCCGTATTCCTTGCCGGTCAGATGGATCGGCTGACCATTGGCCTCGACGGTACGGGTGTCGAGATTTACCGTCAGGCGGCCGGTCTTGATGATCGACTGCGAATGGCCCTTGGCGCGCCGCACGATCGCGTGGATGCGGGCGATCAGCTCGCGCTTGTCGAAAGGTTTGGTCAGATAGTCGTCGGCGCCGAAGCCGAGGCCCTTGAGCTTGTTCTCAAGGTCGGCGAGGCCCGACAGAATGAGGATCGGCGTCTTAACGCGCGCCGCGCGGAGGCGTCTCAGCACCTCGTAGCCATCGATGTCCGGCAGCATCAAATCGAGAATGATGATGTCGTAATCGTAAATCTTGCCGATCTCGAGGCCGTCCTCGCCCAGATCGGTCGTATCGCACACGAAGCCCTCGGACTTGAGCATCAACTGAATGCTCTTCGAGGTCGCGGTATCGTCTTCGACGAGAAGCACACGCATGGTCACAGGTCTCCCACAGCCGACGCTTTAACCATATCACCACACATTCGGTTAACAAAGGGTTGACGTGAAGGGGGGATGCTCATCGGCCTTAAGCCATGTTTAAGCCGGCTGCGGCAAAGTGGGGACCGCGAAGGAACGGATTTTTCACGTTTTCACGGGATAGTCCCCTGCAATGACTGGCTTTTCCCTCGGCGCGGCGCTGTCGCGCGTTCCCCCCTACAGGCTTTACGGACGAGTCACCACGATCCAGGGGATGCTGATCGAGATCGGCGGCGTGCAGCACGCACTGTCGATCGGTGGCCGCTGTACCGTGATTGCACGCGACGGCCGCCGCGTTCCCTGCGAGGCCGTCGGCTTCCGCAACAACCGCGTGCTCTTGATGCCGCTCGGCTCGCTCGAGGGAATCGGCCTCGGCTGCAAGGCGGAGATCGCCGAATCCGATTCGGTCGTCTATCCCGATCGCGCGTGGCTCGGCCGCGTCGTCAACGCGCTTGCGGAGCCGGTCGACGGCAAGGGCCCACTTGTCGAAGGCAAGCAGGGCTATCCGCTGCGCGCGGCGCCGCCGTCGGCGCACGCGCGCCAGCGCGTCGCCGGCAAGATGGATCTCGGCGTGCGGGCGATCAATGCGTTCCTCACCTGCTGTCGCGGCCAGCGCATGGGCATCTTCGCGGGCTCCGGCGTCGGCAAGTCCAGCCTGCTTTCGATGATGGCGCGCTACACCGAAGCCGACGTCACCGTGATCGGCCTGGTCGGGGAACGCGGCCGCGAGGTGCAGGACTTCCTCTCCGACGATCTCGGCCCCGAGGGCCTCGCGCGCGCCGTCGTCGTCGTCGCGACGTCGGACGAGCCGCCGCTGATGCGCCGCCAGGCGGCCTATCTGACCTTGTCGATCGCCGAGCACTTCCGCGATCTCGGCCTCAACGTGCTGTGCCTGATGGACAGCGTGACGCGCTTCGCGATGGCGCAGCGCGAGATCGGCCTGTCGGCGGGCGAACCGCCGGCGAGCAAGGGGTACACGCCGTCGGTCTTCGCCGAGCTGCCGCGCCTGCTCGAGCGTGCCGGGCCGGGCACGGGGGCCGGCAGCATCACCGGCCTGTTCACCGTCCTCGTCGAAGGCGACGACCACAACGAGCCGATCAGCGACGCCGTGCGCGGCATCGTCGACGGCCACATCGTGCTCGACCGCGCGATCGCCGAACGCGGCCGCTATCCGGCGATCAACATCCTGCGATCTGTCTCGCGGACCATGCCGGGCTGCAACACCGCGGCCGAGAACGCCGTGGTCTCACGCTCGCGCCAGCTTCTCGCACGCTACGAGGACATGGCGGAGATGATCCGCCTCGGCGCCTATCGCCGCGGCAGCGATCCCGGCATCGACGAAGCGATCCGCTATCAGCCCGAGCTCGAACGGTTCCTCGCCCAGGGGAAGGGCGAACGGGCCACCTTGGCCAAGGGCTACGAAGGGCTGCAGAAGATCCTGGAAGGGCCGGGATCCGAGCCGCGCTGAGACGGTAAGGGGAAGGGACGGGGATGCGTACGCTCGAAACACTGATCCGGGTCCAGAAGCGCCAGCTCGACCAGCTGCGCCGCGAACTGGCCGGGCTCGAACAACTCGCGATCGACCTGCGGCAACAGGCGGCGGACCTGGAGACGGAAGTGGTCCAGCAGCAGGGGCTGGCGCGCACGACAGCGGAAGGCGCGTTCGCCTATCCGGGCTATGCGCGCACGGTGATCGCGCGGCGCGGGAAGGTCGCGGCCTCGATCGCCGACGTGGACGTCCGGGTCGCCGCGATGCGCGAGCGCGTCGCCGAGTCGTTCCAGGAGCTCAAGCGCTACGACATCGTGCTGTCAAACCGGCGGCTCCAGGCCCGCATCGAAGCCGACCGGCGCGAGCAGCTGCTGCTCGACGAAATGGGGCTTGAAGCGCACCGCCGCCGCCACGCCTGACGCCCCCCGACGGCGCACGGTTCAGGCGACGACGCCGATCGAGTGGGCCGCGCGTTCGATGCGCGGCATCGCCGGAAATGCGGGTTCGGCGTGGAATTCGATCGTGCCGGCATAGCCCATCACGCCGCAGGCATCGCCGAACAGGGCGACGATGTCGCCGCGCATGTCCTCCGGCAGCGCCGCATGGGTGCGCAGGATGACGTCGATACGCCGTTCGTGCACGAGCCCGTCGAGCTGCAGTTCGCCGAGATCGTCGTGCGCGCATTCGAGCACGAAGCGCGTCCCGGCGGCGCGATCGCGCGCACGCGCATTGCGGCGCCTGACATACAGCCGCAAGGGCTGCAGCTGGCCGCCGACGAAGAAGGGCAGCACGGTGCCGTGCCACTCGGGTGATTGCGGTGCCGCCTTTGCAGCCTCGTAGAGCTCGCCTTCGAGGCGGCGGAGCGCTTCGCCGTGGCCGCGCTGCTCGATCGACTTGACGGTACGCTCGCCCAGCCACTCCGCGACGTTGCCGGTCGACAGCGCCGCCGCGACATCGGCGAGGCGTTGTGCAAGCTGCGGCCCGGGTCGCGGCAGTATGTCGTGCGGATCGACATGGCCGCGGCTGGCACGGGCGACGTCGGTGAAGGCGTCGAGCATCGGGCGCAGCGAAGCGGCTTCGAGGGCCGCGCGCGGCGGAGCCTCGTGGGGGAGCGGGGTCGCGACGCGTGTCGCGACCACGTCGAGCATGAGGCGCATGCCATCCTGCGCCGGACCGAGCGCGGCCGGCAGGGTGACGGCGAGACGGCCAGCGGATGTGTCGACGATCGCCTGGCCGGACGGCGTGCGGCCGGCGATCGTGCCGGCGATCTGCGGATGGCCGGGCGCCGCAGTCTGGATCTGCGCTTCGCCGAGGCGGGTCACGCGGACGTCGAGTTCCGATCCCGCGGCGAGGTGGGCCGGGATGGCCGCAGCCTGCCGGTCGGGCGACGGCGAGGGCGTCGCCGGACCGATTCCCGGCTGCGGGGGCGCCGCGTCGAGCCGAACGGCGGTTGCGGGGGGACCGGCCGCGGCGCCCGATGCGGTCGCAACGGCGACGGTAGCACTCTGGTTGGTGCGGCCGGGCCGAACGGTCTGGGCGGCCG
>JAEUKZ010000269.1 GCA_016793045.1 Alphaproteobacteria bacterium
TGGGTCCGCCCGCGGCCGGACTGCATGGCGGTCTTGGCGGGGCGATAGATGCGTGCGGTCATGGGGCTGCGCTCTTGGATCGGCCGATGCCTGTTCGGAACGGGCCTGGTCGGAGTGGCGGGATTTGAACTCGCGACATCCAGCTCCCAAAGCTGGCGCTCTACCAGGCTGAGCTACACTCCGGAACCGGGCCCCCGGGAGATACACGAAGCGGACCCGCGTCGGCAAGGACGGCCTCGGCCGGGGCTGGCGGCTACGGCGACGCGCGCATCCGTCCGGCGACCTCGCCGGCGAGGGCGCGCAGCGCGTCGCGATAGGCGTCGGCCAGGGTCGGTCCGATGCTGTCGCAGCCGACCAGGCCGCTCGCCTGCGACGTGGCGCGGCCGGTCGCCTGGACCTGCCGTGCGGCACCACCATCGACCGCGACGCTCGCCTCCGCGACCACCGATACCGCCGCGCCCTGGAGCAATCCGCCCGCGAGGTCGCTCTCGGCGCGCAGCCGCTCGCCCCGGATGTCGACGCGCGTGATCGCCGGGCGCAGGTTCGTCGCGGCGGCGGCGCGCATCGCCGCCTCGAAGGCGGCGCGGCCGTCGAGCGGGAAGGTGTACGCGGCGCAGCCGAAGCGCGGCTGCAAGGACGTCGTCATCGCCGAACCGTCGACATGGATCGCCGCCGACGCGGCGGCCGGCGCGGCGGCGAGCCCGAGCGACGACGGCGCCACGACCTGCGGATCGCGCTGACCGCAGGCGGCGAGGGCGAGAAGCAGCGCGAGGGCGGGAATGATACGCATGGAAAAAGGCTACCACGGGCGTGCGCCGGCGGGCGACGGGGCAGGGTGCCGCAGTATTCCGCGCCATGGAACGGCCCTGTTCTTGACCCGGAACGCGCCAGCCCCGATCGTCGCGCGATGAGCAAAAAGACGCGCCTGTTCACCGCCACCTTCGGCACCGAAACCAACACCTTCCAGACCTTCCCGACCGGCCTCGGCGATTTCGAGTCCTTCCTGATGGTGCGCAACGGCATCGAATCGGTGCCCGACACCGTCCACACCGCGCCGGCGCGGCAATGGCTGAAGCATGGCCGCGCGGCGGGCTGGGAGGTGGTCGAGAGCCTGCACTGCTTTGCCGAGCCCGCCGGCGTCACCACCCGCGCCGCCTACGAGGCGCTGCGCGACGAGATCCTCGCCGATCTCAGGAAGGCGATGCCGATCGACGCCGCGATCTTCTTCCTCCACGGCGCGATGGTGGCGGAGGGCTACGACGACTGCGAAGGCGACTTCCTCGCCCGCGTGCGCAAGATCGTCGGGCCCAAGGTCGTGGTCGGCGTCGAGCTCGACCTGCACGTCCATCTGACCGACGCGATGGTCGACAACGCCGACGTCGCGGTGATCTACAAGGCCTATCCGCACACCGACTATCGCGAGCGCGCGGACGAGGTGTTCGCGCTGGTGCGCGACACGCTGGCCGGCAAGGTCAAGCCGGTGATGGCGTGGTCGCCGTGCCCGGTGCTCGGCCTGTTCCCGACCACGCGCAAGGGGCCGATGCCGCAATTCGTCGCCGACATGGTGGCGCAGGAAGGCAAGGACGGCATCCTGTCGGTGTCGCTCGGCCACGGCTTCCCGTGGGCCGACCTGCCGATCACCGGCGGTGCCGCCCTGGTCGTCGCGGACGGCGACAAGGCCAAGGCGCGGGCGGTGGCGGACCGCTTCGCGCGGCGCTTCATGGCGATCAAGGAGGACGCGGCGCTGCCCTTCGTGCCGATGGACGAGGCGCTCGACCGCGCGGCGCGCGCCACGAAGTTCCCGGTGCTGCTGGCCGACACATCGGACCAGCCCGGCGGCGGTGCGCCCGGCGATTCGACCTATCTGATCGAGGCGATGATCGCGCGCGGCCTGCGCGACGCCTGCTTCGCGCCGCTGTGGGACCCGATCGCGACCTTCTACTGCTTCCAGGCCGGCGTCGGCGCCCGGTTCAACCTGCGCATCGGCGGCAAGGCGAGCGTGTTCTCGGGCCGGCCGCTCGATCTCGACGTGACGGTGAAGTACCTCGAGCGCGACGGCTATCAGGACTGGATCAACGGCGAGCGCATCCATGTCGGCGATCTCGCGGTGGTCGATGCCGGCGGCATCGAGATCATGCTGACCAAGGAGCGCGCCAGCGTCTGGCACCCGTCGATGTTCACGCTCCACCAGATGGACTTCCGGAAGAAGAAGATCGTCTGCGTGAAGAGCCTCTACCGCTACTACGACTTCTTCGCGCCGCTGTGCTCCGAAATGATCCTGGTGGGCACGCCGGGCGCCTGCAATCCCGAGTGGTCGAAGCTGCCCTACAAGCGCCTCAAGCACCCGATCTGGCCGCTCGACGAGGTGCCCGCCCGCTGACGGCGCGGTAGCCTGCTCGGCTATCGCGGCCGCCTCGCCTCCTGTATCCTGATAGTTGTGCCAGGGGGCAAGGCCACGAAGCAACGAAGGAGCGGGGGACAATGCCGACGTTCATGCGGGCAGCATTGGTCATTCTGGGGCTGCTGTCGGTCGGCACCCCGGCCGCGCAGGCCGCGCCGACTCTCTACTGGTCCGTGTCCGGAACCTTCGACGACGGCACGAACTTCAGCGGCATTTTCGCCACCAACGTGTACGGCTTCCTCCAGCCGCCGCTCGCCATCACGACCGAGGACGGCATCATCCTTGGCGCCGTCTACCCGCAGCCTGGCGCCCCGTCGGCGAGCATCGACAACGCCACCAAGAGCATCGTCGTGTTCAACCGCCCGGGCTACAACGGCTTCTTCGAACTGGACTTTCTCTACGACCTGACGGTGTACCCGGCGAGCGGCGTGAACCCGATCGTGATCGGTGCGCTGTCCTATGAATGCAACGGCTACCAGTTCGCGATTCCCAACGATCCGGCATCCTGCACGCGGATCGAACGCTACGTCGTGAGCGGACTCGCGACCGTTGCCGAGCCGGCCGCATTGCCGCTGATCGCCGGGGCGCTGATCGGCCTCGCGCTCTTCTCGCGGCGGCAGCGGGCGCTGGCCCCCGCCGGCCGGCGCGCGTAGGGTCCCGCACGGCGCGCGCCCGGGACGGGGCGGCGGATCCCCCTTGACGGCGAGGGATGAAATATCCATTTGACGGGTGGGCCCGTGCGCCGATCTTGTGCGCCGTCGGGCGGCTGATGTTCATGCAATCGTCTAAGAAATTATAATAGTGAATTGAGTTATCATGATAATTCAATTTATGCCGGGCTTTGCTCGCGCCCGCACGCCTGATTTCCCGCCAACTCGATGAATAATGCATAAGATCACATTAAGTTATTGTAATTCAATGAAAATACGTCATATTCTCGCTATTCGCGTGAATAACGTGTTCGAATATCGCACGGCTTGCCCGGGGAGGCCGGCCGGTCCATCTGGGTTCGGACCGAACTCCGGGAGCGAGGACCACCATGTCGGGACGTGATCTGGCCATCGACGATCGCCTGCGCGACTACATTGCCAGCGTGACGCCGGCAGAGGCGCCGGCCCTGCGGCGCCTGCGCGCGGAGACGAAACCGCTGCGCGGGGCGGGGATGCAGATCGGCGCCGCCCAGGGCCAGCTGATGCAGCTCCTGGTCCGGCTGATCGGGGCGAAGCGCTGCCTCGAGGTCGGGACCTTCACCGGCTACAGCGCGCTGGCGGTCGCGCTCGCGCTGCCCGCGGACGGCCGGATCGTCTGCTGCGACATCAACGCCGAATGGACCGCGATCGGGCGGCGCCACTGGGAGGAGGCCGGCATGGCCGGCAAGATCGACCTGCGGCTCGCCCCGGCGGTGGAAACGCTCGACGCGCTGATCGCGGCGGGCGAAGCGGGGCGCTTCGATTTCGCCTTCATCGACGCCGACAAGTCCAACTACGACACCTACTACGAGCGCGCGCTGGTGCTGCTGCGGCCGCGCGGGCTGATCGCGATCGACAACGTGCTGTGGAGCGGGGCGGTCGCCGACCCGGCGGCCAACGACGCGGACACGGCCGCGCTCAAGCGCCTCAATGCGAAGATCGCCGCCGATGCCCGCGTCCAGATGACCCTGCTGCCGATCGGCGACGGCGTGACCCTGGCGGTGAAGCTCTAGCTACGGGACGTTGCGGAACATGCGGTGGAGCACGCGGTCGCCGGGCCGGAGGCCGAGCCGCGCCGCCGTGCCGCCGTTGAGTTCGAGCACCGCGCGCACCGGGCCGTCGGACGGGATGGTGGCCTCGGAGCGCGGGACGGTGCGCTCGGCGATGTTCACCACCCGGCCGTCGCGCGCGATGAACAGCATGTCGAGCGGGATGAAGGTGTTGCGCATCCACATCGAGACGGGCTGGTCGCTGCGGAAGTCGAACAGCATGCCGGCATCGGGCGCCATCGAGGTGCGGAACATCAGGCCGTTCGCGCGGCGCTCGTCGGTATCGGCCATCTCGATGTCGAAGCGGTGACGCGCACCGGCGGCGGTCTCGATCGTCAGTTCGGACCGCTCGTAGACGATGGGCGGGCGCTGCGCCGCGGCAAGGCGCGGCAGCGCGGCGACGGCGAGGGCGGCGAGGACGAGGCGACGGGATGGCGGTGTCATGCCGCCTCCATACCGCGAACCGGCGGCTCGGCGCAATCCGCCGCCGCGCCCTCGGCGTCGCCAGCGCTCAGTCGTCGCGCAGGAAGTCTTCGCTCTGCACGACCTCTTTGGTCGACTCCGGGAAGTGGCTGCCGGTCAGCAGGATCCCGGCGTCGTCGCCGTCCATCGCATAGGGCAGGATGATCCGCCGGTACTTGCGGACGACCGGCCCGTTCGACAGGTAGATCTGGTGGTGGGTCGGCTGCTGGCGCGCGTGCGCCTCGGCGAAGTGGCTCTCGATCACCGCCCGGTAGTCGCGCGGCACCAGCGCCTCGGTGCTGCGCCCGGTCATCTCGTCGGTCCGGTACTTGCCGATCTCGGTCCCGAAGATGCGGAACCAGAAGCGCGGCGCGGCAGCGCGGACCTCGATGACGTTGAGGCGGCCGAGCATGAACGCCAGCTCCTCTGCGCGGATCATCGACCGGTTCGGCGCCGGCGCGGTGCCGCGTTGCGCCGTCCACAGCGCGAACAGCCGGCCGAGATCGCCGTCGGACGGCGGCAGGGCGAGCTCCTCGGCCCAGCACTTCCGGATCGTCTGCACGTTCATCGCACGCGGTTCCGCATCCACGGCAATACCATTGGGCGCCGTCCGGGCGGAATTCGCCCGGACGGCTGGCCCGGATCGTCGGATACGCTACATGATCTGCAATGACAACTCGTTAACGTATCGGCGGCGGGCTTAAGGGACCGCGCGATGTGCGGCTTGCCTGGCTGCGGGCGCGCCGCTACCCTCCCGCGCCCCTCGGCTAAGGACATCACGCAGTTGCAATACGTATCGACCCGCGGCAAGGCGCCGGCGCTCGGCTTTGACGACGCGCTGCTCGCCGGACTGGCTCCCGACGGCGGGCTCTATGTCCCTGAACTGTGGCCGCATTTCGCCGAGGCGACGTGGGCCGAGCTGGCCGGCAGGCCCTACGGCGACGTCGCCAAGGCGGTGCTCGCGCCATTGATTGGGGATGCGATCGAAGACGAAGCGCTCGATGCCATCGTTGCGGAAAGCTATGCCGGCTTCGGCCATGCCGCGGTCGCCCCGCTCAAGCAACTGGGACCGGGCGAATGGCTGCTCGAACTCTTCCACGGGCCGACGCTCGCCTTCAAGGACTACGCGCTGCAGCTCGTGGGACGCCTGTTCGACCATGTGCTGACCAAGCGCGGTCAACACGTCACCATCGTCGGTGCGACCTCCGGCGACACCGGCTCCGCGGCGATCGAGGCGTGTCGCGACCGCAACGCGATCGACGTCTTCATCCTCTATCCGCATGGCCGCGTGTCGGAGGTCCAGCGCCGCCAGATGACGACGGTCGCCGCGGCCAACGTCCACACCATCGCGGTCGAAGGGACGTTCGACGACTGCCAGGACCTCGTGAAGGCGATGTTCGCCGATGCGGTCTTCCGCGAGCGCATGCGCCTGTCGGCGGTCAACTCGATCAACTGGGCGCGCATCGCCGGCCAGATCGTCTACTACGCCTTCGCCGCATTGTCGCTCGGCGCGCCCAGCCGCAAGGTCAGCTTCGCGGTGCCGACCGGCAATTTCGGCAACGTCTTCTCCGCCTATGCGGCCCGCCGCATGGGGCTGCCGATCGAGCGGCTGGTGATCGGGACCAACCGCAACGACATCCTCGCGCGGCTGCTGACCACGGGCGAGATGACGATCGAGGGCGTCGAGCCGACGCTCTCGCCCAGCATGGACATCCAGGTGTCGAGCAACTTCGAGCGCCTGCTGTTCGAACTGATGGGCCGCGACGGCGCGGCGATCGCCGCTGCGATGGCGCAGTTCCGGCGCGAGGGGTCGCTGAAGCTCGGCGCCGCGCAGTTCAAGGAACTGACGGGGCTGTTCGCCGGTGCGCGTGTCGACGACGAGACCACGCTGGCGACCATCCGGCGCATCCACGAGTCGACCGGAGAGCTGGTCGACCCGCACACTGCGATCGGCATCCGCGCCGCCGAGGCGCGGCGCGGCTGCAGCGCGACGCCGATGGTGGCGCTGGGCACGGCGCATCCCGCTAAGTTTCCGGATGCGGTGGCGCGCGCGACCGGCATCCGCCCGCCGCTGCCGGCCAGGCTCGGCGACATGATGACGGCGCCCGAGCGGCTGACCGTGCTGCCCAACGACCTCAAATCCGTGCAGAATTTCGTGCGCACGAAGACGGGAGCGGCCTCGTGAGCGTCCGCCTGTCGCGGCTTGCCAACGGTCTGATCGTCGCGTCGGACCCGATGGATTCGGTGGAGAGCGTGTCGGTCGGTGTCTATGTCGGGGTCGGCACCCGCCAGGAGCGCGCGGCGCACAACGGCGTCGCACATATCCTCGAACACATGGCGTTCAAGGGGACGACCACGCGCACCGCCCGCGATATCGCCGAACAGGTCGAGGCGGTGGGCGGCATCATGAACGCCCACACCGGGCGCGAGCAGACCGCGTACTACGTCAAGCTGCTGCGCGAAGACCTCAAGCTCGGCGTCGACCTGCTGGCCGACATCCTGCTCAACTCGGTCTTCGATCCCGACGAGCTGGAGCGCGAGCGCGGCGTCATCCTTCAGGAACTCGGCCAGGTCGAGGACACGCCCGACGACGTGATCTTCGACCGCTTCCAGAGCGCCGCCTATCCGGGCCAGTCGCTCGGAAGGCCGGTCCTCGGAAGCGCCGAGATCATCAAGAGCCTGCCGCGCCAGGCGGTGATCGACTTCCAGCGCCGGCACTACGGCGCGGCGACGATGGTGATTTCGGCGGCCGGCCGCCACGATCACGACAAGCTCGTCGAAATGGTCGAAAAGGCGTTCGGCGGCCTTCCGGCACATGGGGACGCCCAGCACGAGCCGGCGCGCTATGCCGGCGGTGCGACCCGCGAGGACAGCGAGCTCGAGCAGGTGCACTTCGTCCTCGGCTATCCCGGCGTCTCCTTCGCCGATCCGGACTATTACGCCGCGTCGACCCTGTCGACGCTGCTCGGTGGCGGGATGTCGTCGCGGCTGTTCCAGGAGATCCGCGAGAAGCGCGGTCTCTGCTACACGATCTCGTCCTTTGCGGCATCGTATCTCGATGGCGGGCTGTTCGGCGTCTATACCGGCACGGGCGAGAGCGAGATCGCCGAGCTGATGCCGGTGCTCGCAGAGGAACTCGTCAAGGTCGCCACGCCGCCGCCCGAGGACGAAGTTCGCCGCGCCCGCGCCCAGATGAAGGCCGGGCTTCTGATGTCGCTCGAAAGCACCAACGCGCGATCGGACACGCTGGCGTCGCAGCTACTTATCTTCGGCCGGCCGATCCCGCCCGAGGAGGTCACGCGCAAGATCGACGCGGTGACCGCCGAGGACGTTGCGCGGGTTGCCCGCCGCATCTTCTCCGGCCCGCTGACGCTGGCGGCGATGGGTCCGCTCGGTCAGCTCGAGACGAACGCGAAGATCGCCGAACGGCTCGGCACCAGCATCGCCGTCTGAGCGGATCATCGGTCAGCGCCGCCCGCCCGCGGACGCAATCGTGAAGAGCCGGCCGTCGATGGCCGCGAGGCCGGCGATGATCAGGACCATGCCGCCGATCTGCGCCGCGACCAGCCGTTCGCCGAGGACGATCGTTCCGAGCAGCAGCGCGCTCAACGGGATCAGCAGCGTCACCAGCAGCAGGTTGTTGGCGCCGGACTCCGCGAGGATGCGGAAATAGAGCACGTAGCCGAGCGCGGTGCTGAGCAGCGCCAAGCCGGCGAGCGCGGCGATCGTGTGGGCGCTCGGCATCGGCAGCATCCACGGCTGGTCCGCGATCGCGATCAGCGGCAGCAGGATCAGCGTCGAGGCCGCAAGCTGCCCCGCCGCCGTCGTCATCGGCGGCGCGTCGCGGAAGCGGCGACCGTAGATGCCGGCGAGGCCATAGGAGCATGCGCCGGCCAGGACGGCGAACTGGGCGAGGACCTCGGTGTCGGCGCGCAGCGCGTCGAGTCCGATCATCACGACCACGCCGCAGAAGCCGCAGAGAACGCCGGCGATGCGGCCGGGCGTGAGCCTTTCGTCGCGCGCGAGGAAGCGGCTGAGGACGAGTCCGAAGAGCGGCGTGGTCGCGTTGAGGATCGCCGCAAGGCCGGTGGATATCCTGGTCTGCGCCCAGAACATCAGTCCGAACGGGACGACGTTGTTCAGCAGGCCCATCACCGCAAACCGGCGCCAGCTTGCGGCGCTCGTCGGCATCGCGACGGCGGTGAGCCGCAGGAAAGCGAGCAGGGCGACGGCCGCGGCACTCACGCGCAGCCAGACGACCGTGAGCGGCGGCAGTTCCGCGACCGCGACCTTGGCGAAGAAAAAGGAGCCGCCCCAGAGAACGGAAAGCGCGACCAGCAACATCCACTGCCGCGTGCCAAGCGGTCGATCGATCGCCCGATCCATGTCGAGGTCCGTCCGTTGTGGAGCGCGGACACTAGAGTCCGGCCGATCTGCCGCCCACCCGAAACATGTGGAAGTGGACGGCCGGACGATCAGGCGTGGCCGGCGTCGCTCGACAGGCTGGTCGGGCTCGCGCCGAGCATTGCGAGCGCGCGTTCCCAGATTCGGTCGATATCGAGCGCGAAGACGAGGGCCGGGTCGGCGGGCACGTTGAGCCAGCTGTTGCGCACGATCTCGCTTTCGAGCTGGCCCGGGCCCCAGCCGGCATAGCCGAGCGCAAGAAGGCTTTGGCGCGGGCCTTCGCCTTCGGCGATCGCCTTGAGGATGTCGATCGTCGCGGTAAGGGCAATGCCGTCCGTGACGCGCATCGTGCCCTCGCGGACGTAGTCGTCCGAATGGAGGACGAAGCCGTGCGATGACTCGACCGGTCCGCCGGCGTGGATGCGGATGCGCCGGGCCTTCGGCGTCGCGTCGATCTTGAGCTGGGCCAGCAGTTCCGGAAACGACATTTTGTCGAAGGTGCGATTGACGACCAGCCCCATCGCGCCCTGGCCCGAGTGCGCACAGATGTAGATCACGGTCCGCTCAAAGCGCGGGTCGGTCATCCGTGGCATCGCGACCAGAAGCTGGCCGGCCAGGGAGATCTGCTCCGTGTCCTTACTGGTCATGGTCATCAACTATGGTGCCGCGTGGGTTAATGCAAGGATAAGGGATTCTACCGCCTTGCGTTCACCGGTTTGTGTGCTGTCGCGGCGACCGCGGCGCTATATTTAGGCACGCGACCGCCGTTGCGGCGGCCAAGTACTTGAACGATTTGAAGACTCGATGCGCCTTCGTGCCGTCCTGATCCTGCTCGCCGCGGCGATCTCGTGCGCCGCGCCTGCCTTTGCGCAAGGCGGCGCGGCGTCGCCATGGGTACGCAACGACCATGCCGGCGTGCGTCTCATCGCCGCGACGGCCACCGCCGGCTCCGGCGATGTCATTCGCGCCGGCCTGCATTTCACGTTGCGACCGGGCTGGAAGACCTACTGGCGCAATCCTGGCGATGCCGGCTTCGCGCCGCGCGCGGATTGGGCCGCCTCCGACAATGTGGCTGAAGTCACGCTGCGTTGGCCGGCGCCGGAGCGCTTCGAACTGTTCGGGCTGGAGACGTTCGGCTACGCCGACGAGGTCGTGCTGCCGCTCGACATCCGCGTCGCCCGCGCGGGCGAGCCGGTCGCGCTCCGCGGCGCCCTCGAATATCTCGTGTGCGAGCGCGTGTGCATCCCGTACACGGCCGAGCTGCGCCTCGACCTGCCTGCCGGTCCGGTCCGGCCGAGCGCCGAGGCGCATCTGATCAACCGCTTCGAGGCGCGCGTGCCGACCGTCGGTTCGGGCCTCGGCGTCGCCAATGCGTCGCTGCGCCTCGACCCGCCGGCGCTCGCGGTGCAGGTGACCTCGACCCTGCCGCTCGAGCATCCGGACGCGATCGTCGAAGGGCCGGATGGCTGGGCCTTCACGCGGCCGACGGTTGCGCTCGCCGCCGACCGGCTGAGCGCGACGCTCCTGCTGCCGGTCCACGGCGACGTCAGCCGCGCGCGCGATCTCGTCGGCCGGACGCTCGCGATCACCGTCACCGACGGTCCGCGGGCCGGCGAAGGCCGCGCGAACGTCCTGGCGTTCGACGGCGCCGCACCGTCAGGCACGATGCTCGGCGTCATCGCGCTCGCGGTGGTCGGCGGGTTGATCCTCAACGTGATGCCCTGCGTGCTGCCGGTGCTGTCGCTGAAGCTGCTTGGCGTCGTTGCGCAGGCGGGCGTGGCGCGCGGTCGCGTACGCCTGAGCTTCCTCGCTTCGGCTGCCGGGATCCTCGCAGCCTTTCTCGCATTGGCCGGCGTTCTCATCGCGCTGCGCGCCGGCGGACATGGCATCGGGTGGGGCATCCAGTTTCAGCAGCCGCTCTTCCTGGCATCGATGGCCGTGCTGGTGACGCTGTTCGCCGCCAATCTGTGGGGATGGTTCGCGATCAACCTGCCCGGGCGGGTCGCCGACCTTGCGGATCGCGGCGCCGGCGCCGCCGAGCGCCGCGGCAGCCTGATGGGCTCGTTCGCCAGCGGCGCGTTCGCGACCGTGCTCGCGACGCCGTGCTCGGCGCCGTTCCTGGGGACTGCGGTCGGTTTCGCGCTCGCGCGCGGCCCCGTCGAGATCCTGACGATCTTCTCGGCGCTCGGCGTCGGGCTTGCGTCGCCATATCTGGTTCTCGCGGTCTTTCCGGATCTCGTGCGCGCATTGCCGCGGCCCGGAGCCTGGATGATCGTGCTGCGCCGGGTGCTCGGCTTCGCGCTGGCGCTGACCGCGGTTTGGTTGATCTTCGTCCTTCGCACGCAGATCGGCGACGTGCCGGCGAGCGTGATCGCGGCGGTCCTGGCGGCGTTGTTGGCCGTGCTGTTCGTTCTGCGCCACGCGGGCGCGCCGGTGCGGGGCGCAGTCTGCGCCGGCGCCGCATGCGTCGCGCTTCTCCTGGCGGCGATGCCGGGTGCCTTGCCCAGCGGCTATGGCGCTGACGGCGGCAGCCGATGGCAGGCCTTTGATCGCGATCGCATCGCGACGCTGGTGCGGGCAGGGCAGGTCGTGTTCGTCGACGTGACCGCATCGTGGTGCGTGACCTGCCAGGTGAACAAGGCGGCGGTCGTCAACCGCGGCCCGGTTGCGGATCGCTTGGCGGGCACGGGGATCGTCGCGATGCGCGCCGACTGGACGCGCCCGGATGCGCGGATCTCTGACTACCTGGCGAGCTTCGGGCGCTACGGGATTCCATTCAATGCCGTCTATGGCCCCAATGCGCCTGAGGGTATTGCGCTGCCGGAGATCCTGACCGACCAGGCCGTGCTTTCCGCGTTCGATCGGGCCGCCGGCGGGCGGACTGCCGCACGATGATGCGCTGCATCATCTTCGAGGCGTGAAAATAGTTCTTAGACGCGCTATATGAAGGGCGCAATTCCACCGGGACGAAAGGATGGAGCAATGACGATCAATGTTGGCGACCGGATCCCTTCGGTGAAGCTCAAGCACATGACGAAGGACGGCATCAAGGACATCACGACGGATGAGCTGTTCAAAGGCAAGGTCGCGGCGTTCGGACTTCCCGGCGCGTTCACGCCGACCTGCTCCGCCAAGCATCTGCCGGGCTTCGTGCAGCATGCCGACCAGCTGAAGCAGAAGGGCGTCGACAAGATCGTCTGCCTGTCGGTCAACGATGCGTTCGTCATGGATGCGTGGGGCAAGCAGCAGGGCGTCGGCGAAAAGGTCATGATGGTCGCTGACGGCAACGGCGATCTCGCCACGGCGCTCGGCCTCGAACTCGACCTCGTGCCCAACGGCATGGGCAAGCGCATGAAGCGCTTCTCTATGGTCGTCCAGGACGGCGTCGTGAAGTCCGTCAACGTCGAGAAGCCCGGCGCGTTCGAAGTCTCGAACGCCGAGACGATGATCAAGCAGGTGTGATCGCGGGCACGATCGCCGCGAACCGAAGGGCGGGGCGTTCCCCGCCCTTTGCGTTTACGGCGCGCGCGCGGGAGGACCGATGCTGACCTGGGCCGAGTACACGCGCTTCGCGGTGGCGCTGTTCGCGATTCTGACGCCCTTCGCGGCGATCCCGATCTTCCTTGCGCTCACCGATCGGATGACGACCGGCGAGCGCGCACGCACGGCGCGGATCGCCGCGCTGACGGTATTCAGCGTCCTGCTGGTGGCGAGCCTGACCGGCGACGTCGTCCTGCGCGTGCTCGGTACCAGCCTCGATTCGTTCCGCGTCGGCGGCGGGATCGTACTGCTGCTGATGGCGCTGTCGATGATGAGCGCGCAGGTCAGCGCGGTTCAGCAGACCCCCGCGGAAGCCGCGGAGGCCGAGCACCGCGCCAATGTCGGCGTCGTGCCGCTCGGCCTGCCGCTGCTGGTCGGACCGGGCTCGATCAGCTCGGTGATCATCGAGATGCAGCGTGCCGACGGCGTCGCCCACGCGGCGGCGATCATCGCCATCATCGCCTTCGTCGCTGCCGTCGTGTGGGGCTTCCTAATGCTCGCGGTGCCGATCGGCAGGCGGCTCGGCATCACCGGCCTCAACACGCTCAACCGTCTGTTCGGATTGCTGCTGGCGGCGATCGCGATCGAGATCATGGCGACCGGGCTGCGGGCGCTGTTCCCCGGCCTGCGCTGATCGGTCGTCCGGCGGGGCTACTGCGTCGACTGCAGCGTCGCGATGGCGCCGCGGGCAAGCGCATCGGCACGCTCGTTCTCGGCGTGCCCGGCATGGCCGCGCACCCAAAGCCACTTGACGTCATGGCGCGACGCAGCCTTCTCGAGTTCCTGCCAGAGATCGACGTTGGCGACGGGCTTCTTGTCCGCGGTCTTCCAGCCGCGCGCCTTCCAGCCCTTGATCCACTTGGTAATTCCGTCGCGCACGTAGAGCGAATCGGTGTGCAGGCGGACCTTGTGCGGGCGCTTGATCGCCTCGAGGCCGCGAATTGCGGCCATCAGCTCCATCCGATTGTTCGTCGTGGTCGCTTCGCCGCCGGAGAGTTCCTTCTCGTGGCCGCGCCAGCGCAAAAGGGCGCCCCAGCCGCCAGGACCTGGATTGCCGCTGCAGGCACCGTCGGTGAACAGGTCGACGATGTCGTCGGTATCGTCAGAGTCCATAGGCGGTCGCGCTGCGCACGCTGCCGTGGAAGCGCAGCTTGGCCTCGTATTCGAGCGGATCGTGCGGCCGCACGAGCGCGCCCGCCGGCTGGTTGAGCCAGTCGTAGAGGCGCGTCAGCAGGAAGCGCAGCGCCGAACCGCGCGCGAGCAGCGGCAGCATTGCGATCTCGCGTTCGCTCAGCGGGCGCACTCGCGAATAGGCCCCGACAAGCTGCTTTGCCTTGGTCGCATTGAAGCTGAGATCGCGCTCGAAGCACCAGGCGTTGAGGCAGATTGCCAGATCGTAGGCATAGAAGTCGTTGCAGGCGAAGTAGAAGTCGATCATGCCCGAGAGCTGGTCGGCGACGAACAGCACGTTGTCGGGAAACAGATCGGCGTGAATCACGCCGCGCGGCAGATCGGCAGGCCAGCGCGCCGTGATGTCGGCGAGATCCCGCTCGATCGATTCGGCAAGTCCGGCACGCACCTCGTCGGCGCGATCGCGCGTGGCGGTGAAGAGCGGCCGCCAGCCCTCGAGCGACAGCGCGTTCTTCCGCGTGAGCTTGAACGACGCGCCGGCGAGGTGAAGCCTCGCCAGGGCGTCGCCGACCTGCCGGCAGTGGTCGGGCAGTACGCGCTTGGTCGAGAGGCCCTGCAGGAACGAGATGATCGCGGCCGGGCGTCCGCACAGTTCGCGAATGACGTTGCCGTCGCGGCCGCGGATCGGCAGCGGGCAGCGCAGGCCGGCGGCCGACAGATGCTCCATCAGGCCGAGGAAGAACGGCAGGTCTTCACGCTTCACGCGCTTTTCATAGAGCGTGAGGATGAAGTTGCCGCGTTCGGTCTGGAGCAGATAGTTGGAGTTCTCGACGCCTTCCGCGATGCCCTTGCACGATGTCGGTGGACCGAGATCGTATTCGGACAGGAAGGATTCGAGCGCGTCGTCGTCGACTTCGGTATAGACCGCCATGGCCCTCGGGCGCGATCGGATCAGGCGCTCAGGGCGCGGGGAAGATTGAAATGGACGTCCTCGTTGGTGACGTGGACTTCCTCGATGGCGACGTCGTAGCGCTGCCGGCATGCCGCGATGACTTCCTGAACCAGCACTTCCGGCGCCGATGCGCCGGCGGTGATTCCGAGGCGGCGGATGCCGGTGAGCCACGACCAGTCGATCTCCGCGGCGCGCTGGACCAGCCGCGCGCGGGTGCAGCCCGCTGCCGCCGCCACTTCGACGAGCCGCATCGAGTTCGACGAGTTCGGCGCGCCGACGACGATGATCGCCTCGGCGCGCTTGGCGATCGCCTTGACCGCCGCCTGGCGGTTGGTCGTCGCGTAGCAGATGTCCTCCTTGCGCGGTCCGACGACGTCCGGGAACCTCCGCGTCAAGGCATCGACGATGTCTGCGGTGTCGTCGACCGACAGCGTCGTCTGGGTGATGAACGCCATGTTCTTCGGGTCGGGAAGGTCGATCGTCTCGGCCTCCGCTGCGTTCTGCACCAGCGTCACCGCGCCGGGCGGAAGCTGTCCGATCGTCCCGACGACCTCGGGATGGCCGGCGTGGCCGATCAGCAGAATGTGCCGCCCGGCCGCGAAATGATGCTCCGCCTCGGCGTGGACCTTGCTGACGAGCGGGCAGGTCGCGTCGAAGTAGACGAGCTTGCGCTTCGCAGCCTCCGCGGGAACGTCCTTCGGCACGCCGTGCGCGGAGAAGATCACCGGGAAGCCGTCCGGAACCTGATCGAGCTCGTCGACGAAGATCGCACCCTTGCGCTCCAGCGTTTCGACGACGAACCGGTTGTGGACGATCTCGTGGCGGACGTAGACCGGGGCGCCGAATTTGGCGATCGCGCGCTCGACGATGAGGATCGCGCGATCGACGCCGGCGCAGAAACCGCGCGGGGCGGCGAGAAGGATTGCGAGCGGTGTGCGTTTCGCTGAGCCGTCGGCCATGACGTGTCCTTTGCAGCGGCGTACCGGCGCTTGAGAAAACCACGACCGTTCTCTACAGTCCCGGCCGTCGCGCTGCCGCGGCACCTTAACCCGTCGCAGGCGGCGACGGAAGCACGTCGCGCCGCGTCCGGCGGCCGTCTTGAGTCAACGAGGGTTTCCATGGCTGAACCGATCCCCGCCCAGAAGTCGCCTTACGGCATCGACGTCGTGGCGGGCCAGGAGTACTGGTGGTGCGCGTGCGGCCGCAGCAAGTCCCAGCCGTTCTGCGACGGCTCGCACAGGGGTACTGGCCTTGCGCCCCAGGGATGGACCGCAGCCAAGACCGAGAAGGTTTGGTTCTGTGGCTGCAAGTCGTCGGCCAGCAAGCCGCTCTGCGATGGTTCCCACAATCGCCTGCGTTGATCGTGAGCATCGGCTGCCGCGTGCGTAAGCTCCTCATTCTTTCGGCCCTTGCCCTGCTTCCAGGGCTTGCTGCCTGCAACCAGCCGGCCGAAGACTTGGCGATCGTGCAGGGCTGCCCGCCCGCCGGCATCGTCGGCGAGGCCTCCAGCATCACGATCTTCAGGCCCGGACGCGGGCGCGATCTGACCGACGTCGCCGCCCAAGGCAACCTCGCCAATCTGCGAACCGAATGCGCGTTCGCGCGTCGCGAAGTGAACATCAAGCTTACGATCGAACTGCAGATCGCGGCGGGCCCGGCGAACCGCGATCGCAGCGCTTCGATGCGCTACTTCGTCGCGATCGTCGATTCGGACAACAACGTGGTGGCGCGCGAGGAATACACCGTCGATACGCGGTTCCCGCCGAACCAGGGCCGGGTCGTCATCGCCGAGGAGGTCGAGCCGCGCATTCCGTTCCGCGAGCGCGTACAGGTGCAGCGCTATCGCATCCTGGTCGGCTTCATTCTCACGCCCGAGCAACTGCAGAGCAATCGCCGGCGGCGCTGAGCGCGAGGGTGCGCCCATCGACGGCCGCGCGGCGAAATCGAGGGGAGGTCTGGGATGTCGCGATTTCTTGCCATGTTGGCCGCGGTTGCGGCGTTGACCTGCGTCGGCAACGCTCAGGCGCAGACGCGTGTCACGCTCAAGTCGGCCTCCGCCGGCTCGTCCTACTACATGATGACCGTGCAGCTCGGCGAGATGCTGCGCAGCGCCACCAACGGCGCCATCACCGCGACGGTCGAGGAATCGCAAGGGTCGGTCCAGAATGTGCGCGAGGCGCCGCGCCGGCCGGGCAATTTCGTCTTCACCTCGCCGCCCGGGCTGGTGCGCGACGCTCAAGCCGGCCGTGAGCCGTTCCGGACCGAGGCGGGCTACGGCGACATCCGGACCCTGTTCGTCATGCCGCCGATCACAATGCACTTCGTGGTCCGCGGCGATTCCGGAATCAACAACCTCTCCGAACTTGCGGGACGCAGCTTCGTTGCGGGCGGCCGCGGCACCTTCACCGAGCGCCAGACGATGTCGTTGTTCCGCCTGTTGGGCATCGACAGCCAAGTTCGCATCGCCGACGTCGAACTCAACGCTGCGGTCAACGCGATGCGCAATCGCCAGATCGACGGCTTCGCGACCGGCAGCACGCACCCGACCAGCCATGTCCAGGAGCTGGCTGCGACGACGTCGATCCGCCTCCTGTCGCTGACACCCGAGCAGATCCAGCGCGTCATCGCCGCCGATCCGACCGTCTCGACCGTGACGATCGCACCCGGCACCTATCCCAACCAGACGGCCGAGGTCGTGACGTTCGGGCTGCCGGTCGGTGCGTATACGACGACCCGGATGGACGAGCAGGCAGCGTACGAGGTCACGCGGATCTTCTGGTCGCGCGCGCCCGAGATGGCGCGGCAGAACCCGTGGTGGGGGGCCGTTGCGCCGCGCGACGCGATCGCGCTCGGCGTCAGGCTCCATCCCGGCGCCGTCCGCTACTACACCGAGGCTGGGATCGCGGTGCCGGCCGAACTGCGCTAGCAGGGGGCGGCGGGGCGGCCCGGGGCATGTTCGAAGCGACGCGCCTCGCGACCGCCGCGGCCTCGGTCGGCTTTCACGTCTACATCATCTTCAGCGGCCTACTGCCGGCACTGATCCTGCGGCCGATCCACCTCGCCTGCGCGATGCCCTTCGTCTTCGTGTTCGGCGCGAAGGGATCGGCACCGGCGCGCGCCTTCGGGGGCGTGCTGTGCGGCATCGGGCTAGCGGGGTGCGCCTACATCGTCTTCTGGCGACGCGACCTGCTCGACCAATACGGCAGCCTGGAGGGCTGGTGGCAGCACGCCGTGTCGGTGGCGCTGCTTCTGGTCGTTCTCGACATGGCGCGGCGCGCAATCAAGCCGGTGATGCCGTCCATCGCGCTGATCGTGCTGCTGTACGGCCTGTTCGGCGAGTACATCCCCGGCGAATGGGGCCATGCCGGGCTGCCTCTCGAATCGTTCCTCGGCACGCTGGTGATCGCCGAAGGCGGGCTGTGGGGAACGCTGACGGGCACGTCGGCGGAGCTCGTTGCCCCGTTCATGATCCTCGGTGCCTTCGTCGCTGCGGGCGAGGCGGGTACGGGCTTTCTCACCTTTGCGCAGAAGCTCGCCGGGCGGTATCGCGCCGGCGCAGCGAAGGTCCAGGTCATCGCCTCGGCGCTCTATGGCATGATTTCCGGATCGGCCTCGGCAAACGTGGCGTCGACCGGGACGATCACCATCCCGACGATGATCCGCCAGGGCTATCCGCCGATGTTCGCTGCCGCGACCGAGGCGGTGGCGTCGACCGGCGGCCAGATCATGCCGCCGGTGATGGGCGCGGGCGTGTTCCTGATGGCCAGCTTGATCCAGATCCCCTACAGCGATCTCATGGTCATTGCGGCTCCGCCGGCGCTGCTCTACTTCCTCACCGCCTGGTTCGGCGTGCACCAGAGCGCGGTGCAGATGCGGATCGAGGCGACGTCGCCCGACGCGATTCCGACCTGGGCCGCCGTCGCGCGAACGCTGCCGTTCTTCCTCGCCCCGCTCGGCGTTCTCACGGTCATGCTCGCGGCGACCGAGTACACCGCGGGCTATGCCGGGGCGGTGGCGACGCTGGTCGCCGCGGCACTGCTGCCGTTCGATGCCAACCTGCGGGTATCGTGGCGGCGGGTGGCCGACCGCACCAAGGAAGCGCTGGTCGCGGCGGCCGAGCAGATCGCAATGGTCGCTTCGGTGATCGTCTGCGCCGGCATCATCACCGGCGTGTTCCATATGACCGGCCTTGGCGTGAAGATCACCTCGCTGATCGTCGGCCTTGCCGGGGGCCAGCTCTGGGCCGTGCTGCTGATGACCGCGATCGCGTGCATAGCCCTCGGCATGGAGCTGCCGACGACCGCGGCCTACGTCATCTGCATTTCGGTGGCAGGTCCCGCGCTGACGGCGCTCGGCCTTCCGCCCATCCAGGCGCATCTCTTCGTGTTCTGGTATGCCCTGCTGTGCACGCTGACACCGCCGGTCTGCGGCAACGTGTTCATTGCCGCAAGCATCGCGGAGACACCCTGGCTGCCTGTTGCGTGGCGTGCGATGCGGCTCGGCGCGGGGTTGTTCATCGTCCCCCTGGCATTCGTGGCCAATCCCGCCTTGCTGACCTTCGCCAGCTCGCCGCTGCTGACGACGCTGGCGACGATCAAGGTCGGGCTCGGCTTGTGGTGCTTCACCTATGCGGCGGTGGGCGGCCGCGGCGGTGCTGCGTTGCGCGTGGTCTCCTTGGCGGCATCGGCCGCCATAATTTTCCTTTTCGGCATCTGAGCGTCGTTGACTCGTATCGGCGCGGGCGTATTCTCGATCGTGCATCGCATGTCGGATGCCCCCGTTGCCGGGAGAGATCGGGTCGCCGAGGCGATCCGGCGCCGAAGGAGCAACCGCCCCGGAAACTCTCAGGCAAAAGGACCGCGGCGGGGAACGCACTCTGGAAAGCAGGGACCGACCACTGGTCGGCCCCTCACCGACGAGGTAAGCCGGCGACGCCAAGGGCGCACGGCGAATCTTTCAGGTTCCAAGGACAGAGGGGGCACGGATGGCGGCCTTTGCCGCGATCGTGCAACCCATGTCCGGAGGGCCTGTGACCGACAATCCGCTGAAACGTACGCCGCTCCATGCGCTCCATGTCGAACTCGGCGCCAAGATGGTGCCGTTCGCCGGCTACGACATGCCGGTGCAGTATCCGACAGGCATCCTCAAGGAACATGTCCATACCCGCATGGCGGCCGGGCTGTTCGACGTCTCGCACATGGGACAGGGCTGGCTGATCGGGACGGGTGCCGACGCGGCGCTCGAGCGCCTCGTGCCGGGGGAACTCAGGGAACTCACGCCCGGCCGGATCCGCTACACGCTGCTGCTGAATGACGCCGGCGGCATTCTCGACGACTTGATGGTGACGCGGCCGGTCGACCGCGCAGACCGTCTGTTCCTGGTCGTCAACGCGGCCTGCAAGGACCAGGACTTCGCGCATATCGCCGCCGCGGTCGGGCATGGCCTGCGGGTTGAGCGCCTCGAGGATCGTGCGCTGTTGGCACTCCAGGGGCCGGGCGCCGCCTTGGCCATGGCGCGCGTCGCACCCGAAGCGGCCGCGATGGGCTTCATGACCGCACGCCCGCTGTCGGTTGCGGGGTTTGCCTGCCTGGTGAGCCGGTCCGGCTATACCGGCGAAGACGGCTACGAGATCTCGGTCCCCGCCGGCGACGCCGATGCGCTTGCCCGCGCACTCCTCGCCGATCCCACGGTGAAACCGATCGGGCTGGGCGCGCGCGATTCGCTGCGCCTCGAAGCCGGCTTGTGCCTTTACGGCCACGACATCGACACCACGACCACGCCGATCGAGGCCGGGCTCGCCTGGACCATCGGCAAGCGGCGCCGCGCCGAGGGCGGCTTTCCCGGCGCCGAGCGAATTCTGGCCGAGCTGAAGGCAGGCCCAAAGCGCAGGCGTGTCGGAATTCTGCCTGAAGGGCGCGCGCCGGCGCGCGAGCACACCCAGATCACTGATGCGAATGGCTCCCCGATCGGCGAGGTCACGAGCGGCGGCTTCGGCCCGACGGCGAACGGCCCGATCGCCATGGGTTACGTCGCGGCGAGCGCGGCGGCTGTCGGGACCAAGGTCAATCTGGTCGTTCGCGATCAGCCGCGCCCGGCGCGGATCGTGGCAATGCCATTCGTTCCCCACCGTTATCACAAAGCCTGAGAGGCGTGCCGATGAGCGAAATGCGTTACTCCAAGGAACACGAATGGGTTCGCCGGGAAGCGAACGGCGTCTGCACGGTCGGCATTTCCGATTACGCCCAGTCGCAACTCGGCGACGTCGTCTATGTCGAGCTGCCGGCGATCGGCAAGGTCGTCAAGAAGGGTGGCGAGGCCGCCACGGTCGAATCGGTGAAGGCCGCGAGCGAGGTCTACGCACCGATATCCGGCGAGATCGTCGAAGCCAATGCCGCGCTCGCCGACAATCCCGCGCAGATCAACCAGTCGCCGACCGGCGATGGCTGGTTCTTCAAGCTCAAGCCGAGCGATCCGGGCGAACTTGCCGCGCTGATGGATGAAGCGGCCTACGCCACCTACGTCGCCTCGCTGTCCTAGGGACGATCATGCGTTATCTGCCGCACACCGAAGCCGATCGCCGGGCGATGCTCGCGGCGATCGGCGCTCCGTCGATCGATGCCCTGTTCCGCGACGTGCCCGAACGGGCGCGGCTGAACCGTCCCGTCGACCTGCCGCCGCACAAGACCGAACTCGAGGTCGAACGCGCGATCGGCGCACTGGCCGCGCAGAACAAGCATGCAGGTTCGATGGCATGCTTCCTCGGCGGCGGCGCCTATCGCCACCATGTGCCGGCAGCGGTCGATCACCTGATCCAGCGCGGCGAGTTCCTCACGTCCTACACGCCGTACCAGCCGGAGGTGTCGCAGGGCACGCTGCAGTACCTGTTCGAGTTTCAAACCCAGGTCGGCATGATCACCGGCATGGAGGTCGCGAACGCGTCGCTCTACGATGGGGCCACTGCGACCGCCGAGGCCGTGATGATGGCCAACCGCGTCACGCGGCGCTCCAAGGCGGTCTTGTCGGGCGGACTCCATCCGCATTACCGTGACGTCGTCGCGACCTATGCGCGCTGGGGCGGCTTCGAGGCGGTCTCCGCGCGCCCCGATGCAATGGGCAGCGAGGACCTGGCGTCGATGGTCGACGCCGAAACGTCTTGCGTGGTGGTGCAGAACCCTTCCGCCTTCGGCCGTCTGCGCGACCTCGCGCCGCTGGCCAAGGCGGTGCAGGCGAAGGGCGCGCTGCTCGTGGTCGTGGTGACCGAGGTCGTTTCGCTCGGGCTCGTGCGTCCGCCCGGCGCCATGGGTGCCGACATCGTCGCCGCCGAGGGCCAGTCGATCGGCAACGCGCTCAACTTCGGCGGCCCCTATGTCGGGCTGTTTGCGACTCGCGAAAAGTATCTGCGCCAGATGCCGGGCCGACTCGTCGGCGAGACGCTCGATGCGGACGGTCGGCGCGGCTGGGTGCTGACCCTGTCGACGCGCGAGCAGCACATCAGGCGCGAGAAGGCGACATCCAACATCTGCACGAACTCCGGCCTGTGCGCGCTGGCGTTCACGATCCACATGACGATGCTCGGCGAGCAGGGACTGACCCATATGGCTCGGCTGAACCATGCCAATGCGTCGCTGCTCGCGGAGAAACTTGCGGGCGTTCGCGGCGTGACCGTGCTCGCCGACGCCTTTTTCAACGAGTTCACCGTGAAGCTGTCGAAGCCGGCGTCGCCGATCGTCGACGCCCTCGCCGATCGCGGAATCCTGGCCGGCGTCCCAGCAGCGCGGCTGTGGAGCGACCGGCCGGAGCTCGCCGATCATCTGATCGTCGCCGCGACCGAAACCAACACGACGGACGAAATGGACCGCTTCGCGCGGTTGCTCGGCGAGGTGCTGTGATGGACAAGTCCCAGGGACGGACGAGCCGCGAGGGCGTTTCCGATGGTGCAGATCAGGTGACGACGGCGTCGGGGCATCGCGGCCTCCTGATGGAAGAGCCGCTGATCTTCGAGCAGGGCAGCGATGGCCGCATTGGCGTCGACCTTCCGGAGGTGCCGGAGCACAAGATGCGCCTCGGGGCCCTCGAGCGCAGCGGCCCGATTGGGCTCCCCAGCCTCTCGGAGCCGCAGACGATCCGGCATTTCACGCGCTTGTCGCAGAAGAACTACGCGATCGACGCCGGGCTCTATCCGCTGGGTTCGTGCACGATGAAGCACAACCCGCGGATCAACGAGAAATTGGCGCGGCTTCCCGGGTTCGCCGATCTGCATCCGCTGCAGCCGCGTTCGACGGTGCAGGGCGCCCTGGCGCTGATGGACCTCCTGGCTCATTGGCTCAAGAGCCTGACCGGCATGCCGGCTGTCGCGCTGTCGCCCGCGGCGGGCGCGCATGGCGAGTATTGCGGAATGGTCGCCATCCGCGCGGCCATCGAGGCGCGTGGCGAGGGACGGCGACGCGTCCTGGTCCCGGAATCGGCGCATGGCACCAACCCGGCGACGGCTGCGTCGATCGGGTTCACGGTCGACCCGATCCCGGCCGGCCCTGACGGCCGCGTCGACATCGCGGCGATGAAGGCGAAGCTCGGCCCGGACATTGCCGGCCTGATGCTGACCAACCCGAATACCTGCGGCCTGTTCGAGCGCGATATCATCGAGATCGCCAGGCTGATCCACGAATCCGGCGGATACTTCTACTGCGACGGCGCCAACTTCAATGCCATCGTCGGCCGCGTCCGCCCTGCGGATCTCGGCATCGACGCGATGCACATCAACCTGCACAAGACGTTTTCCACGCCGCATGGCGGCGGCGGCCCCGGCTCCGGTCCGGTCGTTTTCTCGCAGGCGCTCGCACCTTACGTCCCAGTGCCCTACGTCGTGCACGGCCCCGACGGGTTCAGGCTTGTCGAGACCGCGGGGGAGGGCAGCACGTCGTTCGGCCGGCTCAAAGGCTATCACGGGCAGATGGGCATGTTCGTTCGTGCGCTCGCGTACATGATGAGCCACGGTGCCGACGGGCTGCGACAAGCTGCCGGGGATGCCGTCCTCAACGCGAACTATGTGATGGCGCAGCTCAAGGACGTCATGACGGTCGCCTTTGACGGCCCGTGCATGCACGAAGCGCTCTTCGATGATCGCTTCCTCAAAGACACGGGCGTAACCACCCTCGACTTCGCCAAGGCGCTGATCGACGAGGGCTATCATCCAATGACGATGTATTTCCCGCTCGTCGTGCACGGCGCGTTGCTGATCGAGCCGACCGAATCGGAAAGCAAGGACACCATCGACCAGTTCATCGGCAGTCTGCGTTCGCTGGCGGGACGGGCGAAAGCGGGCGATGCGGCTTCGTTCCACGCTGCGCCACGGCTCACACCGCGGCGGCGCCTCGACGAAACACGGGCGGCACGCCAGCCGATCTTGCGCTGGCGATCCGCAGGCGGCACGTCGCAAGCGGCAGACTGACGGAAGGTCTCTGCCGCGAGGCCGGGCGATCGGCTACGGCTTGGTGGAGCCGGTCGGCGGAGACGCTGGCCGCGGAGTGTCCTCGGGGGCCGGGGGACGAGGCTTGCCTGCACCGCGCGCGCGGCGCTGCGGGGCGGGCGCAGCCGACTGCTTGGCCAGGGTCGCCTGCGCGAACGCGTCGAGTTGGGCCAGACGCTCGCGAAAGTAGAGCATGACCTCGATCCGGACGGCGGACGACAGACCGCCGCCGCGCCGCTTCTCCGCAATCATCGTGCAAACCGAATCGATATCAGCCCCTTCGCGCCGGGCGATCTCCGCAAGCGCCTCCCAGTAGGGCTGTTCGAGACGCATGCTCGTTCGGCGGCCCGCTATTCGCACGTTGCGGGGCAAGTTCCTCGCCATCACACCATTCGCGCTGATCACGCGCCTATGTTCCGACGACCGGCACCCGGTTGCCATCGTCGCGATAAAGTTTCGTCAAATTATTACATTTGACGATTCGTTGCAACCATCGCTCTAAATGCGGACCGCGTATACACCTAATCGGATGACGCGCAGCACAATCGAAAATTGGTGGCGTCTACGCGCGCGGCGCTTCGCCCGGTGCGAGCGTCGTCAGCTGCAATGCATGCAGTCCCGTGCGGAACTCGTCCGCGAGCAGATCGTAGACCAGGCGTTGGCGGTTGACGCGTGACATGCCGGCGAAGGCCGCCGCGACGATCGTTACCGCGTAGTGCGTTTCGCCGTCGGGACGGGCGCCCGCATGCCCTGCGTGGCGACCGGAATCGTCGACGACCTCCAAGCGCTCCGGGGCCAGTCCGGCCTCGATCACGCGCCTGATCCGGTCGGCGCGGCTCATGGCCGCGCCGGACGCTGGGTGTGGCCGGCGGCGCGCAGCGTCCATTCGACGATCTGCCGGCAGGCCTGGCCCACGGCTTCGTCGAAGGCCAGAGCGACGCGGTCGATCGCCGTGCCGTCGGCGCGGATAGCCTGCGTGAAGACCTGGCCGCCGACGATGGCGCGATCGGGCAGCCTGATCAGGCGTGCAACGATTCGTACCGTTGCCTGCGGTGGGCCGTTTCCGTTGTCGTAGTCGGCTTGCAGGTCGCGCAACTCCGTCGCCAGGATGTAGTCGGAGCGGAAGCGGGTCGAATCGCGCCCCACGCCGGCAATACGGGCCGAATTCTCGAAGGTCTGGACGAGCGCAGTCTGAACCATCTCGGGTGCGGCGTCGGTCCAGGTCACGTTGGCGTAGTATTCGAGCGTGACGGGCGAACGGCGCAACGCGATGCGTTGCGTGTTCAGTCCTTGCGGCGCGGTCGGAACCGGAATCTCCAGGTTCCAATCGACCCGAGGCAGGTCGTTGGAGAAGCCGGACCGGGGGTTGACCGTAAAGAGGCGCGGCGGATCACCGCCTCCGGTGATCGCGGCGCTGCAGCCGCCGAGGACGAGGGGGGGAAGTAGCAGCGCGAGCAAACCGCGGCGCGCGATTGTCATCGTGGTCTGAAGCCTCGTTGCTGGTCGCCGAAGAAGAAGCGTGCCGGATCGCGCTCGACCTGCAGAAGCAGCCGCGACAGCGAGGACACCAGGGTCCGCGCTTCGACGACGAGCTGGGAGATGTCCTGCAGGTTGTACTGCGCGAAGTCACGGACCGGTCGCCGCAACTCGGCGAGGATGACGTCGACCTGCGTGCCCAGGCGTTCGAAGCTCTGCATCGTGGCGCGGATGTCTTCGAGGCTGCGCTCGGCGCCGGCGAGCAGGCCGTTGCGGGCGCCGACCCGCTGCAGGACGGAGCGCAGGTCGCGCGCGAGCGCGGTGGCCTCAGTCGCCGTTCCGCGCAGCGACGACAACGTGCCATTCGCCTCTTCGACCGTCGTCGTGATCTGCGCGGATGCGTCTGCAAGGCCGCTGGTCATCCGATCGAGATTCGCCGCGATGGCGGAGAGGTGGGCGATGTTCTCGTCGCTGAGAAGCTGATTGAGGCGGACCGCGATCTGGCCGATCTGCGCGAACAGCTCGGGGGCATCGTCGAACAGACGATCGAGCGGCGACGGTCGCCAGGGGATGACGGCCCGTCGCCGGCCGGGACGTGGCAGGAGCGGCTCCGCCGCCTGCGTGCCGCCGAACAGCTGGATGTAGCTGACGCCGGTGACGAAGCTGCCGATCGCGAGCTGGGCGTAGGTGTCGGTCTTGATCGGGGTGCCGGTGCGGATCGAAACGGTCACCTGGATCAGTTCGATGTTCTGGTCGTCGAGCGAGATGTCGGTCACGGTTCCGACCGGCACGCCGCGCAGCCGCACCGGCGCGCCGACGAGCAGCCCGGTCACCGAACCGCGGAAGTAGATGTAGTAGAACGTGCCGACGTCGCGCTCGCGATAATTGGACAGCCACATCACCGAGATGAACGCGCCCGTGATGATCACGAGCACGAACAGGCCGACGAGAAAGTAACTCGCGCGCGTTTCCATGGGCCTTCAGCGTCCCTGCACGAATGCAGCGCGGCCGCGCGGCCCATGGAAGTACGACTTGATCCAGGGGTGATCGAGCTGCATCAGTTCCTGCAAGGTGCCGACGATGATGTGTTTGTCGACCAAGACGGCGATCCTGTGGGTGATGGCGGCGAGCGTATCCAGATCGTGCGTGACAATGACAACCGTGAGATTCAGGCTCTTCTGCAGGTCGTCGATCAGCTGATCGAACGCCGCTGCCGAGATCGGGTCGAGTCCCGCGGTTGGCTCATCGAGAAACACGATCTCCGGGTCGAGCGCAAGCGCCCGTGCAAGCGCCGCGCGCTTGATCATGCCCCCCGAAAGTTCCGAGGCGTACTTTGCACCAGCCTCCGGCGGCAACCCGACCATGCGGATCTTGAGCCGGATCAGGTCGCCGACCAGCTTTGACGACAGCCGCGTGTGCTCGCTGAACGGTACGCGGACGTTCTGCGCAACCGTGAGGGCGCTGAACAGCGCGCCGTTCTGGAACAGCACGCCCCAGCGCTCCTGCACGGCGCGGCGTTCGTCCTCGTCGAGCTTTGCCATGTCTCGGCCGAAGATCTCGATCGATCCGCCTTCCTGCTTCTTGAGGCCGATCAGCGTGCGCAGAAGCACCGACTTGCCCGATCCGGAGCCGCCGACCAACGCCATGATCTCGCCCCGCTTGATGTCGAGGTCGAGACCGTCGTGAATTGTATTGGCGCCGAACCGCGTCACCAGGCCGCGGACGCGGATGATGGGCTCATCGCTCGCCATGGTCAGATCTTGAGCCACGAGAAGAGGATCGAGAAAAGCGCATCGGCCACGATGACCAGAAAGATCGATACGACCACCGACTGCGTGGTGTGGAGGCCGACGCTTTCCGCGCTGCCGCCCACTTTGAGCCCTTCGTAGCATCCGACCATCGCGATCAGGAACGCGAAGAACGGCGCCTTGACGAGTCCGACCGTGAGCTGGGTCAGAGTCACCGCTTCGCGCAGCTGGGCGAGGAACTGCGGGGGCGTTACCCCCAGTTCGAGCACGCACATCATGCCGCCGCCCATGATCGCCATGACATTGGCATAGAAGGCGAGCAGCGGCAGGGCGACCATCATCGCAAACAGGCGGGGCAGGACCAGGACTTCCATCGGGTCGATGCCGAGGGTTTGCATCGCGTCGACCTCATCGTTCACCTTCATCGTCCCGATTTCCGCGGTGAAGGCGCTGCCCGAGCGGCCCGCGACCATGATCGCGGTCATCAAGACGCCGATCTCGCGCAGGACCGTGACGCCGAGCAGATTGACGGTGAGCACCTCCGCGCCGAAGGCGCGGAGCTGATCGGCACCCTGATAGGCGAGCACGACACCGATGAGGAAGGACAGCAGGCCGACGATCGGCATCGCGTCGAGGCCGACACGCTCGACATGGCTGAGGAACGAGATGAGCCTGACACGGCGCGGACTCGTCACGGCGCGCAGGATGGTTACCGCGGTCAGTCCGAAGAAGCTGAGGAGGCGGCGCGCCTCGTTGAGCGCCTCGACCGTCCCGTGGCCGAGCCGCTCGATGAGGGCGCGGACAGGGGAAATCATCACCCGCTGTAGGGTCCGCCGTTCCGCCCCGGGATCCATGCGAGCCATCAGCGCGGTCTGGGCCTCGCTAGCATGGGCGAGTTCCACCGCGACGCCGGACTGCCTCAAGGGCCGCATGAAGCGGTAGAGCACCCACGCGCCCGCGGAGTCGAGCGCTTCGACCGCCCTGAAATCGACCGCAACCGAGGCCGCACCGCGGGTGTCGACGGCGCCGAGATCGCGCGCCAGCGCCTCGACGCGCGCCAGCACGACGCGGCCCCTGAGCGCAAGGGTGACCTGTGAGCCGTCGCGGCTGATCTCGAGCGTCTTGGGGCTGTCGGTAGCGATGGCCATGGATTTTCGGGCGGAGATGGTCAGGACGTTCGGGAGGGACGGCGCGCGGCGATCGAATCGGCGAGCACGCACAATATCTCGAACATCATGGTCGCGCCGACCAGCGCCGTGTTGCCGGTCGGATCGAGCGGCGGCGCGACCTCCACGACGTCGCCGCCGACGAGGTTCAGCCCGCGCAGGCCGCGCAACATACGCTGCGCCTCATAGGTGGTGTATCCGCCGACCTCGGGCGTTCCGGTGCCAGGCGCATAGACCGGGTCGAGGCCGTCGACGTCAAAACTGACATAGGTGGGTCCGTCGCCGACGATCCGTCGCGCCTCCTCAATCACCCGTTCCGGCCCGAGACGGAAGTACTCCTCGATCTTGACGATCCGGATTCCGCTCGCCTCGGCGAAGGCCATGTCGTCGTCCCGGTACAGCGACCCCCGGATGCCGATCTGGATCGTGCGCCGCGGGTCGAGGAGGCCTTCTTCGACCGCGCGGCGAAACGGCGTGCCGTGGGTATAGCGACAGTCGCCGAAATACCGGTCGCCGGTGTCCGAGTGGGCATCGAAGTGGACCATCCCGACCGGGCGGTCTTTGGCGATCGCACGCATGATCGGCAACGTGGAAAGGTGGTCGCCGCCGGCCGACAGCGGAATGGCTCCCGCAGCATGGACGGCGGCGTAGTGACGCTCGATCCGGCCCAGCGTGTCCGCGACGTCGCACGGGTTGATCGCGACGTCGCCGAGATCGGCCGCTCGGGCGAGCGCGAAGGGCGCGATGCCCGACTCCGGGTGGATGCGGCGGATGAGTGTCGACTGATTGCGGATTTCGCGGGGGCCATGGCGAGCGCCCGGACGGTTGGTGGTTCCTCCGTCCCAAGGAACGCCGACGAGGGCGATATCGAGGCCAACAGGGTCGGTGACATGGGGCAGGCGCATGAACGTCGCAATTCCCGCAAAGCGCGGCAGGACGGTGCCCAGCGCCGGCTGCGGAGTTGCCTGATCCTCCATCCTCGACGTCTCCTGCCGTGTCTTCATTCTCTTTCTAAATCAATATCTTAATGTGTTTCGGGACGAGCGGCAATAATTTGTGTTGCACACGTACAATCCCCTTGATTTTTGCGCCGCAATAATTAGATTGTGCAGTGCGACATCGCTGATGTCGCGTCGGCAATGGCCTCCGGGTCGTTGCCGGGGCGTTTCCTCCCTAAACTCGGGCCGTGCCTCGCGCACGGCCCCTTTTTTTTTAGCCAGCGGGCAGGGTGGTATCGCCGGAACCGAGCGCGCGTTCCATGAGCACGCTATCAACCCAGCGGCCGAATTTGAAGCCGACTGAACGCAGGCAGCCGACCTGGGCGAAACCTAGGGCGGCATGAAGGCCGATCGAGGCATGGTTTGCGGAATCCCCGATTACCGCCACCATCTGCCGATAGCCTGCCGCCGAGCTGCGGTGGAGCAATTCTGCGAGCAGCCGGCGGCCGACCCCAAGCCGCTGCGCCCCCGGGCTGACGTAGATTGAATCTTCGAGCGTATAGCGATAGGCCGAGCGGGGCCGGAACGGTCCGACATAGGCGTAGCCGATGATGACGCCGTCGCGCGTGGCCACCAAGTGAGGCAGTGCACGCTTTACGATCTCGGCACGCCGGTGCGCCATTTCGGCGACATCTGGCGGCGTCTCCTCAAATGACGCCAATCCATGAAGGACGTGATGGCTGTAGATCGCGTGGATCGCCGGCACGTCGCCTTCTGTGCTGTCGCGGACGAGGATTGACGAAAGTGTGCTCATCGGTCGGGAAGGTTCTCAGCAAGGCTGATGATGGATGCTTGAAGCCGTGCCAATGCTGCCGCCAGGGATGCGAAGCCGGAGGACTTCTCGATCCGCAATTCATCCATGTAGAGCGCCCGGTTGATCTCGATCTGAAAGGCGTGGCGGCCGCGACCGGGGGCTCCGTAGTGCCGCGTCGTGTACCCCCCTGCATAGGGATCGTTGCGTGAAACCGAAAAGCCTTCGCGCTGCAGGGCGCTGGCGACCGTGTCGATGACCATCGGCGCAGCGGAACTGCCGTGGCAGTCGCCGAGCACGAAGTCGACCCGTCGCCGGCCGGGGTCGCGATCGGTCGGGCCACCGATCGACGGCATGGAATGACAGTCGATCAGCAGCGACCGACCAAAACGCGCATGTGTCGCGTCGATCAGTGCAGCCAACCGTTCATGGTAGGGCATGTAGAACCGCTCGATACGGCTACGGGCCTCGGCGAACGGCAGCCGGCCGCGGTAGATCTCCGCACCATTGGCGACGACCCGGGCGATCGTGCCAAGTCCGACCCGGACGCGCAGTGATGCCGTGTTCACATAGTCCGGGAGCGCGTCCTCGAACATGGCCGGATCAAGCTCCCACGCTTCCCGGTTCGGGTCGACATAGGCGCGCGGAAAATGGGCGCGCAGGAGCGGCGCGCCAAGCGCTGGCGCGGCCGCGAACAGCTGGTCGATGAACGCGTCCTCCGACCTGCGCAGCGTGAGCGGATCAAGTCGCGATGCGCGGACGAACTGGTCCGGATAACGGCTGCCGCTATGCGGTGATGCGAATACCACTGCCGCAGTCTGATCGCCGGGAAGATCCACGGAGAACGGTGGGCTTTCGAAGGCGGCGTGGACTGCACTTTGTGGCATGCCGTAGGCGCGTATCGCTGAAATCTCAGGTTTCGAATGCCGATGTCTGTGTTAGTAATCGAAAGCGTCGCACGTGTCACCTGCGGCCGCGGACGGCGGTGACGCACTGTTGAATTCGCGTCTTTCTCCGGGTTAACACTTCGGCAAGGGCGCGGACTTACGGTGTGACCATCCGCGCCCGGCGGCGCTGCGCGGGGGCGCTACAGGGCTGGACGATCTGCGATGGCAAACATTCTCTTGGCCGAAGACGACGATGCGATGCGCCAGTTCCTCAGCGCGGCGCTGACCCGTGCCGGCCACAAGGTGATGAGCCATTCCGACGGCGTTTCGGCACTGAGCGCCCTCGATGCCAAGTTCGATCTCTTGATCACCGACATCGTCATGCCGCGGCTCGACGGCATCGAACTGGCGCGGCGGGCGCGGGTGGGGCATCCCGATCTTCGCATCATGTTCATCACGGGGTTCGCGGCAGTCGTGCTCGATGGCGGCAATGCGCCGCTGCCGGGGGCGGCCCTGCTGTCGAAGCCCTTCCATCTGCGCGAACTGGTCGATCGGGTCGATGCTTTGCTTGCGGCGTGAACGCGCCGCAGTACCGCTTGCCAAGCGGCGACTTTGTTGTATAGTCCCGGCCCCGTTAAGGATGGGCACTTAGCTCAGCGGGAGAGCACTACCTTGACATGGTAGGGGTCACAGGTTCAATCCCTGTAGTGCCCACCATCCTTTCAGATTGCAGGCAGAATCCACCGGCTCGGCGCCAGATGCGCCGCCTGCTGCGCGTGCTGATGGTCAATTGCCGGATTTCGCGGGGTCGCGATGGTGGGCACTACTGGGATTGAACCAGTGACCCCCGCCGTGTGAAAGCGGTGCTCTGCCGCTGAGCTAAGTGCCCGACCCGCTGCGGAAGACGGGGTTGTAGCGGCCGACGGCGGCCGAAGTCAAGAAATCGGGGGATGGCTTTCGCGCCGGCGCCGACCATATAGTTTCCAACTTCGCGGCCGGCCGAAGAGGTGATCCGACGATGATGCTCCGCGCGATGCTGCAGCCGTTACGGATCCTGGCGGCGGTCGCCGTCGTATTGGCCGCGACGGATGCGCGTGCGCAGGGTGTCGAGCGCCTGCGGCTGGGATACGATGTCCTGTTTTCCGGGGTCACGATCGCGGTGATGGACGTCGACACCACCGTGACGACGACCGCCTTCGAGGTGAACAGCTACGTCACGACGACCGGCTTCTTCAACACGCTGATGCCATTGACCGTCCAAGCCCGCAGCGAGGGCCGGATGGCGGCCGGGGTGCCCGTTCCGGTCCGCCACACCAGCGAGTCACGCGGACGAAGTTCGGTTCGCACGATCCGCGCCGAGTATCAGGGCGGTCGCTTGGCGCGTTTCGAACGCCGCGTCAATCCGCCCGATCCGACCGTGGCCTCGCAGATCTCAGACGAGGAACGGCTTGGCACCACCGATCCGGGGACGGCCCTTCTCGGGTTGGTCCTCGCCATCGCCTACGGGCGCGGCTGTACGGCTGAGGTGACATCGTTCGACGGCCGGCGCCTGCACCAGATCCGTTTCGTCGACGGGGGGCGTCAGCGCGCTCCGCCATCCGTCCCGGTGGCGCTCGCCGGCCAGACGGTGCTGTGCACGTTCTCCTACCAGAGCCGCGACGGGGTGGAACCCAATTCACCGACCCGTATGGGGCGGGCGTGGATCGGCCGGGTCCGGTCCGATGGCACGATGGCGCCGATCCGGGTCGAACTCGAGACGCGTTGGGGCACCGCGGTCGTCCAACTTCGTGCCTTGGCCGACACGGCTGCGCTGAATTCCCCGATCCCTTAAGCTGTTGCGATCCAAGCAACCGAATCCGATCCGTATGACGCCCCCAGATTTCGCAGCGGTCATTCTTGCCGCGGGCTTCGGCACGCGGATGAAGTCAGATCGTCCGAAGGTGATGCATGAGATCGCGCACCGCGCGATGATCGGACACGTCGTGGCGAGCGTGGCACCGCTCTCGCCCCGACGCACGGCAGTCGTCGTCGGCCCTGACATGGGTGCGGTCCTGGCGGCGGCGCAGCGGGCCGCGCCGCAGCTGTCGATCAGCGCCGTCGAACAGCGCGAGCGCAAGGGTACGGGCCACGCCGTTGCGCAGACCCGTACGGCGCTTTCGGGCATAGATGGTGACGTCGTGATCCTCTATGGCGACGTGCCGCTGTTGCGGACCGAGACGATCTCGCGCGCCCTGGCGATGCGGCGTGACGGCGGACATGCCGTGACGGTGATCGGCATGCGACCCGACGACCCGGGAGCGTACGGTCGGTTGGTGGTCGGTCCCGACGGTCTGCTCGACCGCATCGTCGAAGCGTCGGATGCGGACGCGGCGACTCGCGCGATCGGGCTGTGCAACTCCGGCCTCATGGTCGTCGACGGTCGCGCGCTCTTTTCGCTCATCGATCGACTGTCGCCGGACAATGCGCAACGCGAGTTTTACCTGACGGACATCATCGGCCACGCGCGCGCTGCCGGCCGCAGCTGTTCCGTTGTCGAGGCGCCGGCCGAGGAGCTGACCGGCGTCAATTCCCGTGCGGAACTCGCAGCCGCGGAACTCGCGCTGCAGACGCGGCTGCGCGCGGCGGCGATGGCTGGCGGTGCGACGCTCACGGATCCGAATTCGGTCTGGCTGAGTTTCGATACCGCCATCGGTCGGGATGTCCAGATTGGCCCGGCGGTGTCGTTTGGTCCCGGCGTTACGGTTGGCGACGGCGCACGCATCGGCCCGTTCTGCCATATCGAGAACGTCCGCATCGCGGCCGGCGCAGTCGTGCCGCCCGGCACCCATTCCGGACCTTGAGCGGCCGACCAGCGCGGGTCAACGCTGCCAGGGCGCCTTCCTCGCCTCGATGGCGGCGGCTCTGCGATCGATGCCGATGTCCTGCAGCAGCCGCTCGTCGAGCGCGGCGAGAGCGCGGCGTTCGCGCGAGCGGGCGATAAGGGTCAACGCGGCTGTCGAAATTCGGGTCGACAGTGCGGTGAGCGGGAGCCAAAGCCGCCCCGCAAGACCGCTCTGCGTATCGCCGCGGCCGTCGGCACGCCTGGTGTGTAGCATGTGAGTCTCCGTCGCATCCCTCGGACGGCGCGGAGATTGTCAGCGGGTGCGCAGTGCGCGGCGTTCAATCGCTTTGGCCGATGACGAAGCGTCGGCAATTGCCGGCCGGCCGTCGGCTCCGTACGATGCGCCATGTCAAACGCGACGAGCATGGCCGCGGTCGCGGCCCTGGTGGGGGACACGGCTCGGGCGATAATGCTCGATGCGCTCATCGGCGGCCGTGCCCTGACGGCGGGTGAGCTTGCATTCGTGGCGGGTGTCTCCGCCCCGACTGCGAGCGCCCATCTCGCAAAGCTTTCCGACGGCGGCATGGTGACGGTGGTCAAGCAGGGGCGGCACCGCTATTTCCGGCTTGCGTCGCCGCTGGTTGCACGCATGCTCGAGGGTATCATGGTGGTCGCGTCGGTTGACGCACCGCCCCGATTTCGCCCGCGTCTGCCGCGCGATGAAGCGCTGCGCTTGGCCCGCACATGTTACGACCACTTCGCCGGTCGCCTGGGCGTTGCGCTCGCGGATCAGCTCGTCGCACGCTCGCTGATCGTGATGGGCGACGATGCCGGCGAACTGACCGAAGAAGGTTCGGCTTTTCTGCGCGAATTCGGCGTCGAGATCGCGCCCGATGCTCGCCGGCATGCGCGGGCCTTCTGCCGGCCCTGCCTCGACTGGACCGAGCGCCGCCTGCACCTCGCCGGCGCCGTCGGCGCATCGATTGCCCGGCGCTGCTTCGCGCTCGGCTGGGTTGCACGCGTCCGCGACGGACGGGCCCTGTCGATCTCAAGGCCGGGTGCGGATGGATTTCGGCGGGTCTTCGGCATCGACATCGCCGAGCTTGCGGCGGCTGTGAAGCTTGCCGCGTAGGCGTTCGATCCGGCGAGGGCCGGGTCTGGCCGTGGACGCCGCAGCGGCCGTATACTCAGGCTTTCCCCGAGGCCGCACGAGGACAACGCCATGCGTCAGCCCGCAATCGATCCGCGCCCGCACACCGGCGTCGCGCTGAAGGACCCGAAGCTTTTCAGGGAGGCTTGCTATATCGACGGCACCTGGTCGGCGGCCGAGGGCAAGGGAGTCATTGCGGTCAACAATCCGGCGACCGGCGAAACGATCGGGACGGTTCCGCGAATGGGGACTGCAGAAACCCGGCGCGCGATCGAGGCCGCCAATGCGGCATGGCCCGCCTGGCGCAAGAAGACGGCGAAGGAACGTGCCGCGATCGTCCGCAAGCTGAACGATCTCATGATCGCGAACGCCGACGACTTGGCCCTTCTGATGACGACGGAGCAGGGCAAGCCGCTCGCCGAAGCCAAGGGCGAGGTTCTCTATGCCGCCTCGTTCCTCGAGTGGTTTGCGGAAGAAGCGAAGCGCGCCTACGGTGACACGATCCCGTCGCCGTGGGCGGACAAGCGCCTGGTCGTGGTCAAGGAACCGGTCGGCGTGGTCGCCTGCATTACGCCGTGGAACTTTCCCGCCGCAATGATCACGCGGAAGGCTGGACCTGCTCTGGCGGCCGGCTGCACCGTCGTCATCAAGCCGGCGTCGCAGACCCCGTATTCGGCGCTCGCGCTCGCGGAACTGGCGGAGCGTGCGGGCGTTCCGAGGGGGGTGTTCAACGTCATCACCGGCAGCGCGGGTGAAATCGGCGGCGAGCTCACGGCCAACCCGATCGTGCGCAAGCTGTCGTTCACGGGTTCGACCGAGATCGGCAAGGTCCTGATGGCGCAGTGCGCCGCCACCGTGAAGAAGGTCTCGCTCGAACTCGGCGGCAACGCGCCATTCATCGTGTTCGACGATGCCGATCTCGATGCTGCGGTGGAGGGCGCGATCATTTCCAAGTATCGCAACACGGGGCAGACCTGCGTCTGCGCGAACCGGTTCCTCGTCCAGGACAGAGTCTACGACGCCTTCGCTGAAAAGCTCGCCGTCGCGGTCGCGCGGCTCAAGGTCGGCGCCGGCGTGGAGGCGGGCGTGCAGCAGGGGCCGCTGATCGACATGAAGGCGGTCGAAAAGGTCGAGGATCACGTCAAGGATGCCGTGTCGAAGGGCGCGGTCGTGAAGTTCGGCGGCAAACGCCATTCGCGCGGCGGGACGTTCTACGAACCGACGGTGCTGACGGGCGTGACGACCGCGATGGCCGTCGCCAAGGAAGAAACCTTCGGACCGGTGGCCCCGCTGTTCCGTTTCACGACCGACGACGAGGCGATCCGGATGGCGAACGACACCGAGTTCGGGCTCGCCTGCTATTTTTACAGCCGCGACGTCGGGCGGATCTGGCGCGTCGCCGAGAGCCTGGAGTACGGCTTGGTGGGGATCAATGCCGGCCTGATCTCGACCGAGGTCGCGCCGTTCGGCGGCTTCAAGGAATCGGGCCTGGGACGCGAAGGGTCGAAGTACGGACTCGATGAGTTCATGGAGATCAAATATCTCTGCATGGGCGGCATCTGACGGACGGGCGCCAGCGGCGGGCCGAGCCGGCCGCTGGCGCGGGACGCGCTCCGGTGTCGCCGCTGAACTTCGCCGCTTTCGCCGGTTTTCTCGCCGCGTGGATCGGCTACACGTTTTATGCCGATTCCGCGGCCCGCACCCGCAGCCTCATGGGCGCTGCCAGCCGGCATCGGGCGCTGTGGATGGAGGCAATGCTCGCCCGCGACAACCGCATCGTCGATTCGACCGTCGTTGCAACACTGGCGCGCAGCGTCCTCTTCTTTGCGCAGACGTCGATCTTCATCATCGCCGGCCTTCTCGCGACCTTCGGGGCCGTCGATCGCATCGGCGCGCTGCTCGCTGAGGTGCCAATCGCGTCGCCGGGGACATCGCGCGAGCTTCACATCAAGCTCGCGCTGCTGATCGGCGTCTTCATCTATTCGTTCTTCAAGTTCACATGGTCGATGCGCCTGTTCAACTACCTGTCGGTGCTCGTCGGCGCGGCGCCCGCGCACGACGCGCCGCGCAACGGCGGCCGCGATGCGGCGATTGATCGTGCGGCTCGGCTCGGAGACCTTGCCGTCGACCATTTCAATCGCGGTATTCGGGGCTACTATTTCGGCCTCGCCGTCCTATCTTGGTTTCTCGATCCGTGGCTGTTCATGGCGGCGACGCTTTGGGTCGTCGCCGTCCTGTGGCGACGCGAGTTCCGATCCGACACGCTGTCGGCGATGAGTCAATGAGGCGGCGATGAGCGATTTCGACCTGGACTACCTGGTTATCGGCGCGGGATCGGGCGGCGTCGCTTCGGCGCGGCGTGCGGCGTCCTACGGCGCGAAGGTCGCGATCGTCGAGTCGGTCCGAGTTGGCGGAACCTGCGTGCTTCGCGGCTGCGTACCGAAGAAGTTGCTGGTTTACGGCACGCACTTCGCCGAGGAGTTCGCCGACGCAGTCGGCTATGGCTGGACGGTCGGCACGCCGACGCTCGACTGGGCGAAGCTGATCGCTGCCAAGAATCGCGAACTCGATCGGCTCAACGGCATCTATATCAAGATGCTGAATGACTCGAAGGTGGCGATCGTCGAGGGCCGTGCGCGCTTCGTCGACCGCAGCCGTGTCGATGTGGGCGGGCGTGTCATGTCGGCACGGCACATTCTCGTGGCGACCGGCGGCCGGCCGGAATTGCCGGACATCCCCGGCATCGAACATGCGATCACGTCAGACGAGGCGCTCGATCTGCCGCGGTTGCCGCGCCGGGCGGTCGTCGTCGGCGGCGGGTATATCGCAGTCGAGTTTGCGGGAATCTTCGCGGCGGCCGGCGTCGCCGTGACCGAAATCATCCGTGGCCCCCAGATCCTGCGCGGCTTCGATCGCGAAGTCGCGATGCATCTGGCGGGCGAGATGAAGAAGCACGGCATCGCCATTCGCCCGTCGACGAAAGTGGTGGCGATCGAGCGCGCCGGCGAGAGCTTCATCGTCGTAACCGATGACGGCACCCGGATCGAGGCGGACGTCGTGATGTACGCCACGGGGCGGACGCCGAACACGGCAGGGCTCGATCTGGACCGCATCGGCGTGCACCTCAACAAGCGCGGTGCGATTGTGGTGGACGAGCGGCAGCAGACGACCGCTTCGGGCGTATACGCGATCGGCGACGTCACGGACCGCATAAATCTGACCCCCGTCGCGATCGCGGAAGGACGGGCGCTGGCCGAAACGCTGTTCAATGACAACCCGCTGACCGTCGATCATCGCGACGTCCCGACGGCTGTGTTCAGCCAGCCGCCGGTCGGAACGGTGGGGCTGACCGAAGAGGCGGCGCGCGCGATCGGCGAGGTCGACGTCTACAAGGCCGCGTTCCGGCCGATGAAGCACACCTTGTCCGGCCGCGACGAACGCACACTGATGAAGCTCGTCGTCGATCGCGCGTCCGGCCGGGTCCGCGGCTGCCACATGGTCGGCGCCGATGCGCCGGAGATCATTCAAGGGCTTGCCATCGCGGTGAAGGCTGGCCTCACCAAGGCCGATTTCGATCGCACGATCGCGATCCATCCGACGGCGGCGGAGGAGTTCGTGCTGATGCGAGAGCCGGTGAAGCCGCCGATCGCCCAGGCGGCGCAGTAGCGCCGTCAGCCCGGGCGCGGTCCCGGAATGATCTGGTCGGTCAGGCCAAAGGTTGAGTAGAGGAAGAGCGCGGCGAATTCCCTCGTGGCCTGTGCGAGCAGCCGCAATCCGCTGTCGAAGCTGAACGCGCCGCGCCAGTTCGCCCGCGCACCCGTCCAATAGTCGACAGGGTAGGGGATGACCTGCCACCCAGCGCGCCGGAACGAGCCCATCGCACGCGGCATGTGGAAGGCCGACGTGACGAGCAGCCAGGTCTGGCCGGTCTCGGGCGCCGCGACGCGCAGCGAAAACATCGCGTTCTCGTAAGTGTTGCGGGAGCGATCTTCGAGGGTGACGCGGCTGCGATCGATACCGAACAGCGTCAGGACGTCGGCAGCGCTGTGCGCCTCGGTCGCCGACGGATGCGCGTCGTCGGGTGCACCACCGGAGTAGACGATCCGCGCTTCCGGAAAACGCCGCGCGAGCTCCGCCATCGCCATGATGCGCGGCAGATTCGTGTCGCCGAAGGAATGTCGCTGCCGGGTCGTCGCGAGCACGGCATCGAAATCGCCGCCCAGGACGACGATCCCGTCAACACGTTCCGGGAGCTGTTCGGGCGGCGGAAAGCGGTTCTCGAGCGAAGCAAGAAGCCAGGAGCCGATCGGCACGACCGATAGCAGCAGGGCGACCGCGACGGTCGCGGTGATCAGGCCGCGCCCGATCCAGTCGCGCCGCGTCCACAGCACGAGCGTGCCTATGACAAGCGCTGCGAACGCGACGGTGCGCGGGTCGACCAGGACGTCGATCAGCTTGAACAGCTCGGGCATGGGGCGGTTGAATAGCCCAGGGCCAACGTGATGGCAAACGGACTTCGTTCCGCCGATCGCCTGGACATGGCACATGTTGCGTCCATGCAGCCAAGGCTGGTACCTATAGCGCCCCTGAAAGGATGACGGTCATGGCCTTGAAATGGACCCCGGAATCATGGCGTTCACGCCCGTTGCGCCAGGTCCCGCAATATCCCGACCCGGCCGCCCTTGCGTCCGTCGAGGAGAAACTGCGGAGCTTTCCGCCGCTGGTGTTTGCCGGCGAGGCGCGCGCCCTGAAGGCTTCGCTGGCGCGGGTTGCCGAGGGCAAGGCCGTTCTGCTGCAGGGTGGGGACTGTGCGGAGAGCTTTGCCGAGTTCTCGGCCAACAACATCCGCGACACCTTCAAGGTCCTACTGCAGATGACCGTCGTGCTGATGTACGCGGGCGGTCTGCCGGTCGTGAAGGTCGGCCGCATGGCGGGCCAGTTCGCGAAGCCGCGTTCCGCGGACACCGAGACGATCGACGGCGTCACGCTGGATTCCTATCGCGGCGACATCATCAATGGCATCGAGTTCACACCCGAGGCGCGTCGGCCCGATCCGCAGCGGATGATGCAGGTCTACTCGCAGGCGGCGGCGACGCTGAACCTGCTGCGCGCGTTCGCTCATGGCGGATACGCGGACCTTCATCGGGTCCACGGCTGGACACTCGGCTTCGTCGAGCGCAGTCCGGCCGGCGAGCGCTTCCGCGAACTGGCGGACCGGATCGCGGAGGCGCTGACCTTCATGGAAGCGTGCGGGCTCGACTCCTCGGCGGTGCCGCAGATGCGCGAGGCGGAATTCTACACGTCGCACGAGGCCCTGCTGCTTCCCTACGATCAGGCGCTGACGCGCATCGATTCGACGACCGGCGACTGGTATTGCTGCTCGGCCCACATGGTGTGGATCGGCGATCGCACCCGCCAGCTTGACGGCGCGCATGTCGAATTCTGCCGCGGCATCAAGAATCCGATCGGCATGAAATGCGGACCGACGAGCGATCCGGACGAGTTGATCCGGCTGATCGACGTGCTCAATCCGCAGAACGAGCCTGGGCGCCTGACCCTCATCGCGCGCATGGGGGTCGACAAGGTCGAGGCGAAGCTTCCGGCCCTGGTGCGCCGCGTTGCGCGCGAAGGCCGGCACGTCGTGTGGTCGTGCGACCCGATGCACGGCAACACCGTAAAGTCGGGCACCGGCTACAAGACCCGCCCATTCGACCGGATCCTCTCGGAAGTGCGCAGCTTCATGGCCGTGCATCGCGCCGAAGGTACGCACGGCGGCGGCGTCCATTTCGAGATGACCGGCCAGAACGTGACCGAGTGCATCGGGGGCGCGCAGGAGATCGGCGAGCATTCGCTAGGCGACCGATATCACACGCATTGCGATCCGCGCCTCAACGGCAGCCAGTCGCTGGAACTGGCCTTCCTGATCGCCGAAGAACTCAAGGCGGCTCGCGGGGCTGAGCCGCGTCGCGCCGTCGCCGCATCGTGACGACGCGGCGGCGGTCGGCGCCGCGACATTCCGCGGTCAAAGCCTCCAAGGCGGCGCCGCGGCCGATTGCAGATGAGGTTGGCCGGCTCACCGACTGCTACTTCAACAAGACCAAGGCGACCGTCGGCAAGTTCGGAGATACGACCGTCACCTATGCGGTGTTCATGCGACGGCCTGTCGTCGCGACGCCGCGGCTCGCCGTCGATTGGCTCAACGCGATCGCCGCCGCGCGCGGCACGAAGTTTCACGTCGACCTGCGCCATCGCGAAGGTGAATGGGTGGGGGCGGGCGAGCCGATGATGTACATCACGGGTTCGTTCTTCCATCTCGTCGATCTCGAGACGATCTACCTGCAGAAGCTCGGACCGGCCTGCGTCGCGGCGTACAACGCCTATCAGATGTGTGTCGACCTGCCGAAGGTCGCCTTCATCGCCATGGATGCACGCCACTGCGCCGGCAGCGAGATGGCGGAGATGATGGCCTATGCCGCATCGGTCGGTTCCGCGGCGGCGCGGCGGGAGGTCGGGGCGACCGGCTTCATTGCCAACGCGACCGACGCGACGGCGCACTATTTCGGCCAGGCTGCCGGACGCGGGACGATGCCGCATGCACTGATCGGCTATGCCGGCTCGACCGTGCGGGCCGCCGAGATGCTGCACGAGACGTTCCCCTCGCAAGACCTCACCGTTCTGGTCGACTATTTCGGCCGCGAGGTAACGGACGCGATCGCCGTTTGCAGACGCTTCCCCGACCTCGCGCGGCGCGGCAAGCTCGGGGTCCGCCTCGACACCCATGGTGGGCGGTACGTCGAGGATCTCGACCTCGCAAAGTGCTACGAAGTGCTCGAACGCAATGCTCCACAGGCAATCCGGGGCTATCGCTCGGAGACCGAGTTGCGCCACCTCGTCGGCACGGGCGTTAGTGCGGCCGCCATCTGGCACATGCGCGAACGGCTCGACGCGGCCGGCTTCCCCAAGGTCCGCATCGTTGCCTCCTCGGGCTTCACGCCCGCGAAGTGCAAGACGATGGCCGTCGCCCAGGCGCCGATTGATGCGATTGGCACGGGTTCGTACCTGCCCGAGACCTGGACGGAAACCTACGCGACGTCCGACATCGTCGAGTACGACGGCGTTCCGTCGGTCAAGGTCGGGCGCGAGTTCCTCCTGCGCAAGAAATGACCGCACCGGGTCGGTGGGTGGGCGACGGTCAGGAGAACATGCAATGAAGGACGCGGAGAAAGTCGTCGAGCGGTTGATCTTTGCCAGCCGCTGGCTGCAGGTCCCGCTTTATCTCGGACTGATCGGTACGCTCGTCATCCTGCTCGTCCGTTTTGCGTTCGAGTTCGTTGAACTGGCCCACAAGGCGATCGGCGTCGACGAATCGCACGTGATCCTTGGCGTACTGACCCTGGTCGACCTCGTGATGGTCGCGAACCTGATCGTGATGGTCGTGATCTCGGGCTACGAGAATTTCGTCAGCAAGATCGATTTGTCCGAGGTTGCCGACAAGCTTTCCTGGTTCGGCAAGCTCGACTCCGGTTCGCTCAAGATCAAGCTTGCCGTGTCGATCATCGCGATTTCGGCGATTCACCTGCTGAAGTCCTTCCTCAATCATGCCGAGCTGCCGAACGACAAGCTGCTCGTCCTCGTGGTCGTCCACCTCACGTTCATCGCATCCGCTCTCGCCCTTGCCTGGCTCGATCGGATCACGGGCTATCAACCGGTCCTTGCCGCGAGCAAGGCCGAACAGGCGAAGAAGTGATCGCGCCGGTCGCGGCATAGCTGGGCATGACCTGCGCCTGACCGGTTCGGGAGGCTGCCGCAATTGGGCGGCGCATCGTTGCGGATCGTCGGTGCCGAATGGTCTGCGGGACCACGCCGGCCCGGCGCAGCGCCGACGAGCCGGAATGTTCCGAAACGTGCGCGGTACGACAATCGGGTCGACGCGTGGTCGTTTTATGGCCGACTGTGCGCCGTTCGACCGGCCGATGATGGGGCGTGCTGGTCGCGTTCGACGCATGACCGTCCGATCGTGACCCGGCGGTTGAAGCGAGGGTGGTTCGGTTCCGGATCGAGGAGGGACGACGGGTGATGGTGACAGCGCTGCGCGACTTTCTGCGTCTGGAAGCGGCCGGCGGCATCGTGCTGTGCACTGCCGCCGTCGCCGCGCTCGTTCTCGCCAATTCGCCGCTCGCGTGGCTGTACCAGGCCTTCCTCGACATGCCAGGCGCGGTCGCCGTCGGG